>JBFJZV010000199.1:0-6114 GCA_041621915.1 Acidimicrobiia bacterium | reverse complement strand
TCGGCGGCCAGCCGCTCACGTTCGCCGGGCTGGCCGGGATGGGCGACCTGATCGCCACCTGTGTCAGCGACAAGAGCCGCAACCACCGGGTCGGCTACGGGCTGGGCGAGGGCAAGGCGCTCGATGACATCATCGCCGAGATGAACCAGGTGGCGGAGGGCGTGAAGAGCACTGCGGCGATCCTTCAGATCGCCGCCAGAGAGGGGATCGAGATGCCGATCGCCACCCAGGTGGGCGCCGTGCTCTACGAGGGCGCCGACCCGCCGGGGGTCGTCCGGGCGCTGATGACGCGGCGCGCCAAGTCGGAGCTGCACGGCATCGGGTGACGCCCGGGTTCGCTGCGCCCAAGCCGGCCGAGTTCGCGGCGCTCACCCGGCCGGTGTTCCTGCTCGGCGGGTTCCTGTTCTATGCGCTGGGGGCGGCGTTCGCCGGGGTGTGGCCGGGCGTGGGGAGGTACCTCCTGGGGCAAGCGCTCGTGACGTGCGTGCAACTCGCCACGCAGTATGCGAACGAGGTCTTCGACGTCGAGACCGACCGTGTGAATGCCAATCGGACGTGGTTGTCCGGGGGGTCGGGGGTGCTCGTCGATGGTCGCGTATCGGTGGCCGTGGCGGAGCGGGCGGCGCTCGGGTTCGCCTCCGTCTCCCTGCTGCTCGCCGGATGGCTCCTGTTCGTCGAGCCGGCGGTTGCGGCGATCGGAGCGGTGGCGCTGCTGGGCGGGTGGTACTACTCGGCGCCCCCGATCCGGCTGGCGGGATCGGGGTTGGGCGAGCTGGAGGCGTCGCTCATCGTGGTGGTGCTCACTCCCCTGGCCGGGTCGCTGATGGCGAGCGGGGCGGCCGGACCTGCGTTGGCATGGGCTGGCGGAGGGCTGGTCCTCGTGCACGTGGCGATGCTGCTGGGCGTGCACCTGCCCGACCACGCCGCCGACGCCGCCACCGGCAAGCGGACGCTCGTGGTGCGGGCCGGCCCCAGTGCCACCCGGCTGGCGATCCCCGTGCTCCTCGCAGCCGGGATCGGCCTGCTGCTGTGGGCGGGCGCTACCGGCCGGCTGCCCGGGCTGGCCGGTTGGGGAGCACTGGCCGGGGTCGTGCCAGGCGCAGCCTTCGGGGGCTTGGCACTGTCCGGATCGACCCGCTGGTCGTGGCTGACGACCGCCGCCGTCGCCACCGTCTCGGCCACCGGCGCCGGGCTGACGCTCGGCGCTTTCCTCTAGAGGCTCAATTCCCGAACAGCTTGCGGCGGTACTCGGCGGCGGCCGCCTGCGATTCGGGCGACGCCAGGGCGGCCAGCAGTCCGTCGGCGTCGGCGTAGGCGGGCGGGGTGGCGGCGGCCGCGGCCACCTGTTGCTTGGTGACGGTCACCGGCAGCGGCGGCTTCCCGGCGATGGTCGCCGCCAGCTCCCGGGCAGCGTCGCCGTGGTCGCCGGCGGGCACGACCCGGTTCACGAGCCCCATCGCGTGCGCTTCTGCGGAATCGAACGGGCGGCACGTCATGACGAGCTCGCGGGTGCGGGCCGGGCCGATCTCCCGCACCAGGCGGGCCACGCCGCCCCACCCCAGCGGGATGCCGAGATCCACCTCGGGGATCGAGAAGGTGGTGTCGGCCCCGGCCACCCGCAGGTCGCACGCGGCGGCCAGCACCACCCCGCCGCCGACCACGTGTCCGTGCAGGGCGGCGACCGTCACCGCCCGCACGCCCTCGACGGCGTCGGCCATCCGCCGCCCGAGGTCGGCCAGCCGGCGCCGCTCCTCCCAATCACCCGCGTCCGGCGCCAGCCGCGCCGCGGGGGCATCGTTCAGGTCGTAGCCGGCGCAGAAGGAGCGCCCCTCGCCAGCGACCACCACCACCCGTACCTCGGGGGCCGCGTCGATCGCCCCGGCGGCGGCAACCAGCTCCTCGAGCGCCGCCGTGGACAGCGCGTTGAGCCGTTCCGGCCGGGCCAGGGTCAAGCTGCCGACGGGGGCGGTGAGGTCGAGCCGGAGCGCGCTCAGACCGCTTCGCCGATCCTCGGCACATCGCCCGTGTCGCCGAGGGCGCGCTGCTGGGCGTCCCGCGAGTACTTCAGGATGAGCTGCATCAGCTCCTCGCCGTAGTCGGCGCTCACCCCGTGCGCCTCGGCGTCGGCGCGGGCGTCGGCCACCAGCTCGGCCTCCCGGTCGGGCGAGCGCAGCGGCAGCCCGTCCTGGAGCTTCATGCGCCCGATCTGCACCGACCGCTCCAGCCGCCGCGCCACCAACCCGATGAGCTCGCGGTCGATGCGGTCGATGTCGTCCCGCAACGCCGGGACGCCGAGCGCCTGCATCAGCTTGAGGAAGCCCTCCCGGTCGAGCTGCTGCGAAGCGTCCGACAGCGCCTCGTCGGGACGGGGGTGGATCTCCACCATGAGGCCGTCGGCGCCGGCGGCCCGCCCGGCGAGCGCCATGGGCACGATCAGCTCCCGCTCGCCGGTGGCGTGGCTGGGATCGATGATCACCGGCAGGTGGCTGAGCTTCTGCACCACCGGCACGGCGCTGATGTCGAGCGTGTTGCGGGTGCGGGTCTCGAACGTGCGGATGCCCCGCTCGCAGAGCACCACCCGCTCGTTGCCCTCGTGGAGCACGTACTCGGCGGCCAGCAGCCACTCGTCGATCGTCGCCGACGGGCCCCGCTTCAACAGCACCGGCTTCGCCGCCTGGCCGACCGCCTTCAGCAGCGAGAAGTTCTGCATGTTGCGGGCACCGATCTGGAGCATGTCGGCGTGCTCGGAGACCATGTCGACGTCCTCGGGCTGCATGACCTCGGTGACCGTGGGGAGGCCCGTCTCGTGGCCGGCGTGCTCCAGCAGCCACAGCCCCTCCTCGCCGAGGCCCTGGAACGAGTACGGCGAGGTGCGGGGCTTGAAGGCGCCGCCCCGCAGCATCGACGCGCCGCCCTCCTTGGCCATGGCGGCGGCCTGGAGCATCTGCTCCTCGTCCTCGATGGAGCACGGCCCGGCGATCACCGGGTAGGAGCCGTCGCCGAAGCGGACCGCCGCCACGTCGACGACGGTCGTCTCGATCTCGGGTTTGCGATGGCTCTTGAGGGTGGGGTCTGGGCTCACCGTGCTGGCTCCTTGGCTACGGGGCCCCGGGAACGCAAGAACCCGGAGCCCTGGCTCCGGGTCGAAGGTCTGCGTTGGTCTGGTGGTGGTGTCAGCGCGCTACTTCGGCCCGGGCGAGGGCCCGGTAAAGAGGAAGCCGAAGTAATAGCGCTCTGCCATGTGTCCAGGGACTCTATCGGCGGGCAGGCTGGGTGGCAAGAGGGGAAACCGTGGTCAGAGCTCCCGGGCCGGCACGTAATGGGTTCCGCGGCGCTCGCCACGGCGCATCAGACGACCGTCGTCGACGAGCCGGGACAGAAGAGCGAGCGCTGCAGCTCGGTCCAGGCCGGTGATCTGTCGGACATCCGAGTTCGTGATCGGTCCCGCGCGCGCGGCATCCAAGACCAGCGCCTCGAGCTCGTCCCGGCCCAGCCGAAGGCCGACCGGCGCTCCGAGGTGCTTCGCCAGCCGATACGAAGCGCCGCCCCGCTCACCTTCCTGCACCAACAGGTTCGAGTCACGCAAGCGATGCAACGCAGTTCGTGCGCGCTGCCGGTCTTCAGTCCCCATCAGCTCCCTCGCCCTGGAGTTCGTCAGTTCCTCTCCACGGGCAGCGTGGATCAGGAGGATCCGGTCCTCCGGCTCGATCATCTCAGTTTGCTCCAGATGCATGACCCAGGCCCGCTCCTGCGCACTGACAGGGCTGCGAACCGGTAGCTCCACCACCACGGTGCTGCCCGTGTCCCGGAAAGCTGGCGCATCGAGGAGCGCGGCAGCCATTTGATCTTGCATCACGTCTACACCGAGCCCGTAATCCTCGGCGAGACCGTATCGGCGTAGCACGGCGATGACGTCGGGATTGCGAGGGGCGGCGACATCGCGGATGTTCTTCTCTGTCACTGGCTCCGGCAGAGGTCCCGGCGACGTGACGCGGACCTCGGAGGGCCGGATCTCGATCCGGACCGCCATCCGATCGAGCTCGTAGGAACGGTGAGCAACTGCGTTGGCGACCGCCTCGCGAACAACCTGCGGCGGGAGGCGCGGCATCTCGTAGCGCCGTGCCCCCAGCATCACGGACTCCGACCCGAGTTGCTGGTTGACGAACTCAACCGAGCGAGCGACCTGCACGTCGACGGGGCCGCGGATCTCCTCCCTCCATTCATACATCTGCGACGACTCCCCGAACCTGAGCACCTCGACGAACGCCTTCGGGAGCACCTCGTCGGGCCGGGCCGTCAGGACCAGAACGCCGGCCACCGTCAGGTGGTCTGCGTTCGCCCCGAGCGCGGTCAGGCCTCGGTCACGCAGGTGAACGGGAGCCTCCTCAACGTCCCAACCGAAGGCGCTGATGAGTCGGTCCAAGCACTCGGGATCGGCCGTCGCCAGCGACCGTGAGGTCACGGTGCTCTCGAAGCGCACCAGAGAGCGCTCGGAGAGAAAGGCGCCGAGCTCCGTATCGAACAGAGGTACGTTCGTGCTGCCCTTGCGGACCAGTACCCGGCCGTCGGAAGTCTGCGCGACGCCGGCCACCCGGCGGGCGACGGAGACGACGGTGAGCGGCCGATCGTCGACCAGAAGCGAATGCGCCTCATACCGGCCCGGGTTTCGGATCGTTGCGACGTGTTGGTGAATCGTGTCCTCGATCGAGGGCGTGAGCTCGCAGCCGAGAATCACGCCGTCGTCCCGAACGCCCACGACCACCACCCCGCCATCCGTGTTGGACAACGCCACGATGGTGTCGCGAATCGCGTTCCCGCCGGCACTGGACTTCATCTCCACGTACCGCGACTCCGCACCGAAGGCCGCCTCGAACTCCCGGCGAGCCATGATCATGGGTGGCTTGGCCTTGCTGTCAGGATGAAACGGGGGATATGGCATTCTTGTCGAGCTCGCACGACGTTTCAACAACTATGCCATAATTGTCTGGGGCGGTCAATACTACGACATGTATGTCATAGTACAGTGGCTACAGCCCGTCGGCCAGCGCCAGCCCCTGCTCCGCCAGCGCCGGGACGAAGTCGCCCAGCGCCGCGAAGCGCTCGTCCTTCGTCTGGCCCCGCACCCACCGCACGTAGATCTGCTGGATGATCACCGTGAGGCGGAACATCGCCAGCGCCTCGTAGAACCGCAGGCCGGCCAGGTCGAACCCCGAGGCCGTCGCGTAGCGGTCGGCTACCTCGTCGCGGGACATCCACGGCGCCAGCGTCACCGCCCCCTCGCCGAAGATCAGGTACGTCGGGTCGTCCGGGTCGGCCCAGTAGGCGAGGGCGGTGCCGAGGTCGACGAGCGGGTCGCCCGTGGTGGCCATGTCCCAGTCGAAGACGGCTACGACGTTGCCGGCGAAGTCGACCATCGTGTTGTCGAGCTTGAAGTCGTTGTGGAGCAGCGTGGCCGCCTGCGGCGCCGGCGCCGAGCGGCCCAGCCGGACGGCGAGTTCCTCCATCGCCGGCACCTCGTCTGTCTTCGCCAGCTCCCACCGCTTCGTCCAGCCGGCCACCTGGCGGTCGACGAACCCGTCGGGCCTGCCCAGGCCGCCCAGCCCGATCGCCTCGTAGTCCACCAGGTGCAGCTCGGCGAGCGCATCGACCAGGTCCTCGGCCAGGCGCCGCTTCACCGCGTCGTCGTCGGGGAAGCCGGGCGGCCACGCCTCCCGGATCACCACGCCGCGGCGGCGCTCCATCACGAAGAACTCCTTCCCCATGACGGCCGGGTCGTCGCAGTAGTGGTAGGCGCGCGGTGCCCGCGGGTAGGCCTGCCAGAGGACCGACAGCACCGCGTGCTCGCGGGCCATATCGTGGCTGCCCGGGGCCACGGGGCCGTGCGGCGGACGGCGCAGCACCAGCTCCAAGTCGCCCGCGAGCGCCAGGTAGGTGAGGTTGGCCTTGCCGCCGGGGAACTGGGCGAACGTGATCGGCCGGTCGCCGATGTCGGGGACGTGGCGGCGCAGATAGGTGGCGACCTGGTCCTCGTCGAAGCGCTCGTCGGCGCGGACGGGAGCGGTGTCGGCCGGGTAGGTCACCCGGCGATCATGCCTCGGGAGCGTCGCCGGCGGG
>JBFJZV010000198.1:0-6159 GCA_041621915.1 Acidimicrobiia bacterium | reverse complement strand
TCGCCGCGGGCCAGCATCGGCTTCAGCATGTTGGAGGCGTCCATGGCGCCCTCGGCGGCGCCGGCGCCGACGATGGTGTGCATCTCGTCGATGAACGTGATCAGCCGGCCCTCGGCGTCCTTGATCTCGGCCAGCACCGCCTGGAGCCGCTCCTCGAACTCGCCGCGGTACTTGGCGCCCGCCACCATCGCGCTGAGGTCCAGCGCCACGATGCGCTTCTCCTTCAGCCCCTCCGGCACGTCGCCGGCGGCGATGCGGGAGGCGAGGCCCTCGACGATGGCGGTCTTGCCGACGCCGGGCTCGCCGATGAGCACCGGGTTGTTCTTGGTGCGGCGGCTGAGGACCTGGATGACGCGGCGGATCTCGTCGTCGCGGCCGATCACCGGGTCGAGCTTGCCGTCGTGGGCCATGTGGACCAGGTCGCGCCCGTACTGCTCGAGCGCCTGGAACGTCGACTCCGGGTTCTGCGACGTCACCCGCTGCGAGCCGCGCAGCTCCTGAAGCGCCTCGAGCACGGCGTTGCGGGTGAAGCCCGCCGCCCGCAGCAGGTCGGCGGCGCCGCCCTTGCCGTCGACGAGCGCCAGGACGAGGTGCTCCACCGACACGTAGTCGTCCTTGAGCTGCTTCCGTTCGCCGTCGGCACGATCGAGCAGCTTCACGAACTCGGGGGAGAAGGCGGCCTCGGCGCCGCCGAAGACTTTTGGCTTATCGGCGAGGCGGGCCTGGACACCGGCGCGCAGCTCCGCCACCGAGGCGCCCAGCTTGTTCACCAACGGGTAGACGATGCCCTCGCTCTGGCCGAGCAGGGCGGCCAGCAGGTGCTCCGCCTCGACGTACTGATGGTTCGCCGATGCAGCCAGGTCGCGTGCGCCCAGCACGGCCTGCTGCGACTTCTGGGTGAGCTGGTTGATGTCCATGGCGTGTTCGTTCCCTCGACGGAAGCCGGACAAACTATAGCGTGGCTATATGAACAAACCTAAGCGAATCGTTATCATATTCCCCGAAACGGTCCTGGCGGGGTCAGGCGGCCAGCGCCCTGCCTGCGGCCCAGCGGCGCAACGCCTCCACGTCCTCGCCGCGGGAGGTCGACAGTGGCACCGTACCCGCCAGCTCGGTGGCCAGTTCGGCCGTCGTGAGCGGGTCGCCGGTTGCCAGCACCCGGTAGGTGGCGCCGACGACCGCGGCCTCGATCTCGGCTCCCGAGAACCCATCTGCGGCGGTGGCGAGCGCAGGCAGGTCGAACGCCCCCGGCTCGTGGCCGCGGCGAGCCAGGTGGATGGCGAAGATGCGCTCCCGCGCCTCAGAGTCGGGCAGGTCGACGAAGAACACGTCGTCGAACCTGCCCTTGCGCAGCAGCTCCGGCGGCAGCGCCGCGACGTCGTTGGCGGTGGCGACCAGGAACACCCCGTCGTCGCGCTCCTGCATCCAGTGGAGGAAAGTACCGAGCAGCCGCTGCGAGACGCCGCCGTCCCCGGCGCCGCCGGCCGCGAAGCCCTTCTCGATCTCGTCGATCCACAGCACCACCGGCGCCATGGCGTCGACCGTCGCCAGCGCCGACGCCAGCCGCTGCTCCGACTCTCCGACGTACTTGCCGTACAGACGGGCCGGGTCGAGACGCACGAGCGGCAGCTCCCAGGTGCGAGCGAGCGACTTCGCGACGAGCGACTTGCCGCACCCCGGGACCCCGGTGAGCAGGAACCCGCGCGGCCGGTCGAGGCCGGGGTGGCCGCCGGCCAGCGCCAGCCGGCGGCGTTCGAGCCACTGCTTGATGCCGCCGAGGCCTCCGACGTCGCCGAGGGTGCCAACCTCGGCTTCGACCAGCTCGAGGACCCCGTCGACGTTGAGCAGCTCGGCTTTGGCCGCTCGCAGTCCCGGCAGGTCGGCGGGGCGCAGCGTGCCGTCGCCCAGCGCGGCGCGCTGCACGAGCCGCTCCGCCTCTCCCAGCGAGAGCCCTCGGAGCGTGGCGGCGAACTCGGATACGCCGGCGTCGTCGAGCGCCACCGCGATGCCGCGCCGGCTCAGGTCACGCATCGTGCGCCGCACCAGCCGCTCCAGCTCGTCCGGGCCCGGCGGCCGCAGCGACCACGGCATCGCCAAGCCGGCAAGGTCGGGCGGCACCGCCGGAGCCACACCGGTCACCACCAAGGTCTGGCCGGGCCGCGCCCGTTGGGCCAGCTCCTTGAGGTGGCGCACCACCAGCGGATCGTCGAACGCCAGGTCGGCGAAGACGAACACGCCGGGGTCGTCGAGCGCAGCCACCCAATCGAGCGCCTGGCGGGGATCGGTGGTGCCGTACTGGCCGGCCAACCCCTCCCGGGCCAGGCCGCGGGTCGCCGACCACGTCCACACGGGCAGCCCGCGGTGGGCGGCGGCCCGCCGCACGATGCGCAGCAACCGCCGCTCGTCGCGGGCCGTCGCGACGATCAGCGGGTAGGACGAGCCGAGCAGCACCTGCAGGTCGGCGGTGTTGTCCATCCCTGGACTATCGGCGAGCTCGACCCGCTACTGAGGAGTTGCAGCGGGGGGCGTCAGGCAGCCTTCTCCTGCTCAGCGGCCCAGTCGGCGAGGCAGTAGATCGAGCACAGCCGCACGGCGGGACCGCCGGCGACGTCGACCGTGTACCAATTGCGGTGCTGTCCGTCGTCCTTCATCGTGCAATACGCGCACACTGCACGGGGCATCTCTGGCTCCTGGTCGGTTGGCCGCCGACGCTACGGCCGCCGGACGGCTATCGATAGACGGGAAGCGGGGATCGGCGGTCGGGTCCCGGACGGGCCACAATGCAGCGCCCATGCCCCGCTACGAGGTGCTCCCGCACACCGCCGACACCGGCATCATCGCCTATGGCGCCACGCTGCCGGAGCTCTTCGAGCACGCCGCATACGGCATGTTCGACCTGACGTTCGACCTCTCCGTGCTTCGTGCCGACCGCGACGTGCCGGTGGTTGCGGCCGGTGACACGATCGAGGAGCTGCTCGTCGGCTGGCTCAACGAGCTGCTGTACCTCGGGGAGGCCCACCGCCTGGCATTCGCGGGCTTCACGGTCGATCGGCTGGAGGAGGGCGGCGTGCAGGGGGCTGCCACCGGCGCCACCTTCGACGGGCTCGAGCTGCGAGGGCCGCCGGTCAAGGCGGTGACGTGGCACGACCTCGTAGTGGTGGAGGTCCCCGCCGGCTGGTGGGCGCGCATCATCTTCGACGTGTAACGCGGAACTTTCCGCCGAGGCACGTGTCGTACCTCCGGCTAAGCAACGGGCATCGTGCCCGTACATACGAAAGAGGGAGTGCACCTCATGCGCAAATTGTGGGAGGAATTCAAGGCGTTCGCCTTGAAGGGCGACCTGGTCACCGTGGCCGTCGCCCTGGTGCTGGCGCTCGCGCTGGTGGCCCTGGTGGGCTCACTGGTCGAGCACATCGTCATGCCGATCGTCGGGATCATCTTCGGAGAGCCGACCTTCGACCAGCACCTGCTTAGGATCAACGGCTCGGAGATCCTGTACGGCAGCTTCATCACGGCGCTCGTAACGTTCCTGATGGTCGCCCTGGCGCTGTTCTTCTTCCTGGTCAAGCCCTACCAGGCGTACCAGGCTCGGAAGGCTCGGGGTCAGGTCGAGGAGGCGCCGGAGCCGGACCCGGAGGACGTGGTCCTGCTGCGCGAGATCCGCGACGCGCTGCGGGCGAGCAGCCGGTAGCGCACAACCTGCAAGCGGAGCGTCCGGAGGCCCCTACCCGGGGCCTCCGGCGCGCCGTACCCTGGGACGCGTGAAGGTCCGGCGCTCTGGCGACGTGCGATGGGAGTTGGCCCGCGAGGGCGGGATGCGGGTGCCCGGCGTCGTGTATGCGTCGGAGGCGCTGTTCGCGAAGGCGGAGTCGGATCGGGCGGTGACCCAGGTCGCCAACGTCGCGCACCTGCCCGGCATCGCCACCGCGTCTCTGGCGATGCCCGACATCCACTGGGGATACGGGTTCCCGATCGGCGGGGTGGCGGCGACCGTCGTCGACGACGGCGGCGTCGTATCGCCGGGGGGCGTCGGTTTCGACATCTGCTGCGGCGTGCGGCTGCTGGGCTCCGGCCTCACCGAGGGCGACTTCCACGCTGATCGGGCCGGGATCATGGCCGAGCTCGACCGCCGGATCCCACGCGGCCTGGGGGCCGGAGCGGTGGCGGAGCAGGGGCTGGTCGGGCGGGTCCTCGGGCGTGGAGCGGCGGCGGTGCTGGCGGCGGGCTACGGCGAGGAGCGGGACCTGGACCGCTGCGAGGAGCAGGGCACGTCAGCGGGCGCCGACCCGGCGGCGGTCAGCGACAAGGCCCGCGAGCGGGGAAGCGGACAGCTCGGCTCGCTCGGCGCCGGGAACCACTTCCTCGAGGTGCAGGTGGTCGAGCGGGTCGAGGACGCGGAGGCCGCGGCTGCGTTCGGCCTGTCCGAGGGAATGGTCTGCGTGATGATCCATTGCGGCTCGCGCGGTCTTGGCCACCAGACCTGCACCGACCAGCTGCGGGCGATGGGCGGCGCGATGGCCTCGCACGGGATCTCGGTGCCCGATCGCCAGCTTGCATGCGTCCCGGTGGAGTCGGCCGAGGGCGAGCGCTACCTCGCTGCCATGGCAGCGGCCGCCAACTTCGCTTGGGCCAACCGGCACGTGCTGGCGCACGCCGCCCGGGAAGCGTTCGCCGCGGTGCTCGGCGACGTGGCGATGCCGCTCGTCTACGACGTGGCGCACAACCTGGCCAAGCTCGAACCGCACGACGTCGGAAACCGCGAGCGCCTGCTGTGCGTGCACCGCAAGGGAGCGACCCGGGCGTTCGCAGCCGGGCATCGGGCGCTGCCGCCCGACCTGCGGCCGGTAGGCCAGCCGGTGCTGGTCCCCGGCAGCATGGGCACCGCTTCCTGGGTGCTGCGAGGGGTGGCCGGCAACCCGGCCTTCGCGTCGGCCGCTCACGGCGCCGGGCGGATGATGAGTCGCAAGAAGGCCAAGGCGGCGCAGCCGGGCCGGGAGGTGCGCGCCGACCTGGAGGGGCGGGGCATCGCGGTCCGGCCCGGCTCGGTGAAGCTCCTGTCGGAAGAGGCGGACTACGCGTACAAGGACGTCGACGAGGTCGTCGACGTGTGCCGGCGGGCCGGGCTGGCCGCGCCCGTCGCCCGGCTCCGCCCGCTGGGGGTCGTCAAGGGCTGAGCGAGGAATGGGCGCCCGGAAGGTGACGTTGCTCCGGATGACGCCCGACGACCAGGAGAGCGACAATGCCGCGTGCGATGTGGAACGGGACGGTGCTCGCCGAGAGCGAGGACACGGTGGTGGTGGAGGGCAATCACTACTTCCCGCCGGACTGCGTACGGTGGGAGCACTTCTCCGAGAGCTCCAGCACCAGCGTGTGCCCGTGGAACGGCACGGCCGGCTACTTCGACGTGCGGGTCGGCGGCGACGTCAACCCGGCGGCTGCGTGGCATTACCCCGAGCCCAAGGCGGCCGCCGCCGAGATCGAGGACCGGGTCGCATTCTGGAAGGGCGTCCGCGTCGAGAGCTGAGCGCCTCAGGCTGGCTCTGCCTCGGCGCGACGGGTGCGGTCGATCGCCCGTAAGGACATCCAGGCGATGACGATCCCGAGCAGCACCGCAGCCAGCGCGTGGTCGCGCAGGGTCTCCACGGTGGCTCGGAACGCCACCATCAGCCCCGCTCGGGGCGATAGCGCCAGCGGCGGCTCCGCCCGGTCGGCGTCGGGGGCTTCGACGTGGCTCACGCCCAGACCCGCCCGTATCGCCGCCATGGGCGGCGACGCCGTGATCGGCCGCTGAGGGTCCGACGTCGCGGGATTTGGGTGCCGAGGCGCAGGCTCGGGCTCGGGGGTTGCAGGCGCCGGCTCCATCGGGAATAGGGCCTCCGGCGAGGACTGGCTCACGGTGGTGTCGTCCACGTGATCGGCGCCCGTCGGCGGCGGGCCGACGAGCGGCGCTGCCGGAGGTGCAGGCAACCCTGGTCCGGAACCTCCCGCTGGAACCGGTGTGGGGCTGCCCGGGACGAGCACCTCGGCAGCGCCGATAGGTCCCGGGTATCGGGCACTCTCCGTAGCCGGTTGAGGAAATAGCTTCCGCGCGTGGTCCCGCATGCCGCGCCGGCGCGGTCCGAACGCTCGCACCCCCTTCCCCCCGAGGCGGAGGCTCAG
>JBFJZV010000197.1:0-6166 GCA_041621915.1 Acidimicrobiia bacterium | reverse complement strand
GGTGAACGTGCCCGACACGATCTGCTACCCGCGCCCGCTGCAGGATCACGTGCCGATCCTCGTCGGCGGGCAGGGCGAGCGGCGCACGCTGCAGTTGGTTACCCGCCACGCCGACGCGTGCAACCTGTTCGGCGACACCGACACCGTCGCCCACAAGCTGGAGGTGCTGCGCGGCCACTGCGCCGCAGAGGGCCGCGACCCGGACGAGATCGTGGTCCCCCACCTGGGCCCGGCGCTGGCGGGCGCCAGCCGGGCCGAGGTCGACGATCTGGTCGCGGCGGGCCGGCCGCCGCGGGTGAGCGCCTCCGCCTACGCGGCGCGAGTCAACGCCGGTACGGTCGACGACCACGTCGGCCGCTACCGCGCCCTGGCCGACGCGGGCGTCGACCACGCGATCGTGGCGATGCCGCCGGTCCCCACCCCCGACGCGATCGCGCGCTTCGCCCCGGTGATCGCGGCGTTCGCCGGGTGAGTGCCTCCCCCGCGTATGCGGGAGAGGTGGGCCAGCGCCGCAGGCGCCGGGTCGGAGGGAGCGAGTTCTCCACGCGCCCGTAGTCGCCCCCCTCCTCCTCGCTGCGCTCGGGGACTCCCCCCGCATAGACATAGGCGGGGGAGCAAGGGCCGCCCTCCCCCGCTCAGCGGGGGCGGCAATCAGAGCGTGGCTAGGGCGGCGTTGGTCAGGGTGTCGGCGTAGTGCTCGCGGTGGGCGACCTTGGCCTCCAGCGCCTCCAGGATCGCCACGTCGAAGTCCGCCTCGTACATGGTGCAGCAGGTGGTCAGCCCGCCGGGGCTGAAGACGTTGACCTCCATCAGCTTGTCGCCGATGACGTCGAGGCCCACCAGGAACATGCCGTCGGCCAGCAGCTTGGGTCGCACCATGTCGACCAGCGCCAGCAGCTCGTCGGTCATCTTCGCCGGCTCGGCGTGGCCGCCGGCGTGCATGTTGCTGCGGGGGTCGGTGCCGTCGTTGACGCGGCGGAACGCTGCGTACCGGTCCCCGCGGCGCAGCGGCTCGCCGTTCATCACGAAGATTCGCACGTCGCCCTGCTCGGCGGCGGTGAGGTACTCCTGGGCGACGACGTAGCCGTCGCGTAGGATGGCCTCGACGATCTGGTTGAGGTTCGGCGACTCGTCGTCGGCCACCAGGAACACCCCCTGGCCGCCGGAGCCCTGGAGCGGCTTCAGCACGGCCCGCCCCTCCAGCTCGTCGACGAAGGCGGCGATCTCGTCCCGGTCGCGAGTGATCAGCGTGCGGGGCCGCACCGCCTGCGGGAAGTGCTCGAAGTAGGTCTTGTTGACGGCGTTGGCGAGGTGCTCGGGGTCGTTGACCACCAGCACGCCGCGGCGGGCGGCGAGCTGGCCGAACAGGATGCCCGACGTCTGTGCCCAGCCACGGTCGGCGTCGGCGGCGGGGTCGTTGCGCAGGAACAGCACGTCGAGTTCGTCGACGAAGATCCGCTCGTGGCGGCCCTCGTCGCTGCGCACCTGGGCCAGGTAGTTCTCCTGGCTGCGGAAGCGGCGGCCGGCGGCGGCGTGGGCGCGGGCGCCGATGGTGCCGTCCGGGTCGGCGGCGAAGGCGTCCACCGGGATGAACCAGGCGTCGTGCCCCATGCGGTTGGCCGCGAAGGCGAGGCGGACGGTCGTGTAGCGGTGGTCCTCGCTGTCGAGGCCGTTGATGACGAAGCCGATGCGCATGTCCGCTCCTTCCGCGCTCACCGCTCGAGCAGGTCCGGCACGGTCATGCCGGCGCGGATCCGGTCGAGGCGCTCCGCCACTCCGGGCTCGTCGAGGTACCGGGGAGCCACCCAGCACTGCCGGTCGCCCAGCAGGCGCTCGACGGCGGCGGCGTCGTGCAGCGTCACCTTCCCGGCGAACAGGACGTCGAAACTCCGCCCCGCCCCGAGGTGGGCGAGCAGCGCGGCCAGGCCGCGCAGGTAGACGAGGTCCTTGGCGAGGCCGCCGGCGCGGTGCGCCCGCATCGCCACCCGGAACGCCGCACCGGGGGCCAGTTCCCAGCGCCGGCCGAGCAGGTCGTACGTCTCCCGGAACGACGCGCCGGCCTGCATCGAGGCCACCGCTGCCACCCGTTCCGCCAGCCGGCGCAGCCGCGGCGGCGACAACCCGCCGCTGAGGTGCTCGGCCAGCACCCCGAGCGCCTCCTGCAGCTCCTCGTACCCGGCCAGGCCGTCCCGCATCACCCGCAGCGGCTGGCGGGCCCCGTTGGCGTGGGTGAGCACGTGGGTGCCGATCTCGTGGTGCAGCAGGGCCGCGACCCGTTCCGGCGGCACGACCGTGTCGCGGCCGATGAGCAGGTTCCCCTGTTCCACGATCATCCCCGTGACGTCGGGCCGCACCTCAAGCCGGCAGTCCAGCTCCGGCAGCAGTTCGCGGTAGGCGGCCACCTCGGCGGTGGCCCTCCGGGCGATCTCGGCGGCCGCAACGCCGGGGACCGGGCGCGGCGGGGCGGCGGGCGGGATCGCCTCCAGCAGCTGATGGGCGAGCGCCGCCAGCTCCTTGGTCGCGCCGCCGTACAGCAGGTCGGCCAGCTCCCGGAAGCGAGGCGTGCCCCGCCTGGCGAGCATCTCCAGCCGGATCACCACCTCGCGGCGCTTCGCCCGCACCAGCGTCGCCCAGCCGTCGCCCTCCAGCCCGGGCAGCGCCGCGAGCGCGGCGGCCTCGGCCCGCGGGTCGAACGGCAGCGGCCGGTACTCGAAGCCGGGGTCGTCACCGCTTGCGCCGGTGAACGCCTCGCACGCCTCGGTGACGTTCACCGGGGTCACGTGCAGCAGGAAGGCCATCCGGCGGTCGACGTCGCTGACCGCCCGGTCGACCTCGGCGACCAGCCCGGCGGCGACGGTCACACCGGTAGGGCGGCGAGCGTCCCGGGGACGGCGTGGCGCAGCGCGGCCACGAGGCGGTCGAGGTGGTCGTCGTCCACCTCGACCGTCCACTCGTCGATCCACGTCTTCTTGAACTCGAGCGCCAGCGCGCACCCGGTCGCCGGGAAGTTCTCGTGGACCCACCTCGACAGGTGCCCGCCGCGGAAGCGGACGTTCTCGCGGACATCCAGGCCGCCGTGCGCCCTCAGCGCTTTCATGAACCCGTCGACGACCGGCGCCCACCGGTCCCGGTCCATCGATCCGGTGCCCACGTTGACCTCGGGGTTGTCGAGCAGGTCGGCCGCCGCGGCGCCCGGTCCCTCCCGCCGGTGGTTGTACGAGTGGACGTCGAGGAGCACGAAGCCGCCGTGGCGGCGCGCCGTGTCGGAGAGCAGGTCGTGCATGCGCCGGTACCAGTCGTCGTAGAGGCGCAGCGACTCGGCGACCAGCTCGTCCGGGGGCGGTTCACGCCACGCCTCCAGGCCCCAGGCGTCAGCGGGCGTGCGGTAGACCGCCCGGTCCCGAGGCCGGTTGAGGTCCACCTCGAACCGGGATCGATGCACCACCACCCGCGCGGGGGCGACCGTGGTGAGCGCACCGGTGCGGGGATCCTCCTCCCGCAGCCGGGTCGCGGCGTCGATGGCGAGCAGCTCGCCGACCTCCGGCCGCACGTCATGTCCGTGGTGGATGGCGGTGGCCACCAGCGGCAGCTCGGGAACGCCCTCAAACGTCGCGAAGTCCATCGTCGCAAGCTTGTACCCGCCGCGCCGCCGGTGCAACCACCCCGATACCATCGCTCGCCGTGAGCCGTCCTCTCGCCGTCGGTGTGCAGCTCCCCGAGGTGGAGCGCGAGGTGTCCTGGTCGGAGCTGCGCGACATCGCCCGCACCGCCGAGGACGTCGGGCTCGACTCCGTGTGGGTCGGCGACCACCTGCTCTACCGGGACGACGCCCACGGCACCCGGGGACCGTGGGAGGCGTGGTCGCTGCTCGCCGCGCTGGCCGAGGCCACCGAGCGGGTCGAGATCGGGCCGCTGGTCGCCGCCACCAGCTTCCACAACCCGGCGATGCTGGCCAAGAAGGCCGCCACCGTCGACGAGATCAGCGGCGGGCGGCTGATCCTGGGGCTCGGCGCCGGGTGGAACGAGGTCGAGTACCGGGCGTTCGGCTTCCCGTTCGACCGGCGGGCGTCTCGCTTCGAGGAGGCGTTCACGATCGTCCGCACCCTGCTGGCGGAGGGCGAGATCGACTTCGCCGGCGAGTTCTACGAAGCCCGCGACTGCGCGCTGGTGCCCCGCGGCCCCCGGCCCGGCGGCCCGCCGCTGATGGTCGGCTCGCTGGGCCCGCGCGTGCTGCGGGCGACGCTGCCGCACGTCGACCTGTGGAACACGTGGCACGCGTGGTACGGCAACCGCCCCGAGGGGCTGCCGCCCCTGGTCGCGCAGCTCGACGCGGCGTGCCGGGACGCGGGGCGGGATCCGGCGGAGGTGGGCCGGACCGCCGCGGTGTACGTGCAGCTCGAGGGCGGGCTCGGGCGCCGCCAGAGCAGCCCGGAGCGGCACTCGGCCGAGCCGGTGCGCGGCTCGCCGGAGGAGCTGGCCGGGCACCTGCGGGCGGTGGCGGCGCACGGCGTGAGCCACGTGCAGCTCGTGCTCGACCCCATCACCGCCCGGTCGGTGGCGCAGATGGGCGAGGTGCTGCGGCTGCTCGACGCGCCGTGACCGACCTCGACGCGCTGGCCGATCTCGCGGTCAGGGCGGCGGCAGCGGGGGCGGCGGTGCACGCAGCCGGTCCCGGCGCGGTGCACTCCAAGTCGGAACCGGGCGACCTGGTGACCGACGTGGACGTCGAGGCGGAGCGTCGAGCCTGCGAGGTCATCCGGGCCGAGCGGCTCGACGACGGGGTCGTCGCCGAGGAGGGCGGGCGCCGGCCGGGCAGCACCGGGGTCACCTGGTACGTCGACGGGCTCGACGGGACCGCCAACTTCGTGCGGGGCTACCCGGCGCACGCGGTGTCGGTGGGTGCCGAGGTCGACGGCAGGCCGGCGGTAGGCGGCCGGGGTTGGGCCCCGGCTCGAGCCGGGTAGCGCATCGGGGCCGACCAGGAGGCTTCCGAGTGCGCAACCTCGTGGCTCAACGGCGCTGGCGGCGCGGCGGCATGGGTGACCCCGGCGGCACCCGCCGACGTCGTCGAAGTGGTGGCGGGCGCCGAGCCGGGCAGCCACGCCGACCACGGGTAGCGCCGGCGCTGGGTCAGACGCCGAAGGCGGCGAACGGCGCCCACATGACCGGCTGGTTCTGGAACGGCCGGTCGCCCGGCGCCAGCCCGTGCAGCTCGGCGTCGAGGCCGGCGGCGAGCTGCCCGCTGGGAGGCACGTGCCGCCGCAGCTCGTCGAGGGTGGCGTCTCGGAGCCAGCGCTGGGCGCGCGACAGGGCCCGCATCGGCGCCATCTGCTCCGCGTCGTCGGGGCCACCCCGGAGCAGCTCGTAGAACTTCGTCATGAGCAGCGCGGTCGGCAGGTCCGGCGCTTGCCATAGGGTCCCCATCGTTGCCGGCACCCCGGCCAGCAGCAGCGCCGTGGGCAGGCCGACCATCTCGTCGGGCAGCCGGGTGGCGGCGATGGCGCTCTCGCAGGCAGACAGGACCGCCAGACGCACCGTGGCGAGCGACGCCAACTCGCCGTAGCGGATGTCCCGCATGTCGAGGGGGCCGTCCGGGAACTCGAAGTGCGAGAACAGGGGATTCGTCGGGTTGTTGACCCCGTGACAGGCGAGGTGTACGTGGGTGGCCGTGGACAGCGCGCCCAGCAGGTTGGCGCGGGTGGCGTCCTCCCCGTAGAAGGCCCGAGCCTCCGGGAACCGGGCTGCGGCGGCCTCGAGCTCGTCGCGGGCGTACGGCAGCGAGCCCGCCAGCGGCTGCGGGTCGGCGACGCCGCACAGCACCTCGGGGTTTCGCTCGGTGGCGGCCGCCATCACGTGGAGCATTGCCAGGGCATGGGCGCTGGGGACGTAGGTGACGTCCACGACGTCGATGAGGGAGGGCGCTCCGCCCGCGTCCTGCCAGCGGGCGGCATGGATCGGCAGAGTCCCGAGCCAGCCCATGGGCACCAGCGCAACGCGGGTGGCGCCCAGCTCGCGTAGCCGGGTCGCGAGCGGGTAGACCAACTCGCCGAGCCGGTCGAGCACAGTGCCGAGGCCGTCGACCAGGTCCGTCACGTTCGCCTGGCCCTCGAGGTAGCCCGGCCCGTCGGCGCCGAGCAGCACGTCGGCCAGGTCGGCCGACGTGAAG
>JBFJZV010000196.1:0-6311 GCA_041621915.1 Acidimicrobiia bacterium | reverse complement strand
GGGCGCCGCTACTTCATCCGCACGTTCGGGTGCCAGATGAACGAGCACGACACCGAGCGCATCGCCGGCCTGCTCGAGCGCGACGGCATGGCCCCGGCCGCCGGGCCGGACGACGCCGACCTGGTCGTCCTCAACACCTGCTGCATCCGCGAGAACGCCGACAACAAGCTGTACGGCAACCTCGGCCATCTCAAGCCCATGAAGGAGGCCCGGCCCGGGATGCGCATCGCGGTGGGCGGGTGCCTCGCCCAGAAGGACCGCGACGTCGTCATGGGCAAGGCGCCGTGGGTCGACGTGGTGTTCGGCACCCACAACGTGCACCGGGTGGTCGACCTGCTCGACCATGCGGAGGAGTGGGGGCCGGTCACCGAGATCTGGGATGAGACCCGCTCCGTCGACGACTTCCCGTCGTACCTCCCGGCCCGCCGGGCCGTGCCGCATGCGGCCTGGGTGACGATCATGATCGGCTGCAACAACTCCTGCACCTTCTGCATCGTCCCGCACGTGCGGGGCGCCGAGATCAGCCGCCGGCCCGGCGACGTCGTTCGCGAGGTGGGCCGGCTCGTCGCCGACGGGGTCGTCGAGGTCACCCTGCTGGGCCAGAACGTCAACTCCTACGGCCGCGACCTCGACATCGACGGCCGCCGCCCCCTGTTCGCCGACCTGCTGCGCCGGGTGGGGGAGGTCCCCGGCATCCGCCGCATCCGCTACACCAGCCCCCACCCCAAGGACATCAAGGAGGACGTCGCCCTGGCGATGGCGGAGACCCCCGCAGTGTGCGAGCAGCTCCACCTGCCGCTCCAGTCGGGCTCCGACCGCATCCTCGCCGCCATGCACCGCGGCTACAACGCGGAGCGCTTCCTCCGCAAGCTGGCGATGGCCCGGGAGCACGTCGCCGAGCTCGCGGTGTCGACGGACATCATCGTCGGGTTCCCCGGGGAGACCGAGGACGACTTCCGGGCGACGCTCGACGTCGTGGCCGCCGCCCGCTTCGACAGCGCCTACATGTTCGTGTACTCGCCGCGGCCCGGCACCGCCGCCGCCACGATGGAGGCCCAGGTGCCGCCGGACGTCGCCCAGGAGCGGTTTGTTCGCCTCAAGGCACTGCAGGAGCGCATCTCGCTGGAGCGCAACGAGGCGCTGGTGGGCAGCACCGTCGAGGTACTCACCGAAGGCCCGTCCCGCAAGGACCCCGCCATGGCGACCGCCCGCACCCGGACCAGCAAGCTCGTCCACTTCCCCGCCGACGTGCCGCCCGGCCGCTTCCTCGACGTCGAGGTCACCGCCGCCGCCCCCCACCACCTCACGGGGCGGGTGCTTCACTGACCCCGGTCGTCGGCCTCGTCGGGCCTACCGCGGCCGGCAAGAGCGCCATCGCACTGGAGCTCGCCGCCCGGCTCGGCGCCGAGGTCCTGTCGGTCGACTCGATGCAGGTGTACCGGGGGATGGACATCGGCACCGCCAAGCCCTCGGCGGCCGACCGGCGGCGGGTGCCGCACCATCTGGTCGACCTCGCCGAGCCCGAGGATGAGTTCACCGTCGCCGAGTTCCAGGCCGCCGGCCATGAGGTGCTCGAGGACCTCGCCCGCCGCGACGCGCGGGCGCTGGTGGCCGGCGGGTCCGGCCTGCACTTCCGGGCGCTGGTCGACCCGCTCGAATTTCCACCGACCGACCCGGGCGTGCGAGCCGGGCTGGCGGCGCTGCCCGAGCCGGAGGCCCGCCGCCGCCTCGAGCGGGCCGACCCCGGCGCCGCCGACCTCGTCGACCTGGCGAACCCCCGCCGCGTGCTGCGCGCCCTCGAGGTGCTGGAGCTGACCGGGCTGACGCCTAGCCGGCGGGCCGCCAGGCCGGAGGCGGCTGCCCTGCGGGAGTACCGGCCGACCACCCCGCTCAAGCTGCTCGGTGTCGACCCCGGCGACGGCCTGGCCGAGCGGGCTGCGGCCCGGATCGAGCGGATGCACGAGCGGGGGCTACTGGACGAGGTGCGCCGGCTGGCGCCGCGGCTCGGCCGCACCGCCCGCCAGGCCGTCAACTACAAGGAGCTCCTGCCCGTGGTGGCAGGCGAGGCGACCCTCGCGGCCGGCAAGGAGGCCCAGCTACGGGCCACCCTGGCGCTCGCCAAGCGCCAGCGCACCTACTTCGGCCGTGATCCGCGAGTGGCGTGGCTACCGTGGCACGACGACCCCGCCGAGCGAGCCCGCGCCGCCTGGGCGGCGCTCCAGGAGGCGCCCACGTGGACTTCATGAAGATGCAGGGCCTCGGCAACGACTTCGTCGTCGTGGCCGGCGACCAGGAGGTGAGCCCGGGCGACGTGGCCGCCTGGTGCGATCGCCGCCGCGGTATCGGCGCCGACGGGGTGCTGCGGGTCGGCGGCGGGCACGGCGCTCCGGTGCGGATGGAGTACTGGAACGCCGACGGCTCCGCGGCCGAGATGTGCGGCAACGGCCTGCGTTGCGTCGCCCGTTACGCCCGCGACCTGGGCCTCGCCGCCGGACCCGAGTTCACCGTCGAGACCGCCGTGGGCCTGCGCCCGGTGGAGGTACGGCCCGACGGCCGGGTCCGCGCCCAGCTCGGTACGCCTGCACCGTCGCCCGTGGCGCCCTTCGAGGTGGCCGGCTACCAGGTCGAGCCGATCAGCATGGGCAACCCCCACGCGGTGATCCTCGTCGACGACTGCTACGCCACCCCCGTCGAGGTGGTGGGGCCGATCGTCGAGGGAGATCCCCGGTTCCCCGACCGCACCAACGTCGAGTTCCTCACCGTCGCGAGCCGAGATCGGTTGGCGTTGCGCGTCTGGGAGCGCGGCGTCGGGGAGACGCAAGCGTGCGGCACGGGCGCCGCCGCGGCCGCCACCGTCGCCCACAAGCGCGGCCTCGCCAAGGCGAGGGTCACCGTCGATTTGCTCGGCGGCCCGCTGGTGGTGGAGACCGCCGACGACGGCGCCGTGTGGATCGAAGGGCCCGCCGAGTACAGCTTTCGGGGGACCGTGGAGTAGGCGGCAGCCTCTCAGACGAGGCTGCGCAGGACCGCCACGACCCTCCCCAGGATCTCGATGCCCTCGGAGAAGACCATCGGCGGGTACGCCGGGTTCTCGGCGTGGAGGACCACCCGCCCGTCCCGCCGCTGGAACCGCTTCACGGTGGCCTCCTCGCCGTCCACGAGCGCTGCCACCAGCTCGCCGTCACGGGCCTCCGGCTGGCGGCGGACGACCACGTAGTCGCCGTCCTTGATGCCGGCGTCGATCATCGAGTCGCCCCGCACCCGCAGCATGAACACCGGGTCGTTGCCGACCAGCTCGGTGGGCAGGGGGTAGATCTCCTCGATGTCCTCCTCGGCGAGGATCGGTGAGCCGGCGGCGATGCGGCCCACCAGTGGTACGTCGCGCACCGGGGCGCGGTGCAGGGCTTCGTCGCCAGCCGCCCGCCCGGCGTCCACGACCTCGATCGCTCGCGGCTTCGTCGGGTCGCGGCGCAGGTGCCCGGATTTGACCAGCGCGGAGAGGTGGCTGTGGACCGTGGACGGGGAGCTGAGGCCGACGGCCTCGCCGATCTCGCGAACCGACGGGGGGTAGCCCCGCTCTGCCACCGCCCGGGTGATGACGTCGAGGATTTGGCGCTGCCGGTGGGTGATCTCGCCGCTCATGACTGCTCCTGTTCGGGGAACCGGCCCCAGGGTACCGCCTCGAAGCGCCAACTCCAAACATATGTTCGACTTGACATGCGAACACCCGTTCGATATCTTGGGCCGTGATTCGAACACGTGTTCGTGTCACACCCTCCCGATACGGTAGGGACGGTGGGTGAGAGGCACCGGGAGCACGCAGCCAGCCGACGGGCCATTCACCCCGAACCGGGAAGCGAGCAGAGAGGGACGAGGCCATGACTATCACCACCAAAGCCCCGCAGCGGCTGTTGGTCCTCCTCTTGGTGATCGTCGCCGTCTCGTTCCTCCTGCTCGCCTCGGCGGTGCGCGCCGACGGCGGGCCCGCTCCAACGGAGGCGTACACGGTGCAGGCCGGCGACACCCTCTGGGACATCGCAGCGGCCGTCACCGACGATGGCGGCGACGTGCGGGCCGCCGTGCACGACGTGCGGCGCCTCAACGACATCGACGGATCGGTCATCGTCCCGGGTCAGGTGCTGCGCGTCCCGGCCGGGTGACGCCGCCGGGGGGCGGCCGACCACAACATCTAGTACCTTTGGGCGCCATGCGGTGCCCGGTATGCGACGCGGACGACACGCGTGTCGTCGACTCCCGGCCGGCGGAGGGGGGAGCGACGATCAGGCGGCGCCGCGAGTGCGAGACCTGCGGCAGCCGCTTCACCACGTATGAGCGCGCCGAGGTGACGGTGGTGGTCGTCAAGCGGGACGGGAGCCGGGAGCCCTTCCGGCCCGAGAAGGTGCGCCTCGGGGTGGCACCCTCGCTCACCGACCGGCCGGTGACTGCCCGTCAGGTCGACGAGCTCGTCAAGCGGGTGGAGGCCTTCGCGGCGGCTCAGGGCCGGGTGGTCACCTCCGACCAGATAGGGCGGGAGGTGCTGGAGGCGCTGCGGGAGCTCGACGAGGTCGCTTACGTCCGGTTCGCGTCGGTGTACAAGGACTTCCAGGGCGCGCGCGACTTCGAGCGCGAGGTTGCGTCGCTCGGCGACGACCAGCGGGGGTAGCTGCGCGCTCCCGAGCCGGAGTCAGTCCGCGTGGGGCACGAGGATGAGCGCGGCGGCGACGTCACGCTCCAGCCCGGCCAGCTCGGTCCGGGCCCAGTCGGCGAACTCGGCGACGGGTGGGCCGAGGTCGGTCTGCAGCCTGTCCAGCCGGCTGCGCGCCTGGTTGACGAGCGCCGACGCCGCCGAACGGTTGCCCATCCGTAGCTCTTCGAGGTAGTCGATCTCCCAGGTCCGGAACCAGTCGAGCGTCTCCTGCACCGCGGCGCGGTGCTCGTCGAGGAACGGGTCGGTGGGGAGGTCCGAGATGGCCTCGAAGCTGTCGGCGAGCATCTCCGCGAGCGCCAGGCTGACGTCGTTGACGTCGCTCGACGCCGCCGTGAGCGGCAGATCGGGCAGCACGAAGGCATCTTCGAACGACGATCGATAACCGACGAGCTTGGTCAGCCGGCCCGAGAGGACGTCGCTGCGGCCGGCGACCAGCGCCAGGCGTTCGCGGACGGGTGTCAGCTCGTCGATCGCGTTGTCGGGGAACAGCGGCGGCACCTCGGGCAGGCTCTCCCGGGCGGTGCCACTCAGCCCGACCGTCGCAGCACGGAAGCGCCCGTAGGGACCGAGCCGCTCGGCGAGCTGCTCGCCCGTCAGCTCGGCATCGCCCAGGTCGTCGAGCGCCAGTGCCATGCCGGGGATCGCCGATCCGAGCTCGTTCAGCGCCACCCGGTACTCGGCAGCGCGCTCGTCCGCGACGCTCTCGGCATACCGCGGCACCCCGATCAGCACCGACGCCGTCACCGCTCCACCGGCTGCGAGCGCGGCGAGCACGCCCCAGCGGGCCTTGCGGGCCCAGGCTCGACGCGGGCGGCGGCGCCGGCGGCGGCGCTGCGGCCGCGACTCGGTGCGCCAGCTCTCGGGCAGGATGGGCTCGACGTCGAGGTCGGCCCGCAGCGAGCGGGAGCTGTTCGGGGTAGCGCTGTCGGCCCGGAAGCGGTCGAGTTGCTCCATGCGCTCCAGCAGGGACAGCGCCTGTCCGGCGCCGGGGTCGTCTGTGTCAGTCACCATCACCTCGGGAAATGTCAGAATCGCCGCGTGAAGATACCGCTTCGCCGGCTCGATCCCGGTCTTCCCGTGCCGGGGCACGCCCACGACGGCGACGCCGGGGCCGACCTGTACGCCAGGGAGGACACCTGGATAGCGCCCGGCGACTGGGCGATCGTTCCCACCGGCGTGGCAGTGGCGATCCCCGCCGGGCACGCCGGCCTGGTGACTCCCCGGTCGGGGCTGGCGGCCCGCCACGGCCTCGGTGTCGCCAACGGCCCCGGACTGGTCGACGCCGGATACCGCGGCGAGCTCAAGGTGATCCTCATCAACCATGGCGCCGAGCCCGTGCAGCTGCGGCGGGGCGAGCGCATCGCGCAGCTCGTGGTGGTGCCGGTGGCCGACCAGGAGTTCGTCGAGGTCGACGAGCTGCCGCCGTCGGGGCGTGGCGACGGCGGTTTCGGCTCCACCGGGCGCTGACGCCGGGGTTGGCCCAGCGGGGGCCGGTGGTAACATCGGGGCATCCTGCGGACGTAGCTCAGTTGGTAGAGCGCAACCTTGCCAAGGTTGAGGTCGCCGGTTCGAGCCCGGTCGTCCGCTCCCGAGGGCGGCCGCT
>JBFJZV010000195.1:0-6380 GCA_041621915.1 Acidimicrobiia bacterium | reverse complement strand
GGGCTGCACCTGGGCGGCACCGCGCTCTACGCCCACGAAGGCCGGCCGGTGGAGGTCCGCTACTCGATCCTCACCGATCCCGAGTGGCGAACGCTGGTGGTCGGCCTGCACGTGCAGACCGCCGACGCCACCCGCCGGCTGGCCCTCCACGGCGATGGCGCCGGCTCGTGGACCGCCGGCGGCGAACCGCAGCCCCACCTCGACGGCGCGCTCGACGCCGACCTGACGTTCTCGCCTGCGTCCAACACCCTGCCGATCCGCCGCCTCGGCCTCGCCGTGGGACAGTCGGCTGAGATACGGGTCGTCGTCGTCGACCCGCACCGCGAGGGGCTGGAGCTGGTGACGCAGACGTACGAGCGGCTGGCCGAGAGCCGCTACCGGTATTCGTCCGGCGACTTCTCGGCGGAGCTGGACGTCGACGGCGACGGTCTCGTCACCCGCTACCCGGGCGGGTGGGAGGCGGCGGCGGTGTCGTGAAGCGGCTGCTGCTGTTCCGCCACGGCAAGTCGGATTGGGACAGCGGCGCGGCGTCGGACCATGCCCGTCCGCTCGCCAAGCGGGGCGTGCGGTCGGCCCGGGCGATGGGCCGGGTGCTCGCCCGCAGTGGCCAGGTCCCCGACCTCGTCCTCTCGTCGCCGGCCGTCCGGGCCCGAACCACGGCCGAGCTGGCGGCCGAGGCGGGCCGCTGGGCCTGCCCGATCACGATCGTCCCGCTCCTCTACGGGGCCTCGCCGGGCGACGTGGTGCGGCTGGTGCGCGACCAGGACGACGGGCTCGGCACGGTGATGCTGGTGGGCCACGAGCCGACCTGGTCGGCGGTGGCGGCCCAGCTCAGCGGCGCCGACGTCCAGGTGAAGACCGCCACGGTCGTCGCGCTGGACTTCGCCGGCGACATGTGGGACCAGGTCGCCCCGGGCCGGGCGGAGATCGCGTGGGTGCTGCAGTCGCGGATGTTCCTCGGCGACGACTGGGACCTCGACGGCGGGTAGCCGCGCAGCCCCCCGGCTACGGGACGTAGGCCAGCGCGTCCTCGACCGCGGCGCTGTCGACGTCGCGCACCGAGTTGTGCAGCAGCCGGCCCTGGAACCGCCGGAGCTCGCGGATGAGGTTGGTCGGGAACGCATGGCGCACCGCGATGACGAAGGCGGCGTGGCCGGGTGCCAGGGTGCCGCCGAGCTTGCGCATCCAGCGGTCGTCGATGCCGATGTCCCGCCAGTGCGCCCACAGCGCGCCGCCGATGGCGCCGAGCAGCCCGCCGAGCAGCCAGCCTCCGAAGCCGAGCGCCACCAGGCCGGTGAGGCCGCCCCACCAGAAGCCGAGCATCGCGCCCTGCGCCGGGGTCTTGTCCCGGGTCTGCAGGATCCGGGTACGGCCCGAACGACTGCGGGTGACGATGGCCGCGTCGGCGAGGTCGATCGCCTGCCGCTTGCCCAGCCGGGCGGCGGCCAGCAGCGCCTCCTTCGCCATCAGCTCGTCGTCGAAGTCGATCGCCAGAAGCTGCTGATCCTCCTCGGCTGCGGCCCGAGCCGGCCGCTCCGCCGGGAAGAGCTCGAAGTCTCGGTTGGTGAACATGCGGTCTCCGGGGGTTGCCGCTTGCATCGTGCCTACCCCTAGTGAAAACCTGCGTAAACCCGTCGATGTTCCCACACCGGCAGTCGAGACGTAACCGGGGCCCGGCCGTATGGTGGCCGGGATGCGCCTTGCGTTGCCGCTCGCCGTCGTACTGCTTGCCGCCGCCTGCGGCGGTAGCGGCGCCGACCCCACGGCTACCGCGCCTGCCCCGACCACCGCTCCCATCGCGGGCGAGGCCGTCCCGCCCCCCGAAGCGGCTGGCCTTCGCAACCAGCGCGGCTACGCCTTCCCGCCGGCGCCCGACGTGCCCACCGGGGCGCCCGCCCCGGCGCTCACGGCGGCGATCGACGACCTGTTCGCGGGCCTCGTCAACGGCGTCGACACCGATGCGGTGGCCGTGATCGGATCGTCCGGCGACGCCCGCGCCGCGTGGCTGCTGGCCGATCTCGTGCGGTTCCTCGGCTTCGGCGACGCCCGGACTGCGGCGCTCGACGCCTTCGAGGAGGTCACCGGCGCCCGCTTCGAGGACGACCCCGTGGCGGACCGCAGCCCCTGGCAGTCGATGTCCGACCACCTCATCGCCTGGGACCTGCCGGCCCACGACGGGTATCGCGACTGGAAGGCGCAGCTCTTCCTGCTCATCGAGCCGAAGTGGCAACCCTTCTTCGAGGACGAGACGACCGCCATCGACTGGCGGCCGGTGTCGTGGGGCGGGGTGCTGATGGACGACCGGCCGCTCGGCACGTCGACGCCGTGCCCGCTGGGCTGCATCCCGGCCCTCGACGACCCCGCCGTCACCGACGCCGCCGGCGGCGGCTGGTACGCCGACCGCGGGGTGGTGTTCGGCGTCGTGGTCGACGGCGAGGCCCGCGCCTATCCGAAGAACATCATGGAAGTCCACGAGATGGTCAACGACACGCTCGGTGGGCGCCGGCTCGGGATCCCCTACTGCACCCTGTGCGGTTCCGCGCAGGCCTACTTCACCGACAGCGTGCCCGCCGGCGTCGAGGTGCCGGTGCTGCGCACCTCCGGCCTGCTGTCCCGCTCCAACAAGGTGATGTTCGACCTCAACACCTTCTCCGTATTCGACACCTTCACCGGCGAGGCGCTGTCGGGGCCGCTCCACGACGCCGGTGTCGTGCTGGAGCAGACGTCGGTGGTGGCGTCGACCTGGCGGGCCTGGAAGGAGGCCCACCCGGGCACCACCATCGTCGCCGAGGACGGTGGCATCGGCCGCTCCTACCCCGCCGACCCGCTGCGGGGCCGCGACGACGACGGGCCGATCTTCCCCATCGGCGATGTCGACCCCCGCTTGTCCGCCCAGCGCAAAGTGCTGGGCGTCATCGCCGACGACGGCACCGCCATCGCCTTCCCCACCGCCGAGGCGAAGATCGAGCTGGGCGCCGGCCGGCCAGTGGAGCTGGCGGACACCGAGGTGACACTCGAGGGCGATGGCCTACTCGCCCGCGGCCCCGACGGGAGCGCCATCGTGAGCCACGAGGCCTTCTGGTTCGCGTGGAGCCAGTTCCACCCGGACACCCTCGTCTGGACGCCTCAACCCGAGGCCGGTTGAGCCGGCCGCTCCATCATTGGTCCGGCGGCGGAGCACCGCTCGTGGTGTAGCGGTGCCCGAGCAACGTGGTCCACAAGTAGTCGGTGTCGGTGAACGGCTGGTACGTCCAGCCGATGCGGTGGCGCAGTCGATGGTGCCGTGGGCACGGCGGAGCGAGGTTGCCGGCGGTCGTCGGCCCGCCTCTGGCCCATTCCTTGATGTGGTCGATCTCGGAGTCGCCCGACGGCGCGACGCACGTCGGGAACGGGCACGTGGGGTCACGGCTGGTGACGTAGCGGCGCAACGCTGCGGTGGGCCGGCGGCGAGTGGTGCCCACTTGGCGAAGCCGTCCCGAGTCGGGGTCGGTGATCGCATACCGCCACTCGATCTCGGGCGTGGAGAGCGCGAGCTGGCGGGTGAGATCGGCCACGACCGGCCCGTAGCCACCCAGGTCGCCCGGGAGCTCCGAAAGCCCCACCAGCGTGGCGATGTCGACGCGAATCTCGACGAACCCCTGGGCCTTCCCGGCTGCGCCTGTGTCCTTGCCGGAGAGGAAGTCCATGAAGAGGTCCGCCCGGATCTGATCCATCGGCCGCACATCGCCCGCACGCCGCAGCTTGCGGGCGCTGTGTGTGAGGTATCGCTTGATGGCCGTGACGCGGTGCGGAGGCAGACTGAGCCCGAGCAGGTTGGCGGTTCCGTCCGGGTTGGGCTCGACCTCGACCCGGCGCGTCTGCACGGCGTCGTCGTACCGCTGCTGCGCTGCCTGCGGGTCGAGGGCCATGACCAACCGCCGCACCCGACGCTTGACCTGGCTGGTGGTCTGCCCGCCGGCCCAATCGATCACCACTGCGACGATCTCCCGCGCCGACTCGTCGGGCACACAAGCGGTCTCCTCGACCAGCACCCGGGCGCGAGCGCGGTCGATCCGCCCCGCCGCCAGCGCCCCCAGCACGGCCGGCACCCGGTCGCGCAGGAACAGCGCTTCGCCCAGCAGGTTGCCTGCCGTGGCGTTGGTCAGGCACAACGCGACCTTGATCTCCGCTTGGGCGGCCTCTCCCGGGTCGGTGCCGGGCACCGGGGAGCGGGCGAAGTCGGCCTCGATCGCGTCGTAGACCGACGCCATCGCCGCCGCCTTACGGGCGGCGAAATGCGCCTCCATCCTGGATTCCGCCCGCAGCACGACCACCCGGTCGTGCCCCGTGAGCCGTTCCAGCCTGATCGACGCCAGCAGTGCACCCAGCTCGGGGCCTGGGGCCATGCCTTCCAGCCCATCGGGCAATGTATCGAACATATGTTCGACCATAGTCGACACCACCTGCTGTTTCAAGACGGTCATTAAGCGAACTTTTCGCGGCCTGACGCGCCTCTCCCGTCTGCGATCATCCGGGCCGTGAGCGACCCGATCCGCATCCGACGCGAGCCACCGCGATTCCGGCACATGACCGTGCGGCGCGCCGCGCAGATCACGCCCCGCATGATGCGGGTCACGTTCGCCGGGCCGGATCTGACGGGCCTCGCCGTCGATCAGCCGGCCGCCAGCGTGCGGCTGCTCATCCCGTCCCCGGGCTCCGACGAGCTGGTCGTCCCCACCTGGAACGGCAACGAGTTCCTGCTGCCCGGCGACGACCGCCCCGTGATTCGCACCTTCACCCCGCCGCTGCGGGACGGCGGCGCCACCGAGCTCGACCTGTGGGTGGTGCTTCACGAAGGCGGCCTGGTATCGACGTGGGCAGAGGGCGTTGTACCCGGCGATCAGGCGGCCGCGTCCGGCCCGGGCCGGGGCTACCAGGTCGACTCCGACGCCCCGGCGTTCTTCCTGGCCGGTGACGAGACCGCCACCCCGGCGATCGGCCAGCTGCTCGAGGCGATACCCGTCGACACCTCGGTGGACGTCCACATCGAGATCGCCCACCCCGACGGCGAACTGCCGCTCCCCCATCACCCCGGGGCGACGGTCTCCTGGCACCTGCTGCCTGCCGGCGAGCCCCCGGGCGCCACCCTTGCCGACGCCGTCGAGGCAGCCCACCTCGACCCGTCAAGCCAGGTGTGGGCCGCAGGCGAGGCTGCTGGTATGCACCGCATCCGCAAGTTCCTCGCCGCCCGGGAGTTCCCTCGTAGCCAATCGACCGTCCGGGGCTACTGGAAGCAGCGCGGCTGAGCCTTCCTGTCGCACCGAGCTGGCATCCTGTTCGTCCAGGTTGCGGGACGCCGAGCTGGTGGTGCTCGTCATCCGGGTGGCGCCACGGGGCGAGGTGTACCGATGAGCCCGGGTCGACATTCCCTATCCCTACCCGCCGGAGAGCGGTACTGTGGGAGCTGTGATCGGATTCGTCGCCGTTGCCGTGTTCGTCGGTGGGTTGATCGCACTCAACCGGGTGCTCCGCCGCCACGAGCGCGAGGGTGCCTGGGACAAGGAAGGCCACGGGACGCCTCAGCACCAGGCGCCCGGCGTCAAGTACCGGCCCCTCGAAGTCCCGCCGCAGCCACCGTTCGACTGAGCTCAAGGCATCGAGCGCATCACCGGAAGTCCCGTGACTTCACACCCGCCACGTCCCACGACGAGAACCGGTGGGCGTTGAGGTTCGTAACGCCGTCGCGGAACTCGAGGCGACCGTCGATGATGACGCCGATCGCCTTGCGGGCCACCTCGTAGTTGCGGTCCCACACCTGGGGCAGGATCACCACGTTCAGCAGCCCGGTCTCGTCCTCCAGGTTGAGGAACCGCACACCCTTGGCGGTGCCGGGCCGCTGACGGTGGGTGACGATGCCGCCCACCCTCGCCCGCACCCCGTTGCGCCGCAGCGCCAACGCCTCGTTGATCGGCATGCACCCGGCGTCGGCCAGTAGCGACCGCACGAACGACACGGGATGCCGAACCGAGATGCCCGTCGACCACAGGTCGGCCTGGTGCGCCTCGAACGACGACATCGACGGCAACGAAGGCGCACCCGACCCGGGAGCCACCGCCAGCTTCCCCGGCCCGAGACCCGCCAGCGCCCCCGCTGCCCAGATCCCCTCCCGCCGCCCGATCCCCAGCGACGCCAGCGCCCCCGACCCGGCCAGCCCCTCCAGGGAGTCCGCCGCCAGACCGGTGCGCTGCGCCAGGTCCTCGGGCGACTCGAACGGCCCGGCCACCAGGCGAGCCGCCTCGATGCGGGTCACCTCGGCTTCGGCCAGGTTGCGCACGTACCGCAGCCCCAGCCGCACCGCCACCGCCGGCCGCACCGGGTCGTCCACCGGGCCCCTCCCCCGC
>JBFJZV010000194.1:0-6409 GCA_041621915.1 Acidimicrobiia bacterium | reverse complement strand
GCCGAGGCCCTCGAGGGACGGCACCTCAGTGGGCTGGTCGGCGTAGTAGGCGCTCATCCCCTCCGGCTCGGGCGGGAAGTCCTCCACCGGCAGGTCGGCCACCACGATCTCCATGAACTCCCGCCACAGCGGCGCCGGCACTCGCGAGCTGGAGACGCTGCCCCACTGCTGGCCGTTGATCTGCACGTTGCGCAGCGGGCGCTGGGCGTCGGCGTGGCCCACCCAGACGCCGGTGGTGTACTGCGGGATGTAGCCGACGAACCAGACGTCGGTGATGTTCTGGTGGGTGCCGGTCTTGCCCGCCTGCGGGCGCCCGAGGTCGGCGCGGGTACCGGTGCCGAACTGCACCACCTTCTTCATCGTGGCCACGACCGCGGCGGCGAGCCCTTCGTCGATGACCCGCTCCTCCTCGACCTCGTGCTGGTAGACCACGTTGCCGTCAGCGTCCTCGATGCGCTCGATGAGGTAGGCGTCGTGGCGGATGCCGTAGTTGGCGAAGGTCGAGTAGGCCGCGGTCAGCTCCAGCGGGCTGACCGCCTGGCTGCCGATGATGATCGACGGCACCGGGTTGAGCTGCGACTTCACGCCGAGGCGGTGGGCCATCTCGGCCACCTTGTCGGCCCCCACCGCCAGCGAAACCTGGCAGAACACCGTGTTGGTGGACGCGACCAGCGCGCTCTCCAGGGTGCGGATGCCCTCACCGCTGCGGCTGAAGTTGTTGCAGATCCACGGGCGGGTGCTGCCGGGGAACTCCAGCTCCTGCGGGCTGGTCCAGTCCCAGTAGGAGTTGAGCGACCATCCGTTCTCGAGCGCCGCCGCCAGGCCGATGGGCTTGAAGGCCGACCCAGGGTTCTGGCGACCCTTGCCCGCCAGGTCGTACGGGCGCTGGCCCGCCTCGAGGTCCTCGCCGAACTCCAGGCCGCCCGCCATCACCCGAATCGCACCGGTGCGGTTCTCGACGGTGGCGATCGCCCCGGTTGGGCGCACGCCCGGCCCGGGCGGGAACCACTTCCGCAAGATGCGGGTCGCCTCTTCCTGGAGGCGGAAGTCGAGGGTCACCGTCACCTGCAGCCCGCCGCCACCCTCGCACTCGGTGTCGTGGGCCGGACAGCCGAACACCGCCCGCTTGGCGTCGGTGAAGGTGGTCCCCAGGTTGTAGCGGGAGGGGTTGTTGAGCATCTCGTCGTTGACAGCCTTGATCACCTGCGGCACGAGCTGCTCGAACTCGCGGTGCGGTACCGTGCGCACGGGCTCGGTCTTGGCGAGCCGGGCGGCGGCCTCCGACACGAAGCCCTCGCCCACCATGTTGTCGATGACGGCGTTGCGGGCGCGGCGGACCACCTCGGGGTTGCGACGAAGGTCGTAGAGGGTCGGGTTGCGGATCGGGGTCATCATCGCCGCCGCCTCGGCGAGCGTCAGCTCCTCGAGGTCCTTGCCGTAGTACTCCTCGGCGGCGGCCTTCACGCCGTACGCGTTGGCGCCGAAGAACACCGAGTTCACGTAGAACTCGAGGATCTCCTCCTTGGTGTACCGCCGCTCGAGCTCGGCGGCGATCACGGCCTCGGCGGCCTTGCGCTCCAGCGACAGCTCGTTGCCGGCGAAGTTCTGCTTCACCACCTGCTGGGTGATCGTCGAGCCACCTTGGATCTGGCCGCCCCGCAGATCCTGCAGGCCGGCGCGCGCAATGGCCGAGAAGTCGATGCCCTCGTGCTCGAAGAAGTCGGCGTCCTCGGCGCCGAGCACCGCGTTGATCACCAGCTCCGGGATCTCCTCGAGCGGTACCGGCTGGCTGTTGCGCTCGGTGAGGATCCCAAGCAGCACGCCGTCGGAGGTGTGCACCTCCGACAGGCGGGACAGGTCGGGCAGGTCCAGCTCCATCGGCTTGGGATCGGGGATGTAGCGCGCCTGGAGGTCGGTGGCGGTGCCGAACGCCGAGTTGGCGCCGAGGAACGTGAACAACCCCACCCAGGTCGCGCCGAGCAGCCCAGCAACGATGAGGCCGGTCAGGGCGAGCAGTTTGTGGCCGCGACGGTCGCGCCGTTCAGCCTTGTGGATGTTCTCGTCCATGTGGATCCCTGGGGAAAGCGTCGCAACGGGCAGGAAGGTTCCCTACCCGGGCGCGCCCGAATTGTACCGGGGCTCCGCTCTGACTAGGGCTGTTCCTCGTCCTCGCCCTCGCCGGCTGCGAAGGGAGACCCACCGTCACCCTCCTCGCCGCCTTCCTCCGCAGCGAACGGCGTCCAGCCCTCCCCGTCGCCTTCGCCGTCTCCCGCTCCGGCGAAAGGCGATCCGCCCTCGCCCTCCTCCTCCGCGAGCTCGGCGCCATCGTCGCCCTCGGCGCCGTAGTCATCAATGGCCGGCGCCGCCGAGGCCTCGGGCGTCGAGTAGTCGACCGCCGCCTCGGAGGTCATGTACTGCGCGTCGGAGTAGTCGGAGCCCTCGCTCGTCGCCGGCGCCGCGTCCTGCGCGTCGGAGTACTCCGAGGCGTCGCTGGCCGGTGCAGACGGGGCGAGGTTGACGTCACGGGAACGCGAGACGAGTACCGAAGCCACGGCCGCCTCGGCCGCAGCGGTCACCTGCGCTTGCATCTCCTCGCTCCTGGCAGCCGCAGTGACCCGCTCGAAGTAGCGGCGTGTCTCGTCGATCACGAGGTCGTTGAATCGCTCGATCTCAGCTACGGCGTCGACCTTGTAGGCGGGCGTCAGCCGGATGCGGTCGCGCTCTTTCTCGAGCGCCATGGCCGCGAGGTTCATCTCGCGCCACGCTGCACCCCATTGGAACGTCTGGGTGAGGCCGGTGATCACGGCCAGGACCGCCGCAAGGATCGGCGTGAGGATCTTGAAGATGGTGTCCCAGAACGAGCTCTCCTCCACGAACGTGGCTGCGGCGAGCGAGGCGATCAACGTCACGAGCGCACCCAGCACGAGGATCGTGAACCGGGTGTAGATGAAGCGCCTCTTCTGGCGGCCGCTGTTCGTCCAGTACCAGTCGATCTGGTTGTCGTACCGCTCGAGCAACGAGGCCTTCTCCGCCGCCCGGGGTTCGGAGCCCGTCGTCACCACTCTCGCCTCCCCCACTCGCTCGGCGGTGAGCCTATCAGGCCGCCCGGGCCGGGGTCGGGGCGGCCGGTAGCATCGGCGCGCATGCCACACGACGCCGACGCGGTCCCCGGTCCGGAGGCCCTGAATGGCTGGGACCCCGCCGAGCGGCTGGGCGAGCCCGGCGCCTACCCGTTCACCCGCGGGCCGTACCGCACGATGTACCGGGGCCGCCTGTGGACGATGCGCCAGTACGCCGGCTTCGGCACCGCCGAGGAGACCAACCGGCGATTCCGGGCGCTGCTCGACGCCGGCCAGACCGGGCTGTCGGTCGCGTTCGACCTGCCCACGCAGATGGGGCTCGACTCCGACGACGAGCGGGCTGCCGGCGAGGTCGGCAAGGTGGGCGTCGCCGTTGACGGGCTCGAGGACATGCGCGCCCTCCTGGCCGGCATCCCGCTCGGCGAGGTGTCGACCTCGATGACGATCAACGCCACCGCCGCGATCCTCCTGCTGCTGTACCAACTCGTCGCAGAGTCGCAGGGCGTCCCGGCCGACCGCATCCGCGGCACCACCCAGAACGACATCCTCAAGGAGTACACGGCCCGGGGCACGTACGTCTACCCGCCCCGGCCGTCGATGCGCCTGGTCACCGACCTGTTCGCCTACTGCTCAGCCGAGCTGCCGGCGTGGAACACGATCTCGATCAGCGGCTACCACATGCGCGAGGCCGGGGCGACTGCGGCGCAGGAGGTCGCCTTCACGCTGGCCAACGGCCTCGCCTACGTGCGGGCGGCGCAGCAGGCGGGCCTCGACGTCGACGACTTCGCGCCGCGGCTGTCGTTCTTCTGGAACGCCCACAACGACTTCTTGGAAGAGGTCGCGAAATTCCGCGCCGCTCGCCGGATGTGGGCGCAGCTCATGCGGCACCGGGTGGGGGCGCGGCGGGAGGAGTCGTGGCGGATGCGCTTCCACACCCAGACCGCGGGGAGCACCTTGACGGCGCAGCAGCCTTTGGTGAACGTGGCGAGGACGACGCTCCAGGCGCTGGCGGCGGTGCTGGGCGGCACGCAGAGCCTGCACACCAATGCCTTCGACGAGGCGCTGGGGCTGCCCACCGAGGAGGCCGCCCGGGTGGCGCTCCGCACCCAGCAGGTGCTCGGCTACGAGTCGGGCGTGGCCAGCGCCGTCGATCCCCTCGCCGGGTCGTACTACGTGGAGTCGTTGACCGACGCGGTCGAGGAGGATGCGACGGTGCTGCTCGACAAGGTGGAGGACATGGGCGGCGCGGTGGCGGCCATCGAGGCGGGCTTCGTGCAGCGGGAGATCGAGGACTCGGCCTACGCGGCGGCGCGGGCGATCGACGCCGGCGAGCGGGTGGTGGTGGGGGTCAACCGCTACACCGTTGCCGACGACCCGCCAGTGCCGATCCTGACGGTGGACCCGGCGCTGGAGGCCGCGCAGGCGGCGGCGGTGGCGGCGAGGCGCTCCCAGCGTGACGCGGCGGCCGTCGCCGCGAGGCTGGAGGAAGTGCGCACGGCCGCCGAGGGGACGGCCAACCTGCTGTACCCGATGAAGAGCGCGCTGGCGGCGGGGGCGACCCTCGGCGAGGTGTCGGCAGTGCTGCGGGACGTGTTCGGCAGCTACCGTCCCGGCTCATGAGCGACGAAGGCGGCCCCCGCTTCCTGGTCGTCGGCGGAGGCCCCGCCGGCCACACTGCCGCGACCACCGCGGCGACGCTGGGCGCCCAGGTGACGCTCGTGGAGGACACCGTCGTGGGCGGGGCAGCGCACCTGCTGGACTGCATCCCCTCCAAGGCGATGGTCGCCTCGTCGATGCGGCTGCACGCGATCCGCAGCGCCGGGCGGCTCGGCGTCGATGTCCGCGATCCGCCCGTCGCCGACATGGACGACCTGTCCGCCCGCCTCAAGGGCCTCATCGACAACGTCGGCGGCTCGACGCGCGAGATGTTGGTCAGCCAGGGCGTCGAGATCATTCCCGGCCGGGCGGTGTTCACCGGGCCGCGCACGGCGTCGGTGGGAGACCGGGAGCTGGAGTTCGACCTGGCCCTGGTAGCCACCGGATCGTCGCCACGGGTGCCGGAGTGGGCCGACGTCGACGGGGAGCGGATCATCACCACCCGCCACGCCTACTACCTGCCCGAGCTGCCGGAGCACGTCGTGGTGATCGGCGCCGGGGTCACCGGCGTGGAGTTCGTGCATATCTTCTCGTCGCTGGGGTCGCAGGTGACGCTGATCGTCAGCCGCCAGCAGGTGCTGCCGCACCGTGATGCCGAGGTGGCGTTCGTGCTGGAGGCGGACTTCCTAGAGCGGGGCGTGAAGCTGTGGAAGGGGGCGCGGGCCACGAAGGCGGTGCGGACGGACGGGGCGGTGCTGGTCGAGACCGACGATGGCCGCCGGGTCGAGGCGTCGCACTGCCTGCTCGCGATCGGTTCGGTCCCCAACACGGACGGGCTCGGGCTGGAAGCCGCCGGCATTGACGTCGATCACGGCTACGTGGCGGTCGACGAGTTCCAGCGGACGTCGATACCGCACATCTACGCCGCCGGGGACGTCACCGGGCAGATGCCGCTGTCATCGGTGGCGGCGATGCAGGGTCGCAAGGTCGCCCAGCACGCCATGGGGCACAAGGTCAAGCCGCTCGACTACGGGAAGATGTCGTCGGCGATCTTCACGGAGCCCGAGATCGCGAGCGTCGGATTGGAGGAGGTCGACGCGGCCGCGGAGGGCCGCAAGGTGCGCATCACCAAGGTGCCGTTCGCCGTCAACGCCCGGGCGCTGATCCAGGGCAACACCCGCGGCTTCGTGAAGGTGATCTCGGACCCGGCCACCCACACGGTGCTGGGCGGCACCGTGGTGGGCCACCACGCGAGCGAGCTGGTGGCGATCCTCGCGCTGGCCGTCCAGGCCCGCCTCACGGTGCACAACCTGGTGGAGACGCTGATGGTGTACCCGTCGCTCGCCGAGAGCCTGATGGAGGCAGCGGACTGAGCTGCCTCGGCTCGCCGAGGGCAGGCGCCGCATGCAGCGTTCCGGCGGGCGCAGCCCGGCGTGGAGCCGCGTTTGCGCGGTCCGAACACTCGCTCCCCCTTCCCCCCGAGGCTCCGCCTCGGGGTACTTCCCCCGCCAGCGGGGGAAGAATCCCGCAAACCGAGCTTGGGGAGGCAACGGCGCGGGTCGCCGACGCGTCGCTGTCACCTTGGTGGCGACGGTCCGCTCGGGTATCTGGCGGTTGGTTGTGAGGACCTGGCCCGTCGCTGTCACCTTGGTGGCGACGGTCCGCTCGGGTATCTGGCGGTTGGTTGTGAGGACCTGGCCCGTCGCTGTCACCTTGGTGGCGACGGTCCGCTC
>JBFJZV010000193.1:0-6453 GCA_041621915.1 Acidimicrobiia bacterium | reverse complement strand
GCGAAGTCGGCCCGGGAAAGAGACAGAGTGGGAGGCGGGTGGACCCCGCCGCACGGACCACGGAGGTAGACAGATGGGTAAGAAGCGCCACGATGCGCTCGGACGTTTCGACCGCACCAGCCACTACCCGCCCCGCGACGCGTTGGAGCTGGTGAAGTCGCTGTCGTACGCCAAGTTCGACGAGTCGGTGGAGGCCGTGTTCCTCCTCGGCATCGACCCCCGCCAGGCCGACCAGATCGTGCGCGGCACGGTGTCGCTGCCGCATGGCACCGGCAAGGAGATCCGGGTGGCGGTGTTCGCTGAGGGCGACAAGGCCCGCGAGGCCGAAGCGGCCGGCGCCGACGTCGTCGGCGGCAAGGATCTCGCGGAGGAGATCTCCGGTGGTCGCTCGCTCGATTTCGACCTCGCCATCGCGACGCCCGACCTGATGTCCGAGGTCGGCAAGCTGGGGCGGATTCTTGGCCCGCGCGGCCTGATGCCCAACCCGAAGGCCGGCACGGTCACCCTCGACGTGGGCAAGGCCGTCGAGGAGTTCAAGGCCGGCCGGGTGGAGTACCGCAACGACCGCTACGGCAACGTCCACATCCCGGTGGGCAAGGTGTCGTTCGACACCGAGCAGCTCGCGCTCAACCTGGCGACGGTCACTGACGAGCTGCTTCGCAGCCGCCCTGCGGCGGCGAAGGGCCGCTTCGTCCGCAAGCTGACGGTCTCGTCGACGATGGGCCCGGGCATCAAGGTGGACCCCGCCGTACTGGAGGATCTGGTCGCATTGGTGCGGTGAAGATCGCCCTCGACACCCTGTCCGAAAGATCCGCGTTTCGCTAGACACGGACCTTGTGATCTGCCACACTTATTCGCTAAGGGACGAGGGGAACCGTTGGTCCGAAAGGACGGACCCACCACCATCCCGTCCCCAGGTGCGATGGCCGACGCTGCGGTTATCGAGGCCAGCCCCTACCCTGGCCCTCCGCGGTTCGGTGTGCTGAGGCGACTTCCTGGCCCGTCGCCTCACCGTTGCCCCAGACCGGGGCATTGCACCCGGTCAGCGGTTCCCCTCAACCTTTGCTCGTCTTGACCTCGCGCGTCGTCGTCGCTACGTTCGCGCCCACAACTGCAAGCGGCCCGAGACCGCAGGTGCCCTCCGGGGCGTAAACGCACAAACCGTGCGGCCGGCGCAGGTCAGCTCCTGAGAGCTCCCGTGTCTCGTGCCGGGAGTTTTTCTATGAAGGGAGCACTGCATGCCGCGACCTGAGAAGGTGCAAGCGGTCGCAGACATCAAGGAGCGGATCGAAGCCGCCCGCGCCGTGTTCCTCGCCGAGTACGCCGGGCTCTCCGTGGCGGAGCAGCAGGCGCTGCGGCGAGGGCTCCGGAGTTCCGAGGCCGAGTTCAAGGTCGTGAAGATGTCGCTCGCTCGCCGGGCGGCGGCCGCGCTCGGGCTCGACGAGATCGAGGAGCTCCTCATCGGGCCGACTGCCTTGGCGTTCGCCGACGGCGACCCCGTGACGGCGGCGAAGGCGCTCAAGGACTTCTCTGCGGACCATGCCGCCCTACTGATCAAGGGCGGGCTGATGGGTTCGGATTTCCTGCCGCCCGAGAAGGTGAGCCAGCTTGCCGACATCGAACCGCGCGAGGTGCTGCTCGCCAAGCTGGCCGGCGCCATGCAGGCCCCGATGGCGATGACCGCCGGCGCGCTGGCGGCGCTGCTGAGAAATTCGGCATCGGTCTTCAACCAACTCCTCGAGCAGAAGGAAGCCGCTGCGCCGGCCGCCGAGCCTGCACCCGAGCCGGAGCCGGAGGCGGATGCCGTTGCCCCGGAGCCGGAGGCTGCTGCGGAGCCCGAGGACGCGACTGAGCCGGAGCCGGAGGCGGAGGCCGTTGCCCCGGAGCCGGAGGCTGCTGATGAGAGCCCTGACAGCCCGGACTCGCCCGACAGCCCGGACTCATCGGACAGCCCGGACTCGCCCGACAGCCCGGACTCCCCGGACGAAGACACCGCCAAAGACACCGACGATGAAACCCCGGTCGCCGAGGCGCAGGCCGACGCACCCGAGGGCGAGGACGACAAGGAGGATGCCTAATGGCAAAGATGACCACCGATGAGTTGCTCGGCGTGTTCGAGGAGATGACCGTCCTGGAGCTCTCCGAGTTCCTGAAGGCGTTCGAAGATCGCTTCGAGGTCACTGCGGCCGCCCCGGTCGCGATCGCCGCAGTGGGCGGCGACGGCGCCGCTGCCGGAGCGGCGGTCGAGGAGGAGCAGGACGAGTTCGCCGTGGTCCTCGTCGCCGCCGGCGACAAGAAGATCCAGGTCATCAAAGAGGTGCGCGGCCTCACCAGCCTCGGTCTCAAGGAAGCCAAGGCCGTGGTCGACGACGCTCCGAGCCCGGTGCTCGAAGGCGTCGACAAGGACACCGCCGAGAAGGCCAAGGCCACCCTCGAGGGCGCCGGCGCCACGGTCGAGCTGAGATAAGGAGGGTCGCGCACCTCGCGGTACGTGGTTGGCTCCGCCGGGCGTCCGGCAGCAGCCGCCGCCGGGAGGGCCGGCGACGCGTGGCGCGCACTACGACGCCCGGGCCGGCGGCCGAATGAAGGGCCCGCTCATCCTGCTCGTGCTCGGCGTCGTCGCCGGATGGGTGGCGGCCGGGCCGGCTGGGGCCGTGGGCGGGCTGATGCTGGCCGCGATCGTCACGATGATGGTCGTGGTCGGCGCCGCGGTCTGGGCCAACCGCATCGGCGCCTTCCTCGCCCCGGAGGACGCCAGGGCCGCGGCGCCGTGCCCGCCCGGGTTCGCCCGGCTGTGCGCTGCGGTCTACGCGCGGGTGCTGCCCGAACGCGAAACCAACGCTTGACCCGGACAGCCTGTCGCGGTACCTTGTGCCCCGACAATCGAGGAAGAACGTCGCCGCTCTGTGACTTCCATCTTGCAGAGCCGGGATAAGCACGTACTGTGCTATCCTGGCTTTTCGTCGTGTTCCTGCCCAGATAGCTGAATCAGCCGTCGCCCCCTGCGCTCCCTGCGCGCCCCAAGACTGAGGAGACCCCACGTTGGCCCGAGCGACCACCCAACGCCTGTCTTTCGCCAAGATCCCGGAGGTGCTGCCGCTGCCCGACCTGCTCGCGGTGCAGCGTGAGTCGTTCCGCTGGTTCCTGGAGCACGGGCTGCGGGAGATCTTCAACGAGATCTCCCCCATCGAGGACTTCACCGGCTCGCTTGCGCTCGAGCTCACCGACCACCGCTTCGACGAGCCGTCCATGTCGATCGAGGAGGCCAAGGAGCGCGACTCCAATTACTCGAGCCCGCTGTTCGTCACCGCCCGGTTCATCAACCGCAGCACCGGTGAGATCAAGGAGCAGCAGGTGTTCCTCGGCGACTTCCCGATGATGACGCCCAACGGCACGCTCATCATCAACGGCACGGAGCGCGTGGTCGTCAGCCAGCTCGTGCGGTCGCCCGGGGTGTACTTCGACCAGGGCCTCGACAAAACGTCCGACAAGGACATCTTTACGGCGAAGGTCATCCCGGGCCGGGGCGCCTGGCTGGAGTTCGACACCGACAAGAAGGACACGGTGGGCGTCCGGGTCGACCGCAAGCGGCGCCAGTACGTCACCACGTTCCTGCGGGCGCTCGGCTTCGCCGAGACCGACGAGGAGCTGCTGGCTCTGTTCGACGGCGCAGAGGTCATCCAGAACACGCTGGAGAAGGACCCCGCCGAGGACCGCGACGAGGCGCTGCTCGACCTGTACCGCAAGTTGCGGCCCGGCGAACTGACGACCGTCGAGTCGGCCCGCGGCCTCATCAACACGCTGTTCTACAACCCGAAGCGCTACGACCTCACTCGGGTCGGCCGCTACAAGCTGGACCAGAAGTTCGGGCGGGAGATCCCCGACCTCGACAGCTACAAGGTCGAGGACCACGGGCTGCTCACCGAAGAGGACATCCTCGGCACGATCCGCTACCTCGTTCACCTCCACTCCGGCGACGACGGCTACCGCACCGACGACATCGACCACTTCGGCAACCGCCGCATCCGCACCGTTGGCGAGCTGATCCAGAACCAGATCCGGGTGGGCCTCACCCGCCTGGAGCGGGTCGTCCGGGAGCGGATGACCACCCAGGACCCGGAGGCAATCACCCCGCAGAGCCTCATCAACATCCGGCCGGTGGTGGCGTCGATCAAGGAGTTCTTCGGCACCAGCCAGCTCAGTCAGTTCATGGACCAACCCAACCCGCTCGCCGGTCTCACCCACCGCCGCCGGCTGTCGGCGCTGGGCCCGGGCGGGTTGTCGCGGGAGCGGGCCGGCTTCGAGGTGCGGGACGTTCACCCGTCCCACTACGGCCGCATGTGCCCGATCGAGACGCCCGAGGGCCCGAACATCGGCCTGATCGGGTCGCTGGCCTCCTACGCGAGCGTCAACCGCTACGGGTTCATCGAGACCCCGTACCGGCGTGTCGTCGACGGCAAGGTCACCGAGAAGGTCGACTACCTCACCGCCTCCGAGGAGGAGGCCCACGTCATCGCCCAGGCGAACGCCCTGCTCAAGGACGACGGCTCGTTCGCGTCGGATCGGGTGCTCGTGCGCAAGACCGGCGGCGACCCCGACCTGGTGGCGCCCGACGAGGTCGACTACATGGACGTCAGCCCCAAGCAGGTGGTCTCGGTCGCGACGTCGCTGATCCCCTTCCTCGAGCACGACGACGCCAACCGGGCGCTCATGGGCTCCAACATGCAACGCCAGGCGGTGCCGCTGCTGCGCGCCGAGGCGCCGCTGGTCGGCACGGGCGTCGAGGGGCGGGCGGCCCGCGACTCCGGCGACGTGGTCGTGTCCCCGGTGTCCGGCGAGGTGGTGGAGGTCACCGGCGACCACATCGTGGTCAAGGAGAGCGGCAGCAACTCCAAGCACACCTTCAACCTGCGCAAGTTCGAGCGCTCCAACCAGGGCACCTGCATCAACCAGAAGCCCGTGGTTGCCGAGGGCGACAAGGTCAAGGAGGGCGAGATCCTCGCCGACGGCCCGTCCACCGAGGATGCCGAGCTGGCGCTCGGCAAGAACCTGCTCGTGGCGTTCATGCCGTGGGAGGGCCACAACTACGAGGACGCGATCATCATCTCGGAGCGCCTCGTCAAGGACGACGTGCTCAGCTCGATCCACATCGAGGAGCACGAGATCGAGGCGCGAGACACCAAGCTCGGCGCCGAGGAGATCACCCGCGACATCCCCAATGTCGCCGAGGAGGTACTTCACGACCTCGACGACCGCGGCATCATCCGCGTCGGGGCCGAGGTCGGCCCGGGGGACTACCTGGTCGGCAAGGTCACGCCCAAGGGCGAGACCGAGCTGACGCCCGAGGAGCGGCTGCTGCGCGCGATCTTCGGCGAGAAGGCGCGCGAGGTGCGCGACATGTCACTGAAGGTGCCCCATGGCGAGTCGGGCAAGGCCATCGACGTGAAGGTCTTCCGGCGCTCGGAAGGCGCCGACCTCCCGCCGGGTATGAACGAGCTGGTCCGGGTGTACGTGGCGCAGACCCGCAAGATCTCGGCCGGCGACAAGCTGGCCGGCCGCCACGGCAATAAGGGCGTCATCGCCAAGATCCTCCCGGAGGAGGACATGCCGTTCCTGGAGGACGGCACCCCGGTGGACATCATCCTGTCCCCCCTGGGCGTGCCCTCCCGGATGAACCTCGGCCAGGTGCTCGAGACACACCTGGGTTGGGCTGCCGCTCGCGGGTGGCAGGCGTTCGACGGCGGCCTCCCGGAGATCTCGGCCGGCGCCGGCCCGTGGACGAAGCTCGCGACTCCGGTGTTCGACGGCGCTCGTGAGGAGGAGATCGCCCAGCTGCTGGAGAATGCCCAGCCCAACCGTGACGGCGACCGCCTCGTCGACGACGTCGGCAAGGCCACCCTCTACGACGGGCGCACCGGGCTGCCCTTCGATCAGCCGATCACCGTGGGCTACATCTACATCCTGAAGCTGCTCCACCTGGTGGACGACAAGATCCACGCCCGGAGCACCGGCCCCTACTCGATGATCACCCAGCAGCCGCTGGGAGGCAAGGCGCAGTTCGGTGGCCAGCGCTTCGGCGAGATGGAGGTGTGGGCGCTGGAGGCATACGGCGCCGCCTACGCCCTCCAGGAGCTGCTGACGATCAAGTCCGACGACGTCCGGGGCCGGGTGAAGGTCTACGAGGCGATCGTCAAGGGCGAGAACATCCCCGAGCCGGGCATCCCGGAGTCGTTCAAGGTGCTGGTCAAGGAGATGCAGAGCCTGTGCCTGAACGTCGAGATGCTGGCCGCGGGTGAGGAGATCGAGCTGCGGGAGCTGGACGAGGACGTCTTCCGCACCGCCGAGTCGCTCGGTATCGACATCTCCCGCCCCGAGCGGGCCGAGTGAGTTCTTCGGAGATTTGGATCACGACGGGGAATCTGAAGCGAGAAGCAAGGACGGCCGCCGTGGGGC
>JBFJZV010000192.1:0-6455 GCA_041621915.1 Acidimicrobiia bacterium | reverse complement strand
GGTCATCGCCCCCGTTGTGATGTCGCCGCCGACGTAGTTCGCGTTGTGCTCCTCGAACTCGGCGGGCGTGGTGACGTGGCGGCCGAGGACCAGGTCGCGGAACCCGGGAGCGAACCGCTCGATCTGCTCCTCGATCCGATCGGTCATGTCGACGGTAGAGCCATTGGGCACGTGGCAGTAAGCCCAGAGCGTGTGCTGGCCCTCAGGGGCCCGCCCCGGGTCGAACACGCTCTGCTGGGCGACCAGCACGAACGGGCGCTGCGGATGGCCGCCGCCCATGACCTCGGACTCGGCGGCGGCGATCTCCTCCCACGTGCCGCCGACGTGGACGGTGCCGGCCCGCCGCGCCTCGGCAGCCGCCCACGGCACCGGCCCCGCGAGCGCCCAGTCGACCTTGAAGGCGGCGGGCCCGTGCTTCCACGCGCGCAGCCGCCGCTGGTAGCGGGCCGGGAGGCGGTCCGCGGCGATGTCGGCGAGCGCCCGCGGCGCGACGTCGAAGAGCAGCGCAGCAGCCGGGGGGACGTCGGCCAGGCTGGTCACCCGGGTGCCGGTGACCACGTCGCCCCCGTGGCCGGTCACCACCGCCGCCAGCGTGTCGGCGATGAGCTGCGAGCCCCCCCGGGCGGCGGGCCAGCCGGCGACGTGGCCGGCCGCCATCAGCGCCAGGCCCACCCCGGCGGTCAGCGGCCGGTCGAGCCGAGTGATCGCGTGGGCGGCATTGCCGGCGAGCAGCGCCCGCGCCCCCGGCGTCTCGAAGTGGCGCACCACCCACGAGGCCGGCTGGGCGGCCGCCAGGCCGAATCGGGCTGCCGAGATCGGGTGGCGGGGGACGCGCAGCAGCGGTCCGGAGACCAGCGGGTACACCTCCTCCCAGTTGCGGACGGCAGGCCCGAGTAGCTTGCGGTACGCAGCGCCGTCGCGGCCCAGACCGGCGACCGTGGCGTCGAGCGAACGGTGCAGCAGCGCCACCACTCCACCGTCCAGCGGGTGCGCCAGCGCTATGTCGGGGTGGGCCCACTCCAGGCCCCGGCCCGCCAGGTCCAGCTCGGCGAAAGCGCGCGACGCGGCGCCGAACGGGTGGATGGCGGAGCAGACGTCGTGGTGGAAGCCCGGCAGCGTGATCTCGGCGGTGCGGGTGCCCCCGCCGATCCGGTCGGCCGCTTCCAGCACCAGCACGCGCCGGCCCGAGGTCGCCAGCACCGCCGCCGCGGTTAGGCCGTTGGGGCCGCTGCCCACCACCACTGCGTCGTACTCGCTCACGCGGCCATTCTGCCCGCCCTCGGTGCGGCCGGACGCGATGGTCAAGGCGGAGTGGCGCGATGCCGAAGCTCCAAGTAGCCGCGCCGACCGAGGATGCGCGCGGCATGCCGAGGAGGTGTCGTGGAACGCGAGGCGGCCATGCTGGTCGGGACGGCGCGGCCCCGCTATGGCAGGGCGGCGCTGTGGGGCGCCGCGGCCGCAGCAGCAGTGGGGGCGTTGTGGTTCGCGTTCGTGATGATCCTGGGCGACTGGGTCGGCGCTCCGGCCGCCATCCTGGGCGCCGCGGTCGGCTACGCCGTGCTGATGGGATCGGGCCGCCACCGCGGGAGGTGGGCGCAGGCGCTGGCGGTAACGCTCGCGCTGATGGGCATGCTGGCGGTCGCCGGCCTGGGTATGCGCATCATCACCACGCAGCAGGCCGAGGAGCTCGCCCGGCACGGGATCGACCATCTGCCTCTGCTGCCCAACTGGCGCATGTACTGGAACCTCACCGTCGGCAGCTTCGTGGCGGACGTCACCACCGTCATGTTCTTCGGCGTCGGGCTCTGGGTGGCGATCAACGCCCCCCGCCGGTTCGAGACGTACGAGTAGCGGGCGGGGCATCCTCCCGGCCCGGCGGCGAGCCGCCGCCCGGTCGATACGATCAAGCTGTGAGCGCGATTCGCGTCCGCGGGCTGGTCAAGCGTTACGGAGGCACCGCCGCCGTCGACGGCATCGACCTCGCCGTCGAGGAGGGGGAGGTGTTCTCCCTGCTGGGGCCGAACGGCGCAGGCAAGACGACCACCGTCGAGATCCTCGAAGGCCACCGCAGGCGCGACGCCGGCGAGGTGGAGGTGCTGGGGTTCGACCCGGAGACCGGCGGCCACGCCTTCCGGGAGCGCATCGGCATCGTGCTCCAGGAGGCCGGTCTCGAGCGTGAGCTGCGGGTCCGCGAGGCGGTTGCGACCTACGCAGCGCTCTATCCGCAGCCGCGTGAGGTCGACGAGGTGATCGGCCTGGTCGGCCTCGACGCGAAGGCCGGCGCCCGCGTCAAGACGCTGTCGGGCGGCCAGCGACGGCGCCTGGAGCTGGCGCTGGGCATCGTCGGCGACCCCGACATGATCTTCCTCGACGAGCCCACCACCGGGTTCGACCCGTCGGCGCGCCGGCAGGCCTGGCAGCTCGTCGACAACCTGCGCAGCCTCGGCCGGACCATCCTCCTCACCACCCACTACATGGACGAGGCGCAGCACCTCGCCGACCGGGTCGCCGTCATCGCCCGGGGCGCGATCGTCGCCGAGGGGCCGCCCGACACCCTGGGGGGCCGGCAGCTCCAGGCGGCCACCATCGCGTTCCGCCTGCCGGGCGACGCCGCGCTGGTCGAGTTGCCGCCGGCGGTGCCGGGTGATGCCCGGGTGACGCCCGAGGAGATCCGCTTCGAGACGGACAGCCCGACCGCCGTGCTGCACGAGTTGACGGAGTGGGCGCTGGCGCGGGGCTACGAGCTGGACAACCTGACGGTCGACCGGCCCAGCCTGGAGGACGTGTACCTGCAGCTCACCGGCGGCGATGATGAGCCGGCCAATGCCTGACTGGTGGACCCTCCTCCGGCTGCAGGTGCGTTACCAGAACAAGATCTTCTGGCGCACTCCCATCGCGGCGTTCTTCACGCTCGTGTTCCCGTTGATGTTCCTCGTGGTCTTCACGGCCGTGTTCGGCAACGACCGCATCGACGAGCTGGGCATCACGACGGCGCAGTTCTACGCGCCGGCGCTGGCGGTGTTCGCGGCTGCGTCGGCGACCTACACGAACCTCGCCGTGTCGACCGCAATCGTGCGCGACGAGGGCATCCTCAAGCGGATGCGGGGCACGCCGCTGCCGCCCTGGGTCTACATGGCGGGCCGGATCGGCTCGGCGGTATGGATTGCGCTGCTGGCGGTCGCGATGATGATGGCCGTGGGGGTCGTGCTGTTCTCCGTGGAGATCTTCGGCGACCGCCTGCCGGCGGCCCTGGCGACCTTCGCGGTGGGCGTGTGCTGCTTCGCAGCGCTGGGCCTCACCGTGGCGGCCCTCGTCCGCGACGGCGAGTCGGCCCCGGCCGTGGCCAACGCCACGCTCCTGCCGCTCGCCTTCCTCTCGGACATCTTCATCCCCGCCGTGGACCCGGCTCCATGGCTCGAGACGGTCGGCAACGTCTTCCCGCTGAAGCACTTCGCCGCAGCCTTCAGCGACGCGTTCAATCCCACGCTCTCCGGCACCGGCTGGGCGTGGAGCGCCGGACCGGGCGAATACGCCATAGGCGAGCACCTCGCCGTGATGGCGCTGTGGGGGATCGCCGGCGTGGCCGCAGCGCTGCGGTTCTTCAGCTGGGAACCGCGAGGAGGCGAATCCGGCCGCGGCGGCCGGCGCCGCCGCGCCTCCGCCCGCCGGTAGACGACGGCCTGTCGGGTTCCCGTATCCTCATGGGCATCGCATCCAGGAGACCCACATGATCATCACCGATGTTGCGGCGCGCGCCGAGGGAGCCGTGAAGGTCTACGGCTCGGGCGACGCCGAGGTGCGCGCGCTGGACGGGGTCACGGTCGCCTTCGGCCGCGGCCAGTTCACCGCGATCATGGGGCCGTCGGGCTCGGGCAAGTCGACGCTGCTACACACCATGGCAGGCCTCGACGCGCTGACGGGAGGCCGCACCTTCATCGGCGACGTCGACCTCACCACACTGAAGGAGCGAGAGCTGACGCTGCTCCGCCGCCAGAAGGTCGGGTTCGTCTTCCAGGCCTACAACCTGATCCCGACGCTCACCGCCGCGGAGAACATCCTGCTGCCGCTGCGCATCGCCGGGGCGTCTCCCGAGGACGCCTGGTACCAGCAGGTGATCGGCACCATCGGACTGAGCGACCGGTTGACCCATAGGCCCTCGGAGCTGTCCGGCGGACAGCAGCAGCGGGTGGCAGCGGCCCGGGCTCTCGTGAGCCGGCCCGAGATCGTGTTCGCCGACGAGCCGAGCGGCAACCTCGACTCGACCTCGGGGGCCGAGTTGCTCGGCTTCATGCGCAGGGCCGTGAAGGAGTTCGGGCAGACCATCGTGATGGTCACCCACGACCCGGCGGCCGCCAGCTACGCCGACCGGGTGGTGTTCCTCAAGGACGGCCGCATCGTCGACGAGCTGGACGGCCCCCAGCCGGAAGCGATCTTCGACAAGATGAAGGCGCTGGAGGTGGGCGGTGCTTAGGACCGCGCTCAAGACCGTGTGGGCGCACAAGCTGCGGCTGGCGCTCACCAGCCTGGCGATCATCCTGGGCGTCGGCTTCATCGCCGGCACGTTCGTGTTCACCGACACCATCAACCGGACGTTCGACAACCTCTTCGCCGACACCTTCGCCGGGATCGACGTCATCGTGCAGCCCGAGGTGGAGTTCACCTCCGGGTTCAGCGGGCCGCCGGCGTTCGACGAGGGGCTGCTGGATACCGTCAGTGGAGTCGACGGCGTCGAGGTGGCCGAGGGCAGCGTGTTCGGGTTCGCGGTGATCGTCGACGAGGCCGGCGACGCGATCGTGCCGCAGGGCCCGCCCACGCTGGGCGGCTCCTGGTCGGCCGACGAGCGTTTCCTCGGCACCGCCGTCGTCCGGGAGGGCCGCGCCCCGACGGGCCCCGGAGAGGTGATCGTCGACGCCCGCACCGCCGAGGCCAACGACCTCGAGCCCGGCGACGTCATCCAGGTGATCGTCCCGATCGGCTCGGAGACGGTGGAGGTGGTGGGCACGGTGGGGTTCGGCGACAGCGACAACCTCGCCGGCGCCACGTTCGCCGGCTTCGAGCTGCGGGAGGCGCAGCGGCTGCTCGACGTGGAGGGCCGGTTTCACACCGTCAATGTGCGGGCGGCCGAGGGGGTGGACGCCGCCGACCTTCGTGACGACCTCGCCGGAGTGATCCCCGACGGGTTCGAGTCGGTGCTGGCCGCCGACGAGGCAGCCGAGCAGGCCGAGTCCCTGCAGGAGGCGCTGAGCTTCATCGGCATCGCGATCCTGGTGTTCGCGGCCGTCTCGATGTTCGTGGCGTCGTTCATCATCTCGAACACGTTCCGGATCATCGTCGCCCAGCGCACCCGCGAGCTGGGCCTGCTGCGGGCGGTGGGCGCCACAGGGCGTCAGGTCGTGGCGATGGTCGTCGTCGAGGCGCTGGTGGTGGGGCTGGTCGCGTCGGTGATCGGCCTGCTGTTCGGGTTCGTGGTCGCGCTCGGCCTAGTGGGGATCACGGTGGCCTTCGGAATCGACCTGCCCACGTCGGGCCTGAGCTTGGGGGCCAACGCCGTGGTCGCCGGGATGCTGGTTGGGACGGTGGTCACCGTCGTCTCGTCGATCTTCCCGGCGCTGCGGGCCGCCCGCGTTCCCCCGATCGCCGCGCTCACCGACGTGCCGACCCACCAGCCGCGCAGCATGGTGCGGCGCGCCTACGTCGGCTCGGCCGTGCTCGGCGCCGGGGTGGTGCTCATCGTGCTGGGCCTGTTCGACCTCGCCCCGCTCCCGGTGAGTGGCCTGCTGGTGGTGGGGATGGGCGCGGTGATCGTCTTCATCGGTGTCGCGATCCTCAGCGTGCTGGTGGTCCGCCCCGTCGCCACGGTGGTGGCCGCCCCGTTCGTGAGGTTGGGCAAGGTGACCGGACGGCTGGCGAAGGAGAACGCCATCCGCCGTCCTCGCCGCACGGCGGCCACGGCGTCGGCCCTGATGATCGGCCTGGCGCTGGTCGGCTTCTTCTTCATCCTCGGCTCATCGCTCCGCGCCTCGGTCGGGGCGGCGATCGAGGCCTCGCTGCGGGCCGACTACGTGCTGACCGTGGACGGCTTCGCAGGCGGCATCCCGACCACGCTGACCGCCGAGTTGTCGGAGCTCCCGGAGGTGGCGGCGGCCACGCCGCTGCGGCTGGAGTTCTTCGAGCAGGACGGCAGCGAGGCCTTCGTCGTCGGCATCGACGCGGCGACCGCCGACCAGACGATCTCCCTCGACGTGCTGGAAGGCAGCCTGGCCGCGCTGGCCGACGGCGGGGTGTTCGTGTACGAGGGCGTCGCCGACGACGAGGGCTGGCAGCTCGGGGACACGATCGAGATGGGCTTCGCCGCCACCGGCCTCCAGGAGCTGCCGATCGTCGGGATCTTCGGGGAGCGGGACGCGCTGCCCAACGGGGCGTCGTACCTGCTGGGCCTCGCCGAGTACGAGCGC
>JBFJZV010000191.1:0-6467 GCA_041621915.1 Acidimicrobiia bacterium | reverse complement strand
TGAGCGCACCCCGCACCCGGACCCGCTGGCGCGTGGCGCGTTCGTGGGGCTGACGGTCCGCCACCAACGGGCGCACCTGGTGCGGGCGGTGCTCGAGGGCGTTGCCTTCGGCCTGCGCGACGGGCTGGAGCTGATGCGCGATGCCGGCATCGCCGGCGTCGCGCAGATCCGCGCCTCCGGCGGCGGCACCCGCAGCGAGGTGTGGCGCCAGGTCCTGGCCGACGTGCTCGGCGCAGAGCTGGCAATCACCGCCACGGCAGAGGGGGCCGCCTACGGAGCGGCGCTCCTAGCTGCGGTCGGCGCGGGCTGGCAACCCACGGTGCAGGAAGCCGCAACGGCGTGGGTCACCGCCGCGGTGGCGGCGACCCCTGGTCTCGACGCATCCCGCTACGACGAGCTGTACCCCGTGTACCGAGAGCTGTACCCGCAACTGGCCGGCAGCCTCCACGCCCTGAGCTGAGGGCGCCTCACCCGAGGCCGAGTACCGATCGGGCCACCGCCACGATGTCGTCGCGATGCTCGGCGGCGTCAACCTCGCCGCGCAACACGGTGAGCGGACGCCAGATCGCACCGACCGCAGCCGCAGCCCTCACGATCGCCGTCTCGTCGCCGCTGCCGGCCAGCGCACGGCGAGCTCCACCGAGCTGCTCTTCCAGCCGCCCGGCGACGGCCGGTACCTGGCGGATCGAGACGTCCTCGGCGAGCAGCTCCGCCCGGGTGGTGCAGGCTCGCACCGTGCCGGTCGTGGTAGTGGAGGCCGGGGGGGTCCGGGCCGCAAACCCGGTGGTGCTCGCCGGCGCACTGCCCACCGCCTGGGCGACGGCCACCGACCCGCTCCTCGCCGTGGTCGGCGAGGGCGTGGGCCGCAGCCTGCTGGTGTCCGCAGAGCCGGGCCGCAACACACTGCTGCTCAACGGCCGCCCGTACACGGTCGTGGCGGTGGTCGCCGACCGGGCCGAGGGCGCCCAACTCACGTCGAGCGTCATCGTGACCCGCAGGGGCGCCGAGGCGCTGGGCCTCGGCCAGGCGCTGCGGACGGTCCTCGTCCGCACCGAGCCCGGCTTCGGCCAATCCGTGGCCGCATTTGCGCCGCTCGCCGCGCTCCCGAAGGACCCGGCGTCGGTCGCCGCCCAGGTGCCACCCGACCCGCGCCAGCTGCGGGGCCTCATCACCACCGACACTCGCCACCTGCTGCTGGCACTGGCGATCGTCACCCTGCTCGGCGGCGCCGTCGGCATCGCCAACACCATGCTCGTGTCGGTGTGGGAGCGCCGATCGGAGATCGGGCTGCGGCGCGCGCTCGGCGCGTCGCGCCGGGGCGTGGCGGGCGTCTTCGTCGTCGAGTCGGCGCTAGTGGGCACGGCTGGCGGGCTGGTGGGAGCTGCCGGCGGCATACTGGTGGGCGCCGGTGTCGTGGCCCTGCGCGGTTGGTCGTTCGCCCTGCCGGCGCTCAGCCTGGGCGCCCCGCTGCTCGGCACGGCGGTGGGCGTGCTCGCCGGCCTCTATCCGGCGCTACGCGCCTCCGCGCTCGACCCGGTGGACGCCCTGCGCTCCTGAGAGCCTGCCTGCACCGGCAACCAAATCACGAACTTCGATCCTTCACCTTCCGCCGAGGCGACCTCCACGCTGCCGCCGTGGGCCTGCGCCACCTGGCGGGCGATGGCGAGACCGAGGCCCGAGGTGCCCGGCTCGCCGCTTCCCCGCCACGACCGCCGGAAGACGAGCTCGTGGTGCTCGGGCGGGATGCCCGGGCCCTCGTCCTCGACGCTGAGCCAGGCACGCTCGCCCTCCCGGCCGCAGCCGCACGTGATCGTCGAGCCCACGGGGGCGAGCCGCACGGCGTTGTCCACCAGGTTGCCGAATGCTTTCTTCACCGAGTCCCGCCCCGCGGTCACCGTCACCGGCGCGCCCACCTGCTCCAGCTTCAGGTTGCGGGCGGCAGCGGCGCCGGCGTACTCGTCCATCACCTCGCCCACCAGAGCGCGCAGCTCGACCGGACCTCGTTCCTCCGCGGGCACCTCCCGCCGGGCGTACATGACCAGCTCGTCGACCCGCTCCGCGGTGCGGTCGACCGTCCGACGCACCACCTGGGCGGCCCGGCGCAAGGACTCGGGATCGGCGTCCGGGTCGCCGAGCGCCACGTCGAGGCTGGTCGCCATCACCGCCAGCGGGTTCTTCAACTCGTGCGACGTGTCCTCGATGAAGCGGCGCTGCTCCTCGGCGCCCTCCTCGAGCCGGTCGAGCATGGCGTCGAAGGTGTCGGCGAGCCGGCGCAGCTCGTCTTCGGGCCCCTCCAGCTCGATGCGGCGCGACAGGTCGGTCGTCTCGATCTCCCGCGCCACGCCGGCGATCCGCTCGATCGGCCGCAACGCCCGCCCCGCCACCACCCATCCGATGAGCAGACTCGCCGGGAACAACCCGCCCAGCGCCCACAAGGAGAACCGCTGCAGATTGTCGAGGGTGCGCTCGTTCACGAGCTGCTCCACCGATACGTACTCCGCCAGCAGCGTGCGCTGCTCGACGGTCAGCCCGCGTCGTGTCGGCGTCAGCCGGGTGACCACGATCTCCCGCGCCACCGGCTCGTCCTGCAGCGACCGGGACAGCCCCCAGTACACGGCCCCGGTGACGATCGCCCCCACCACGAACACGGCGAGCGAGTAGACGAGCGCCATCCGGAACCGGATCGAGCGGGCCCAGGCCGGCAAACGGCTCACCCCTCCCGCAGCCGGTAGCCGCTGCCTACTACGGTCTCGATGAGCCCGTCGGCGCCTACCGTCCCCAGCTTCCCTCGCAGGTTGCTGATCGTCACTCGGACCGTGTTCGTGAACGGGTCGGCGTGCTCGTCCCAGACGTGCTCCAGCAAGTGCTCGGCGCTGAGCACCTGGCCGGGATGAAGCATGAAGTAGCGGAGCAGCGAGAACTCCTTGGCCGTCAGCTCGAGCGCCTGGCCCTCGAACGCGGCCTCGTGGGTCGCCGGGTCGAGGGCGATCCCGGCCACCTCCATCGCCGACCCGAACCGCCCGCCGCCCCGCCGCAGCAGCGAGCGCACCCGGGCCTGCAGCTCGGGGAACTCGAAGGGCTTGGTGAGGTAGTCGTCGGCGCCTTCGTCGAGCCCGGCGACGCGGTCGTCCAGGCGATCACGGGCGGTGAGCATCAGCACCCGGGTCGGCTCGCCGTCTGGGGTGGCGGCCCGCCCGTCGGCCCGGATGCGGCGGCACACCTCCAGCCCGTCCATGTCCGGCAGGTTCAGGTCGAGCAATACCAGGTCGTACGGCGTGAACGAGAGCTTGTAGAGAGCGTCGTCACCGTCGTTGCTCACGTCGACCGCGTACCCCTCCCTCCGCAGTCCAGCAGCGACCGCCTCAGCCAGATCGACCTCGTCCTCGACAACCAGGATTCGCACACCCGGACGGTACATCGACCGCAGGGAAACCCAGCTCCCGTGCGGCGCCGGCGCGGGTTTCACCCCCGAACATCCGCACCCCCCTCGTCTCGGCCCTGCGGGCCGAGCCACTCCCCCCGTAAGACGGGGGCAGAACCCCCACGCCGCGGCACGCCACGCCGCGGCGCGTGGTTGGCTCCAGGCGGCGGCTGCGCCGCCGCCACGCCGTAGGACCAGCAGGAGCGGCAGCCGCAGCCGAGAGGCCCCAACCACGCACCACCGCAACCCGACGGCCGGCCCGGCTGCCATGTGACAGCTACCAGCGGACGAGCGTCGCTGCCCAGGTGTACCCGGTGCCGGCGGCCAGCAGCAGCACGGGATCGCCCGGCTGCAGCCGGTCGCGCCACTGGTCGACGCCGAACAGGGGATCGACGCCCGACATGTGGCCGTGGCGGCGCAGGTAGGCGGTGCGCTCCTCGGGGACGCCCAGTTCTCCGACGGTCCACTCGAAGAACGACCGCTTGAAGTGGATCGGGGCGAGCAGCGCCAGGTCGGCCGGTTCGACTCCGCCTGCGGCACACGCCCGGCGGGCGACCTCTAGGAAGTTCGGCCCCGACATCGGGCCGAGCCGGTCGCGCATCGACTCGACGTTGCCGACGTCCAGGTAGTGCATCTCCGCCGTGGTGGCGGGGTCCCAGGCCGGGTGGCGGCTGCCGCCGCCGTAGACGGCGACGTCGTCGGCGAAGCTGCCGTCGGTCAGCACCGCTGTCGCCACCACCTCGTGCCCGGCGTCGCCGCGGGCCAACACCGCGGCCGCCGCCCCGTCGCCGAAGTTGTACATGAAACGGGATCGATGGTTGGCGTAGTCCAGCAGGTGCGACTCCCGGCACGCCCCCACGACCACCGCCCGCCGCAGCGACGGGTCGGCCCGCATCATGTCGCCGACGACCTTCAGCGCGATCGGGGTGCCGCACGACACGTAGCTGAGCTCCAGCGCCCAGGCGCGGTCGGCCCCGAGCAGGTGCTGGATCTTCGGCGCCGCGGACCAGACGTCGTAGTCCTTCCACATCGACCCGAAGTACGCAACCAGGTCGAGGTCGGCCGCCGCGACGCCCGCTCGGTCCAGTGCCCGACGGGCGGCGGCGGCGCCCATCGTCGACACGTGGTCGTCGGGCCCGGCAACGTGCTTGCCGTCCAGACCGAACCGCTGAACGATCACGTCCTCGGGGATCCCGGAGGCGGCGGCGATCTCGGCGGCGGGCATCCACCGCTCGGGCACCCACACCCCGACGTCGACGATCCCGATCCGCTCCGTCACGGCCGGCAGGCTATCGGAGTTCCCCCGACCCACGCCGGCGGCCGCGTCCGGGCTCTAGCCGGTGAACGACTCGATCCAGTCGGCGACCGAGTCGATGTCCACTCAACGGCGACCACGCCCCCGAACGGGTAGTCGGGCACCAGGCGGCTGCCGTCGACGTCCTGGAGGCGCTCGTCGAACCACACCCGGGCGCCCACCTTGCCGGCCGTGCAGTGGGCCGCGGTCAGGCACCACCGTCGGGCTGACGAGGGCGCCGCTGCAGCGGAACCGAGGCACCTTGCCCACGCCGGGTATGAAGACGTCGAACACCACGAGCCCCACGTAGGGATGAGCGTCGCCGTCCGCCGAACCGGTGGTGATCGCCGGCGACGGCGCCGTTGCCGTTCGTGATCGCCACGACGGCGGCGAGGAGCAGACCTGGCCTCCTCACGGAACCACCTCCCGTGTTGCCTACCCGCGATCAACATACGCGCCGGCTTCGACGCGCGCCGGCCGTAGGCTCGGCGGCAGCGACACAGGGGTGGCAGTGACCGTCGCGGTGCCGCCGCGTATGAGGACCGTGGCCCTGCCCGCCGAGCACGGTGGGTGGAGCCTCACGCTGGAGCCGGTGCTGCTCGGGCTGCTGGTCGCCCCGAGCGCGGGCGGCTGGCTGCTGGGGGCGGCGGCGTTCCTCGGCTTTCTGGCACGGACACCCTTGAAGCTGGCGCTCGTCGATCGGTGGCGCAGGCGCCGCCTCGACCGGACGATCCTCGCCGAGCGCATCGCCGCCGTCGAGATCGCTGCGCTGATCGCCGTGTTCGCGGCGGCGACGATGCTGAGCGGAGCGGAGCTCTGGCTGCCGCTGGCGCTGGCCGCCCCGTTCGTCGGGGTGGAGCTGTGGTACGACGTTCGCAGCCGCGGCCGGCGGCTGATTCCCGAGCTGGCCGGCTCGGTGGGCATGGGAGCGTTTGCGGCCGCCATCGCCCTCGCCGGAGGGGAGGCCCGGTTGGTGGCGTTCGGGCTGTGGGCCGTGGTCGCGGCCCGCGCCGTGGCGGCGATGCCGTTCGTGCGGGTTCAGCTGCAGCGCGCCAAGGCGCGGCCGCACGCGCGCTGGCACAGCGATCTCGCCCAGGTGGCGGCGGTGGCCGGCGCCTGGGCGGCTGCCGGGGTGGGTGCAGCACCCGTTGCAGGCGCCATCGCCGTCACCGTGCTGGCCACATTCCACGCGGTCGCCGCCCGGCTGGCGCCCCCGCCCACACCGATCCTGGGCGGCCAGCAGGTGGCGCTGGGGTTGGGGGTCGTCGTCGCGGCCGCGCTGGGCGCCCGAATGCCCTGACGGCCGCCGTGCGCGCTCGGCCGGCAGCGGTCGTCGAAACCCACGCCGCGAGCGTAGGCTCATCTCGGGAGGAAGGGCATGAAGGTCCTGGTAACCGGGGGCACCGGCTTCGTCGGCACCCACAGCGTTGCGGCGTTGTTGAAGGCGGGCCACGACGTGCGGTTGCTGGCCCGGTCACCCGGGAAGGTGCCCGGCGCATTCGCCCCGCACGGCGTCGAGCCGGCCGACGTGGTCGCCGGCGACGTCACCGATCGGGGCTCGATGAAGGCGGCCCTCGACGGCTGCGACGCAGTGCTGCACGCCGCCAACGTCTTCACGTTCGACGACCGCCACGCCGACGCGATGCGGCGGGTCAACCTCGACGGCACCGACATCGTGCTGGGCGAGGCGGCCGCGGCCGGCTGCGACCCCATCGTCCACGTGTCGAGCTTCGTGGCGCTGCTGCCCGCCGC
>JBFJZV010000190.1:0-6525 GCA_041621915.1 Acidimicrobiia bacterium | reverse complement strand
CGTGCCGATGGTCACCGTGGCGGTGGTCGCGTCGACGGCGGTCACGTAGCGGCGCTCGCCGACGGCCACGCCCAGCCCGCGGCGCTGGCCGATGGTGAAGCCGGCGGTGCCGTCGTGGCGTCCGACTTCCCGGCCGGCGCCGTCGACGATCGGCCCCGGCCGCGCCGAGTCGGGGAAGTGGGTGCGCAGGAAGTCGCGGTAGTCGCCCTCGACGAAGCAGATGTCCTGGCTGTCGGGCTTGGCGGCGGTCCGCAGCCCGAGGCGGGCGGCCTCGTCCCGCACCTCAGCCTTGGTCAGCTCCCCGACCGGGAGCCGCACCCGGGCCAGCGCCTGCTGGTCGAGCATGTGGAGGACGTACGACTGGTCCTTGCCGCGGTCGGCGGCGCGCAGCAGCCGGTAGCGGCCGTTGCGGACGACGCGGGCGTGGTGGCCGGTGACCAGCGCGTCGCAGCCCAGCTCGTCGGCACGGTCGAGCAGGGCGCGGAACCGCACTCGCCGGTTGCACTCGACGCAGGGGTTGGGCGTGCGTCCCGCCAGGTAGCCGGCGCCGAACCGGTCCACCACGGCCGCCTTGAACTCGGCGACGTAGTCGAGCACGTAGTACGGCACGTCGAGCTGCGCCGCCACCCGGCGGGCATCCTCGGCGTCGGCGACGGTGCAGCAGCCGGCGGTGGGGAGGCGCCCGTCCGGGCCCTCCCATTGCTTGAGGGTCACGCCGACGACCTCGTGGCCCGCCTCCAGCATCAGGGCGGCGGCCACCGAGCTGTCGACCCCGCCGCTCATCGCCACCAGCGCTCTCATCGCAGCCGCCCGATCACGGCGGCGACGGCCTCGCCGGCGGCGTCGCCGTCTTCGGGCCGGTGGTCCCACCCGAACGTGAAGCGCAGGCACTCGGCGGCGGCGCTCGCCGGCATGCCCATCGCGGCCAGCACGTGCGACGTCTCCACGGCGCCGCTGGAGCACGCCGATCCTGCCGAGGCGGCGACGCCGGCGCCGTCGAGGAGGATCAGCATGGTGTCGGCGCGCAGCCCCGGGATGCGGAGGTGGCTGTGCTGGACCACCCGGTCGGGCGGGTCGAGGGTGAAGGCGGCGTCGGGGGCGGCGGCGGTGATGCGCGCCTCGAAGCGGCGGCGGGCCTCGGCCACCCGCTGCCGGAAGCCGGCCCGCTCGGCGACGGTGGCCCGCATGGCGGCGACCATGCCGACTATCCCGGCGACGTTGTGGGTTCCGGACCGCCTGCCCAGCTCCTGGCCGCCGCCGTGCAGCACGGGCTCCAGCTCGACGCCCGACCGCACGAAGAGGAGCCCGGTGCCCTGCGGCCCGCCCAGCTTGTGCGCCGACAGCGCCACCAGGTCGGCGTCGAGCCCGGCGACGGAGACGTCCTCGGAGACGAACGCCTGCACCGCGTCGCAGTGGACCAGCGCCTGCGGGGCGTGCGCCCGAACCGCGTGCGCCACCTTGGCGACCGGCTGGCGGGCGCCGGTCTCATTGTTGGCGGCCATCACCGAGACGACCGCGGTGCCGGGCCCGGCCGCAGCCGCCACCGCGGCCGGGTCGACGACGCCGCGCCCATCGACCCCGACGACATCGACGGGGCAGCCCAGCCCCCCGGCGAACGCCGCCGCCTCCAGCACCGCCTCGTGCTCCACGGCGGTGGTGACGATCCCGCCCCGCCGTCCCTTCGCCAGCGCCGCCCCGAGCACCGCCAGGTTGTCCGCCTCCGTGGCGCCGGAGGTGAAGACGACGTCGAGCGGATGGTCGGCGCCGATCAGCTCGGCGGCCTCCTCCCGGGCGGCCTCCACGGCGTTCTTGGCGCGCCGCGCCACGGCGTGGGCGCCGGAGGGGTTGCCGAAGCGCTCCCCGTGGAACGGGGCCATCGCCTCCCGGGCCTCCGGCCGCAGCGGCGTCGTGGCGGCATGGTCGAGGTAGATCATCGGGGTGGGATTGTCGCAGGTTCGCGCGCCCGCCCGTGGCAGCCGCCGGGCGGCCCGGCCGCTGGTGGCCTGCCCTCCGGGAGCACCGCGGTCACGACTCCGCCAGCAGAGCCTCGACCTGGGTGAAGAGGCGGCGGACGGCGAGCTCGTAGCGGGTGCGATCGGCGTTCCAGGCGAGCAGGTGACCGACGCCGTCGAACCGCTCGTAGGTCACCAGGTCGGGGCGGGCGTCGGCGAAGCGGTCGCTGGTCTCCACCGGGACCTGCTCGTCGGCGGTGCCGTGGATGAGCAACACGGGCGTCTCCCACTCGTCGGCCCGGCCCACCTGGTCGAGGCGGGACCAGCGGACGTGGAAGCGGAACGTCGCCAGCGCCTTGCCGGGCGACGCCAGGTAGCGAGGCAGCTCCTCCGCCTCGGTGTAGGCGTCTGCCATGTCGTCCACCGCCAGCACCGGCGAGTCGTAGATCACTGCCAGCGTGCGGGTGCGCAGCGGCGACTCGAGGAGGAACATCGACACCAGGGAAGCCCCCTGGTCGTGGGCGTACATCACGAGGTTGTCCGCCCCTTGCTGGCGGGCCCACTGCGCCGCCGCCTCGACGTCCTCCCACTCGTCGAGACCCCAGCGGAACACCTCGTCGTCGGCCGGCGGGGCGGTGGGGTCGTCGCGGTAGCTGACCGCCAGCACCGGGTAGCCGAGGTCCACGAACAGCGGCAGCAGGTTGTTCACCCCGGAGCGGTCGGCGCTCCCCCAGCCGTGCACGTAGACCACCCAGGTCGGCCGCTCGCCCTCCACGAACCAGGCGGGATAGGCGCCGAGCGGTCCGTCGATCGCAGCCTCGGTGAACTGGATGCCCAGCGCGCTGAACGGGTCGCCGGGCCGCACCTGGGCGCCGAGCACCGCCTGGTCGCCCACGACGACCTCCCCGGCGATGAGGTTGAAGTCGCGCACCACCGCATCGGCGTCGACCGCCCGCACGTCGCCCACCAGACCCCGGCCGCCCGACGTCTCGATGGCGAGCACCCCGCCGAGCTGCGTGCGCGGCGAGCGGGCCAGGGTGATCGTCTCGGAGCTGACCGCCAGCACGTCGTCGGCGGCCTCCGGCGCCCGGTAACGGAACGAGAGCACGTTGGCGCGCAGCTCGTCGGCCACGTCCCAGGCCGAGCTGGAGTACCACCAGGCCGCGCCGACGAGGGCGGCCACGATGGCCACCCGCAGGACGAGACCCGAGACGCGCTTCACCACGGCCGACAGCTTCCGGGAGAGAGCAATGGATGGTAGGGCCGGTCGGCGGTTTAGCGGTGGCGACTACGGCCCGGTGATGGTGGCCGGGTCGATCCCGGCGGCGAGCTCCTCGGGCGAGGCGATGATCTCGAAGTGCCCTGCGTCCTTGTTCCTCGAGTAGTGGCCCCCCCAACGGAGTGCGGGCCGGTCCCCGACGGTCCTGATGGCAAGGATCGCGTCGATCAGCTCCGGGGACATGTCGGTGACTAGCTTCCGGCCGTACGGATTGGTGCTCCAGTTGTAGTCCACGGCGATTCCGTAGGCGTGCAGACTGTAGTTCGTACCGCCCACGATCTTCCGACAGTTGTAGGCGCCCGTGTCACGGGGGCGCGGGGCGTAGCCAAACCGCTCCATCACGGCGTCGACCGCAAGAAACACGTCGGCGGTGAGACGATGGACGGTGATCACCGCCCCTGAATGCAGCTCCAGTTCAACGTAGTGCTCCACTGCGCACGGCGGCGACCAGAGTTTGCGCAACTCCGACGTACTCCTGCCGGAGGGGCTGCTCCTCGCAGAGTCCCGGTATTGCTCCTGGGTGGTCTTGACAGCTCTCTCGAGCTCAGCCTCCATTGCTGCGACAGCTTTCTTGGCGGCCTCGAGCCGGGCCGCGAGATCGCGCTGCGTCTCGCTGAGCCCTGCTCCGTGTTGCCAGCGCTGGTTGCTGGCGAGGATGGGCTCGATGAAGCTGTCGTGGATGAGTTCGTACCAGCGAGCACCAGCTCGGCGCTCGGCTCGGATCAGGTGCAGCGACTCGCAGTGACGCGCAACGCTGATAGGGATGCCGCCGACGACGTCCCCTTCCTCGATGACCGCTGCGCGGGTGCGAGTCGAGGTGATCAGCTCATCGCCGAACCAGCGGCGCAGCCTGGCCTCGCTCATTTCAGCGGCCTCGGCTAGCTCCCTCACCGATTCTTCGTAAAAGTCGGTCAGCGCCCGCTCGACATCGCCGAACGCCTCCGCCTGGGCGGCCGTGATCCCCTCGTCGCCGGGTGGTAGGTGCCCCCACAGGCTGAAACAGACGACTTGAAGCTGCACTGGTTCCACGTATTCGCCGCCCACCGAGAGTATCTTGCCGGGCTCGATCACCTCCCGCGTGCGGCGCAACGCGTCGACCAGGAGATCGGCAGCACCCGTAGCGAATGGCCGGCCGGCAACCCGCGCCGGCTCCTCGACGGCGGCGACGGCCGCTTTGCGGCCGAGGCGTTCCAGGCGGAAACGTACTCGCAGTCGTTCCGGCATACGGGCAGCCAGCGGATCGAGTTGCGCCAGGAAGTCCTCGCGCAGCACGAGCACTACGCGGAGGTAAGGGTCGTCGGCGAGGGCTTCACGGAGCTGGTCGAAGAAGTTCTCCTTGTCAGCCCAGCCTCCCGGGCTACCCGTCGTGAACAGCTCCTCGAACTGGTCGAACACCACAACCAGCAGTGCCGGCTGGCCTTCGATCTGTTGGGGACGGTCGACCTCCGCCAAGCGGGCGGCGAGGGGGACGGCGAGTGCTTCCGGGTCCTCCTCGGGCGCGAGCTGCAGGAGAGACCGGTATACGTAGATGTTCGCCACGTCATCGAGAGCGACTCCCTCGGGCAGAACACCCCCTACTCGCAGCAGGGGCAGGATGACGCAGCCCTCCTCCTGCGCGAGGTCCGGCAGCACCTTGGCGTTAAAGAGCGACGTCTTGCCGGCGCCGGACTGGGCGTACACCACGCTCATCTGGTGACCCAGCACCATCGCGACGATCTCACTTGCCTCGCGCTTGCGCCCGAAAAAGCGCTCGCCCTCCCCGGGCTCGAACGGGCGCGGTCCGACGTACGGGTTTTCGGACGAGTCAGGCACGAGCGTCGAACTCTTCGTGGCGGGCTCGCAGCTCGGCACAGAACTCGCGGGCCGTCCCCCAGTAGATGCGGACCTTGACCAGTTGGATCTTCTCGAAGTAACGCTCCAGATAGTGCTGGGCCCGTTCGGGGTCTGTCACGTCGTCGGGTGGGAGCTGTACGGCGACGCTGGCGGCGCCGGTCGCGCTGCCGATGGAGCTTTTCACACCGCGCATCAGCACCTGGAACGTCCAGTCGCTCAGGCTGTAGCCGATGAACAACAGCGACGTGGCCGCGAAATGGCGCTTGATCACCGCCGGCAGGATGTCGTCCTCCGGGCTCGACATGCGTATGAGAAAGTCGAGATAGTCGTCCTCGGTGAGGACCATCGACTCCGGGATGCCGAGCGTGCCGTGAAGATGGAACACCAGCGGGCGGTCGACCGTCGGCGTGAAGCCATTGTCGAGCACCGACTGGTGGTCGAACTTGATGTAGTCGTTCCAGGTCGGCATATCGATCTCGGCGGTCCGCCCTTTGCGGTCCAGCGCCTGGACCATGAAGTCGTCGTAGTTGGTCGTGACGTACACCGGCAGCTCGAGTTCGGCCAGGGTGCCGTGCGGTTCGTCCGGCTCGTCGAAGGGTGGCGGCTCCAACGGCTCGAACCAGCGTTGCAGCTCCTCCTTGGGCGTCAGCCGGTCCTGCTCGATGGCGACGAACTGGGCGACCCGGGCCAGATCGTGCGCGTCGGCCAGCGGATACCCGTAGTCGGCGGCCCACGCCACAGCCACGTCGGCCGCCAGCGGCGCCGCACCCCGGGCGGCGCCGGCGCCGAGGAAGGGCGTACACTTGCCCGCGTCGATGCGCTTGAGAAGGCTCTCCCAGTACCGCTCGTCGATGGCCACCCGGTTACCCCGTTGTTGCAGGCCCGATCATATGGAACCGGGCGGCCGGTTCGCGGTTTAGCCTGCGCGCCATGCGACCCGAGGTCGAAGTCAGCATCGAGATCCCGGCGCCGATCGAACGCGTGTGGGAAGAGGCCGCCGACGTCGGCGGCCACGTGGAGTGGATGGCCGACGCCCACCGGCTCGACTTCCTCTCCGAGCAGACCACCGGGGTGGGCACCCGCATCGAGGTGGAGACCCGCTTCGGGCCGCTGCGCACCACCGACGTCATGGAGTTCACGGCCTGGGAGCCCCCTCACCGCATGGCGGTGCGCCACCACGGCCTGTTCACGGGCGCCGGCGCCTTCGAGTTCACTGCGGCGGGGCCGGACGCCACCACGATGACCTGGCGGGAGCGCATCGACTTCCCCTGGTTCTTCGGCGGCCCGCTGGGGGCGTGGGCTGCCAAGCCGGTGTTCGGGTGGGTGTGGCGGCGCAACCTGCGGCGCTTCCGGGACCGGTTCGCTACCGGCCGCTGAAGTCCGGCTCCCGCTTGGCGAGGAAGGCGGCGACGCCCTCCTTGGCGTCGTCGGTGGCGAAGCAGGTGGCGAAGGCCTCGGCCT
>JBFJZV010000189.1:0-6562 GCA_041621915.1 Acidimicrobiia bacterium | reverse complement strand
GCGCCGCAGCTCGCTGCGCCGAAAGCGGCGCTGGCCGCCGTCTGTCCGGGACGCCTCCACGAGGCCCTCCCGCTCGTAGAACCGCAGCGCCGAGGTGCTGAAGCCGCTCCGCTGCGCCGTCTCGCTGATCGTGAGCCATTCATCCATCGGCCGATAGTATCCCTTGACTTGAAGTTAACTTCAAGTTGTACGGTGTGGCCTGCAACGTCATCTACAGGAGGCAGGCATGCCCAACGCAATCATCACCGGAGGCTCCAGAGGCCTGGGCAGGGCCCTGGCGCTGACTCTCGCTGCCGACGGCTGGGACGTCGTCATCACTGCGAGAGCACAAGACAAGCTCGACGCCGTCGCCCGGGAAGGCTCCCCCCGCATCCGGGCCATCGCCGGCAACGTGCGCGACGCGGCGCACCGGGCCCGGCTGGCCGAGGCCGCAGGCCCGAGCCTCGACCTCCTCGTCAACAACGCCAGCCACCTGGGACCCAGCCCCCTCCTCCCCATCGGCGCCGTCGACGAGGCCGAGCTCCACGCGGTGTTCGACACCAACGTCGTGTCGCCGCTCGCACTGCTGGGGCACCTGCTTCCGGCGCTTCGTCAAGGCGATGGCGTCGTCGTCAACGTGTCGTCGGATGCTTCGGTCGAGGCCTACGAGACGTGGGGGCCGTACGGGGCGTCGAAGGCGGCGCTCGACCACGCCAGCGCGGTGCTGGCCAGGGAGGAGCCCGCGCTGGCGGTGTACGCATTCGACCCGGGCGACATGCGCACCGACATGCACCAGGCCGCATTCCCGGGCGAGGACATCTCCGACAGGCCGCCGCCGGATACCGTCGTGCCCGTGCTGCGGCGCCTGGTCTCGAGCGGGCTTCCTTCGGGGCGGTATGCCGCCAGCGACCTGCAAGCGAGCATCCGATGACGCTCGGTGCCGCGAGGCAGCCCTTGGCGCTCAACGGCGGGCAGGCGGCCGGCGTGCCGCCCGAGGCACGCGGACTGCGACGCGACGAGGTCCGCCTCATGGTCGCCTCCCCCACCCGGTTCGAGGACACCACCTTCCGCAGGCTGCCGGAGTTCCTGGCGCCCGGCGACCTCCTCGTGGTCAACACCAGCCCAACCATGGCGGCGGCAGTCGCAGGCACCCTCGACGGCCACCCCGTCGGCGTGCACCTGTCCACTCCACTCGACGACGGCAGGTGGGTGATCGAGCTGCGGCGTCCCGATGCCACCGGTCCCGTCCTCGACGCCCGCGCCGGCCAGCGCGCCCGAGTGCCCGGCGGCTCGATCGTGCTGGAGGCGCCGGCGGACGACGGGGCACCGGAAGCCGTTCGACTCTGGCGGGCGACGTTCGACGTCGCCGCAGGGGTGCGCGCCCTCATGCGCCACCACGGCAGGCCGATCCGCTACGGGTACGTCACCGGCGAGTGGCCGCTCTCGATGTACCAGACCGTCTTCGCCGATCGGCGCCGCTGGCCGGGCAGCGCCGAGATGCCGAGCGCCGGCCGGCCGTTCACCGCCCGGCTCGTGCGTGCATTGCGGAACAGGGGCGTGGCTCTCGCGCCGGTCGAGCTCCATGCCGGGGTGTCGTCGCAGGAAGCCCACGAGCCTCCCCAGCCCGAGCGGTTCGCGGTCTCGCCGCGTGCGGCTGCGCTCGTCAACGCCACGCGGCGGCGAGCGGGGCGAGTGATCGCGGTGGGGACCACCGTCACCCGGGCGCTCGAGTCCGCCGTCGCCGGCGACGGGACGGTCGCCGGCGCGACCGGGTGGACCGACCTCGTGCTGGGGCCCGACCGCCCGGCGCGCCTCGTCGACGGGCTGATCACCGGTTGGCACCCGCCGGAAGCGTCCCACCTCGACCTGCTGCGGGCGGTCGCCGGTCGGGAGGTGGTGGCGCAGGCCTACGAGCGGGCCAGGGCCGGTGGATATCTGTGGCACGAGTTCGGCGACTCGTGCCTGCTGCTCGGGCCCGGCCGGCGGGGCTGAGGAGACCGGCGGCGGGGTCGTCGTACCATCGCGGCATGAGCACCCTCGCCGAGTCCGTGCGGCGGGTGGCGTCCGAGTGCGGGTTCTCGGGCGTCGTCCGCATCGACCGGGGACGCGACGCCCAGCTCTCCGAAGCCTTCGGCTGGGCCCATCGCGGGCTCCAGGTGGCCAACACTGGCGACACGCAGTTCGCAATCGCCAGCGGCGGCAAAGGCTTCACTGCGCTGGCCGTCGTCAGCCTCTTTGAGGACGGGGCCCTGGCGCTGGACACCCCGGCGCGCTCCGTGCTCGGCGACGACCTGCCCCTCGTCGCCGGCGACGTGACCGTCGAGCACCTCCTGGCGCACCGGTCCGGGATCGGCGACTACCTCGACGAGGAGCGCGACGATCTGGATCCGGCCGACTACGTCCTCGTGTCCCCGGTGCACGAGCTGGCGACCACGGAGGCGTTCCTGGCCGAGCTCGACGGGCACCCGGCCAAGTTCCCGGCAGGTCAGCGGTTCTCGTACTGCAACGGGGGCTACGTGGTGCTCGCCCTGATCGCCGAGCGCGTCAGCGGAGTGCCGTATCACGACCTGGTTGCCGAGCGGGTGCTCGGCCCGGCGGGCCTCGCGGACACGGGCTTCCTGCGCTCGGACGAGCCGTCGGCTCGCATGGCGCTCGGCTACCTGGACGGCGCCGGCCTTCGGACCAACGTCCTGCACCTGCCGGTCCGCGGCAACGGCGACGGCGGGCTGTACACGACGGCCTCCGACATGCATGCCTTCTGGGCCGCCCTGTTCGACGGGTCGATCGTGCCTCCGGCGTTGGTCGCCGAGATGACCCGGCCGCGCAGCAAGCTTCCCGGTGAAGGAGCGCGGTACGGTCTCGGCTTCTGGCTGGCCGAGCGCGGCCCGGTAGTGAAGCTGGTCGGGAGCGACGCGGGGGTGTCGTTCCACAGCGCGCACGACCCCGCGACGGATGCGACCTGGACGGTCATCTCCAACACCACCGACGGCGCCTGGCCCATGGTGCGCCACGTCGAGGAGGCCCTGCGGACCATGCGGTGACGCCGCACCGGCCACTCCCCTGGCGCAGCACCGCCCTGCGAGAACCCAGCGCCGTCGGGCCACGCCGCGATGCACACCCGGTCGCCTGCGTGCGGCACCTGGCGGCTACTCGAACTCCCGGTCGAGCTTCAGCAGGGTGAGCACGTTTCGGACCGCGTGGCGGCGGAAGATCCACTGGGTGGTCGCCGCGTACACGCCACCGAGGAGGTCGGCGACCACGGCCAGGTTCAGCGCCGTGAGCGGCACCAGCGCGTCGGACGGGAGCGCCACGAGCCCGAGGGCGATCGTGTGTAGGCGGCCACCACTGCACCGACGAGCCGGCTCAGCGACCCGACGCGCCGGGCACCGCAGCGGCGGGGAAGCCGCAGTGCCGGAGGATCCCCATGTCGCGGTGCGCCAGGTTCATGTACGAGTTGAAGCTCAGGAAGATGTACACGGCGCAGGCGACGAACACCGCGAGCACGGCGGCCAGGCCGAGTTGGGTCGTCGTGCGGAGCGACCCGGCCAGGTCGTCGAACGCTTTCAGCGTGTAGTTGGTCGTGTAGCCCAGGTCCTCCACCGAGCCGGCGACGGTGTCCACGCCTCCAGGTCGTCGACGTGCTGCTGCGAGGCGACCGGCCGTTCGTGGCGGGCGCCGTGATGGCCCTGCTGGCGGCGCTGGCCCTCTCCGGCGGGGCCGTCGACCAGTACCTCCTAGCTGCACGTGGGCTGCTTCCCCCCGGGTTCCTGCTGCATCGCGTTCAGGCCCTGGCCGAGCTGAGCGTCGCAGCTCTCGCCGTGTTCGTTGCGCCCCGCCGCTAGGCGACCCGGGGATGGGCCGCTGCGATGCTGCTGCCGGCCGCATGGGCGGTAGCACGTATCGTCGACGCCGGGCTGGGCGCACTCGCCTGAGGCGCACCGAGCCTCGGGGGAAGGGCGGTGCGAGTGTCCGGACCGCGCCGGGAGCCTCGCTCAGTCGGGCAGGGGCTCGAGGATCACCACCGCGGTCTCGCTGCTGCGGCGAGCGGCGTAGGCGTCCAGGTTCTCGTCGATCTCGCGCCACCGGTTCCACAGGCGCGCCCGTTCCTCGCCCGTCGCGGAACGCCCCCGCACCGAGCGGCGGCCGTCGGCGATGTCGACGCTGGCCACCGGGTTCGCCTGGAGGTTGAGCCACCACGCCGGCTCGCCTTCAGCCCAGCCGTTCATCGCCATCGTCACGAGGTTCGGGCCGTCCTCGAAGTAGCCGACCATGACGCTTCTCTGCTGGCCGGTGCGGCGGCCGGTCGTCGTGAGGCGCGCCGTGCCCCACCGGTCGCCTTTCGGGCGCCACAACCCCACCCGCCCTCCGGTCGCCCGGTAGAGGCCGCGATGCGTGGCCCATGCGAGGCGGACGAACCATCGTGGCGGCAGTCGCGCCTTGCGACCCATCGGACCTCCTTCGCTTGCGACCGCCATCGTCCCTGCGGTTGCTGCCAGCCGCAAGGGCCGATGGACCGAATCCACGGGTAGCCTCCCGGCCATCGTGGCTGACACCCCCGTAGTGGTCACCCGGGAACAGATCCTCGCGTTCCGGCGGGCCACCGGCTTCCTCGACGAGCGCCTCGCCAGTGGCAGGCGGTCGTTGCGGAGCGTGGCGTGGGCAGGGCTCCAGGACTCGATGCCGCGAGCCGCGGTGCTGTCGGTGCACGCCCGCATGCACGGAACCGGCGCCTCGGTATGGGAGGACCCGGCATACGTCCAGGTGTGGGGCCCCCGGTACAGCGTATTCGTGGTCCCGGCCCGCGACGTGGCCGTCTTCACCCTCGGCAGGCTCCCGGATGCGGAGCCCGCCCGGGACCGCGCCTACGGCCTTGCGGCCCGGCTGCGCGCCCTGCTCGACGGAGCGGCGATGCGCGTCGGGGAGGCGGGGCGGGCACTCGGCGTCCACCCGAACCAGCTCAGGTATGCGGCCACCACCGGCACCGTCCTGATCCGGTGGGACGGCGCGGCCCAGCCGACGGTCCGCACCGTCGCCGCACCCGACGTGGACCCAGCCGAGGCTCGCCGCGAGCTCGCCCGCCGCTACCTCCACGTCTTCGGCCCGTCAACGGAGCCGGCGTTCGCGGCATGGGCCGGGCTGGCGGAGCGATCCGCCGCCGGCGCGTTCGACGACCTCCGCCGGTCGCTCGCACCGGTCGTCACCCCGATCGGGCCTGCCTGGATGCTCGACCGCGACGTCGCCACGCTCCTCGACCGGCGGGATGCGACGGGCGCGGTTCGCCTGCTCCCGAGCGGGGACGCGTACTACCTGCTGCAGGGTCGCGCCCGCGAGCTGCTCGTGCCGCAACCTCGACACCAGGCGCTCCTGTGGACGGCGCGGGTCTGGCCGGGGGCGATCCTCGTAGACGGCGAGATCGCGGGCACCTGGCGGCGGACCGGGAACCGCGTGACCGCCCACCCGTGGGCCCGCCTGTCGCGGCGGGTACGGGCCGCCGTCGAGGCGGAAGCCGCTTCGCTCCCACTGCCGGATGGCGATGCCGCCCGCCTCGAATGGGGCGGGTAGGCCGTCGCACCTACGAGGCGTTCACGGCTGCCTGGGCCGCGGCCAGCCGGGCGATGGGCACCCGGAACGGGGAGCACGACACGTAGTCGAGGCCCAGCTCGTGGCACAGGGCGATCGACGCCGGGTCGCCGCCGTGCTCGCCGCAGATGCCCACCTCGAGCCCGGGGCGGGCCGCCCTCCCGGCCTCGGTGGCCAGCCGCATCAACTGCCCCACCCCGTTCCGATCGAGGGTGGCGAACGGGTTCTCCGTGAGCACTTCTTCCTCCAGGTAGCGGATGAGGAAGCCGGCCTCGGCGTCGTCGCGGCTGATGCCGAACGTCGTCTGGGTCAGGTCGTTGGTGCCGAACGAGAAGAACTCGGCGTACTCGGCGATCTCGGCTGCGGTGAGCGCGGCACGCGGGATCTCGATCATCGTGCCGAACATGTAGTCGACCTCGATGCCCTGCTCCTCCATCACGGCCTTGGCCTCCGCCTCCAGCACGTCCCGCTCGACGCGCAGCTCGTTGACGTGGCTCGTGAGCGGGATCATCACCTCGGGCTTGACCTGCACCCCGGACCGCGCAGCCGAGCAGGCCGCCTCGAAGATCGCCCGCACCTGCATGCGGGTGAGGTCGGGCAGCATGATCCCGAGGCGCACGCCTCGGGTGCCCAGCATCGGGTTGGCCTCGTGCAGGGCCCGCACCCGGGCCAGCATGTGCTGCTCGGCCGCCACCTTCTCCAGCAGGGCGTCGACCTCGGCCATGGTGCGGGCCTTGGTCAGCTGGAGCTTGTGGTCGGACACCACCTCGGACAGCTCGTCCTGGGAGGGGAGGAACTCGTGCAGCGGCGGGTCGATGAGCCGGATGATGACCGGCAGCCCGTCCATGGCGCGGAACAGCCCTTCGAAGTCGGCGCGCTGCATCGGCAGCAGCTCCTCCAGCGCCTCCCGCTGCTCCGACGGCGACTCCGACATGATCATCTTCTGCACGATGGGCAGGCGGTCGGCCTCGAAGAACATGTGCTCGGTGCGGGTGAGCCCGAT
>JBFJZV010000188.1:0-6656 GCA_041621915.1 Acidimicrobiia bacterium | reverse complement strand
GCCGAGAAGGCGGCCAAGGACGCTGCCAAGGAGGCTGAGAAGGCGGCCAAGGACGCGGCGAAGGCCGAGGAGAAGGCGCGTAAGGAGGCCGAGAAGGCCGCCAAGGACGCGGCGAAGGCCGAGGAGAAGGCGCGCAAGGAGGCCGAGAAGGCGGCCAAGGACGCGGCGAAGGCCGAGGAGAAGGCGCGTAAGGAGGCCGAGAAGGCCGCCAAGGACGCGGCCAAGGCTGCCGAGAAGGCGGCCAAGGACGCGGCGAAGGCCGAGGAGAAGGCGCGCAAGGAAGCGGAGAAGGCGGGCAAGGACGCCGCGGCTGAGTGGTTCGCCTACAGCTCCCTCGGTGCCTGGCTGCCCAGCGGCGACGTCACATCCACCACTGCCGACGAGTCGACGAGCGGCGAAGCGCCGCAGGTGACAACGAGCTCCGACAGGCGAGGCGAAGGCGACGTCACGCCGACCACCACGACCACCGCGCCCACCACCACCAACACCGCAACCTCGACGGACGAAGCGCCCGCGACGAGCACGACCACGAGGTTCGACCCCGCAGGCGACGCGTCGCCCCAACTTGCGGGCGACGGGCCCGACCGCGCCGCCGACGAAACGGAATCCTCTGCCGGTGGGTCGTGGGTCGGCCCGCCGCCGGGCGGCGACTCGGGCTCGTCGGGTCACCCGTCGGCCGGATCCGCGACCACTCAGCAGCCCGAGCCGTCGGATGGTGCCTACGCCCCCTCGTCGGCCGAGACCGCCGCGGCGGAGCCGAACGCCGATCGGAATTCGCAGACCGAGGTCCTGTCGGCACACCACGGCCCGGGCGAGGAGGTTTCGTCGGATGGCACCGGCGAGGCCGCGGAGGAGCAAGCGGCCGGTGAGGCAGGGGTCGCGGCGGACGAGTCGGCGCGCGCGCCGCTCGCAACCGGCGATTCGGCGGCCACCGAGCCCACCTCCACATCGGCCACCGAGCCCACCTTCTCGCCGGCGACCGAGGCCACCTTCTCGCCGGCCACGGGTTCCACCTCCTCGCCGATCATCGAGCCCACCCGACCCCCCGCCACCGAGCCCACCTTCTCGCCGGCCACCGAGCTCAACTTCTCGCCGGCGACCGAGGCCACCTTCTCGCCGGCCACGGATTCCACGCCCTCACTGGCCGGCAGTCCAGGCCTCGACGCCGAAGCGGCCCCCGACGCGCCTTCACGGGCGCTGCCAGCCGCGCCGGCACCCGTCGGGGCCCAGGCGACCCACGCCACGGACGGTCAGGGTGGAGTCGTGCCGGCCGCCGAGCGGAGTTCCCGGGTCGCGCTGGCAGGCGATACCCCTGCGGTGACGCAGCTCGAGGCAAGCGCTTCGCGCAGCCTCGGCGCCGTGGTGGCCGAGACCCTCGCGCCGGTTGCACCCGTACTGGCTACCTTCGACAACCTGGCGAGGGCGGTCATGACCCTGGGCGGCTCGGCGCACCTCATCGACTGGCTGCTCCTGTTCGCCCTGCTGCTGTTCCCGATGACCGCCGTCGCAGTGCGCCGGCGCCCCGGCTCGACCGTGGCGCCGGTGCGGCTCTACTCGACGCGGGCGAGAACGCCGTTGCGGCGGCGACTCGGGTAGGTCGCACCGGCCCGCCAAGGCGGTCGGTCGACGGCCGGGTGAGGAACTAAGGCCCCTGGCACTCGACACACGGCGCGCCGATGCTGGTCACCTCGAAAGGAGCTTCCATGGCGCGCGTGCTGGTTGTCTACGGGTCGAAGATGGGCGGGACGGCCGGCATCGCCGAGCGGATCGGCGGCACGCTCGCCGCGCAGGGCATCGAGGCCCAGGTCGTGGCGGCCGCCGACGCACCGCCGCCCCAGGGATTCGATTGCGTGGTAGTGGGCGGCGCCTTGTACGCCACCCGGTGGCAGCGCACCGTCCGGCGCTACGTGACCCGTCACGCCGCGGCACTGCGAGCGCAGCCGACCTGGTTCTTCAGCAGCGGGCCGCTCGATGACTCCGCGGACGGCGGTTTCATCGGGCCGACGCAGCAGGTTGCCAGGCTGATGCGACGGGCGGGCTGCACCCGCCACCGCACCTTCGGAGGGCGGCTGCCCGAGGACGCCACCGGCTTCCCGGCTGCGGCGATGGCTCGCGACAACGCCGGTGACTGGCGCAACTGGGATGACATCGAGTCCTGGGCCGGCGAGATCGTCGCGTCGCTGGAGTTGGTGCGGTAGTCCGCCGTACCCTGCTCCGGTGCACCTGCTGAGCCTGGAGTCCGTGTCCAAGTCGTACCCGGAGAACCCCGTCCTCGACGAGGTCTCGCTGGGGATCGCCGCCCGGGAGCGGATAGCGGTGATCGGCCGCAACGGCAGCGGCAAGTCGACGCTGCTCCGCATCGTCGCCGGCGACGAGGAGCCGGACGCCGGGCAGGTCGTCCGCTCGAACTCGCTGCAAATCAGTGCACTCGACCAGGACCCGAGGTTCGCGGCCGCGACCACCGTCGCCGACATCGTCGGCGACGACCGCAGCTCGATTGCCCTCGCCGACCGCCTCGGGCTGGCCGAGCCCGAGGCGACCGTGGCGGCGCTGTCCGGCGGGCAGCGCAAGCGGCTGGCCATCGCGGTGGCGCTGGCCGCCGACTGCAACCTGCTGATCCTCGACGAGCCCACCAACCACCTCGACGTCGACATGATCGACTGGTTGGAGGACCACCTGCTGAGCCGCTCGTCGGCCCTGCTGCTGGTGACGCACGACCGCTACCTGCTCGACCGGGTCGCCACTCGCGTGGTCGAGGTCCACGACCGCAGGCTGTACCCGCACCAGGGCAGTTACGAGGACTATCTGGCGGCCCGCCTGGCGCGCGAGGAGCACGAGGCGGCCACCGAGCACAGGCGGCGGCAACGGCAACGCGTGGAGCTGGAGTGGCTACGCCGCAGCCCCAAGGCGCGCACGTCGAAGGCCCGCTACCGAGTGAAGCAGGCGCAGGAGCTGCTGGCGGCCGGCCGGCCAGCCGTGGCCGCGGAGGTCGACTTCGACCTGCCGGCCCGCCGGATGGGGTCGAAGGTGGTCAACCTGCACAACGCCGGCAAGCGATTCGGTGAGCGGTGGGTGCTCCGCAACGTCACCCATCGGTTGGCCCGGGACGCCCGCATCGGCATCGTCGGCCCCAACGGCGCCGGCAAGACCACGCTGCTGAGGATGATCGCCGGCGAGCTGGAGCCCGACGAGGGGAAGGTCTCGGTCGGCAGCACGATCGTGGCCGGCTGGTACGGGCAGGATCCGCGGCTGGTGCCGGAGAACACCAGGGTGCTGTCGGCGGTGCGGGAGGTGGCGGAGCAGACGCGGGTGGCGGACGGGATCACGATCTCGGCGCCGCAGCTCCTCGAGCGGTTCCTGTTCCCGCGAGAGCAGCAGAAGGCGCTGGTGGGGGACCTGTCGGGCGGGGAGCGGCGGCGGCTCGAGCTGATGCTCGTGCTGATGGAGGCGCCCAACCTGCTGCTGCTGGACGAGCCCACCAACGACCTCGACCTCGACACGCTGGAGGCGCTGGAGGAGTACCTCGATGGCTGGGCGGGGGCGCTGGTGGTAGCCAGCCACGACCGGTACTTCCTCGACCGGGTGTGCTCGGACATCCTCTCGATCGAGCCGGACGGCACGGTGCTGCACCATCCCCGCGGGTGGGCTGCCTATCGGGCGCACCGGGAGGCTGCGGAGCCGGATTCACCGCCGCCGGAGCGGGCGACGTCCCGGCGCAGATCGCCGCGCAAGGGCCTCACCTACATCGCTCAGTACGAGTTCGACCAGCTCGGGGAGCGGATCGCGTCGCTGGAGGAGCGGCGGGACGCGCTGACGGCGGAGATCGACGGCGTAGGGGCCGATTACGAGGCGGCTGCGCGGCTGGGCAAGGATCTGGAAGGAGTGCTGGCCGAGCTGGACGCCGCGGAGACGCGGTGGCTGGAGCTGTCGGAGCAGGCCGAGCCCGTTTGATCTGTCACATCCGTGGCGTACGTTGCCTCCATGGACGCCGACCTCCTTCTGCGATGTATACGCCTGATGTATACTTTACCGATGCGGCGCACCCAGATCTACCTCACCGAGGAGCAACACGCCCGCATCGGCGCCCGTGCCCGCGACTTGGGAGTGAGCAAGGCCGAGGTGATCCGCCGGGTCCTCGACGAGGCCCTGGGCATCGACGACGGCGTCGGCGCCCGGCTGGCGGCGGTCGACGCCTCGGCCGGCCTGCTCCCCGACGCACCCGACTGGCCCGTATGGCTCGAGGCGGTGCGCGGCCGATCGGCGGTGGAGCGGCTGGAGGAGTTGGGCCTGTGAGCGTGCTGTTCGATTCCACGGTGCTGATCGCCCACCTGCGCGGCGTCGAGGCGGCGACATCCCTGCTGCGGGCGGCCGTTGAGGACCGGCGGGCCCACGCCTCGGTCGTGTCCCGGGTGGAGGTCGAGGGCGGGATGCGAACCCGTGAGCGGGCCGAGGTGGCCCGCATGTTCGGTGCGCTGCGGCTGGTGCCGGTGTCCGATGAGATAGCCGTGGAAGCGGGGAGGCTGCTGCGGCGGTATCGGGCCTCGCACTCGGGCATCGACCTCGCCGACTACCTCATCGCGGCGACGGCGCTCGTGTCGGATGCCGAGCTGGCAACGCTCAACACGAGGCACTTTCCGATGTTCGCCGGCCTGGAACCGGCGTTCTGAAGGGTCACAGCTCGGCGGCGGCCTGCAGGACCTCTTGCTCGTCGAACGGGCCGTACCAGATGAAACGGCCCTTGCCGGCGGTGTCGAACATGATGGCTACGGGCTGGCCCCGCACGCCGAGCGCCGCCCACGACTGGAACGACCCGTCGTACAGCATCCGGAACGACTTGGTGCCGTAATCCTCGACGAAGTCGCGGGCCTGACCGATGCTGTCCTGGCCCCCGAGGCCGACCACGGTCACCGTCTCTGCGTGCTGCCGAGCGAACTGCTCGACGGCGGGGGCTTCCCGCCGGCAGATGGGTCAGTGGGGCGCCCAGAACCAGAGGAGGACGGGGTTCTGCTCCAGCGCCAGCTCCTTGAGGTGGAAGTCGCCGCCGGCGAGGTCGGCGACGACGACGTCGGGGTAGTCCGACTCGGGGAGAGGCTCCTCGGGGCCCTGCTGCGGCGTCGCGGCGGATGTCGCCGGCGGCATCGTCTCCGAGGAGCTGGAGTCGAGGGTCTGCAGCGTGGTTGCCGTGCCTTCGCCCGCGTCGCCGCAGGCGGCGGCGACGAGAGCGAGCGCGATCAGAGCGGCGTAGCGGCGCACGTGGGGTGAACCGGCCCGGCCGGAGAGCTATTCCGTGGTCACTCCCACTCGAGCAGCACAGCGCCGTCGATCCGGACCTGGCCGGCCAGCAGCACGACATCGACGTGGTGGGCGGTGGTGCGCTCCTCCTCAAGGAACTCGGGCAGCTCGGCCCCCATCCCGACGTGGACGCCGGGACGCTTCTCGTGCCAGAGGTACCAACCTCGTCGCGGTGGGAGGCCCGGTGCACCCCGTGGTTGAGGCCGATGCCGATCTCGGTGACCGGGGCGAGGCCGGGCAGTCGCTAGAAGGCGAGCTCGAGGTCGGCACAGAGCCGCGGGTTGGCTGAGCAGTCGGTCCGGCCGGTGGCACCGTACGAACGGGGTGCGACAAGATCGACGTTCCGACGAGCGTCGAGGCTCACGGATGCGTTCCCGCCACGCGAACTCCCGAAAGCGTGGGCCGGTGGGAGTGCGAGAGTGGGGTACGCCGCTCTGTTCGACGAATCTCGAGGACGCTCGCACTCATCACGTACGTCCGGCCAAGACAAGCCGATTCGATCACTGCGCCCCAAAGGGCTCAAGCATCAATCAATCAGCTGCACCCCTTGCTGTCCCCGCAGTTCAGGCAGCGGTAGCAGCTGCCGTTGCGAACCGTGATGTGGCCGCACGTGTCGCAGAAGGGGGCATCGCCCATCAGGTCGCCGAGTGCTCGGTCCATCGTGTCGACGGGAGCGGCCACCGCCACCTCAGCTCGGGCCGTGCCTGGGCCGTCGCCGGCCACCTTCACCGCTGAGCCGTTGCCGCTGAACGGGTCGCCCGGGTGGGACGACACCGCAGGGGCAGGCTTCGAGGGCATCAGGTTCACGGTCGCGGACTGGCGGGGCGCCACGTCGCCGACCGAACCGCCGTCGCTGTCGGCGAAGTCGGCCGCCGCCCGTTGGGCGTCGATGTCGTCCTCGATCAGCGCTTCGTCTAGCGACGTCTGGACGCCGGCGTCCACGGCCAGGCCCTTCGGCGGCTCCGGGAGCTCGGAGCGCACCGGCGGCACCTGCACCAAGTCGTCCCGGCCCAGGTACTCGAGGGCCAGAGCCCGGAACACGTAGTCGACGATCGAGTTCGACATCTTGATGTTGGGGTGGCCCTCCACCATGCCGCGAGGCTCGAACGTCTGGAACGTGAATGTGTCGACGAACTCCTCCAGCGGCACGCCGTACTGCAGGCCCTTGGACACGGCGATGGCGAAGCAGGAGAGCACGCCCCTCAAAGTCGCGCCTTCCTTGGCCAGGTCGAGAAACAGCTCGCCCAGCGTTCCGTCGTCGTACTCGCCGGTCCGCAAGAACACCTTGTGGCCGCCGATGCGGGCCTCCTGCGTCCATCCCCGCCGCCGGGCCGGCAGCAGGAACCGGGGCCGGTGCACGCCGT
>JBFJZV010000187.1:0-6668 GCA_041621915.1 Acidimicrobiia bacterium | reverse complement strand
GCTGCAGATGATGGCCGTGTTCCTGGAGGGGGTGGCGGTCGACGACGCCGAGCTGGCGTTCGACGCCATCGCCGAGGTGGGCCCGGGCGGCCACTTCTTCGGGGCCGCCCACACGCTGGAGCGCTACGAGACCGCCTTCTATGCGCCCTTGCTGTCGGACTGGAGCAACCACGAGGCGTGGGCGGAGGCGGGGTCGCTCACGGCCACCCAGCGGGCGACGGCGATCTGGAAGCAGGCCCTGACCGAGTACGAGGAGCCCCCGCTGGAGGACGACCGCCGCGCCGAGCTGGAGGACTTCGTGGCGAGGCGCAAGGCCGAGGGCGGCGTGGGGTAGGACGGCTCAGGGCACAGTTGCTCCCCCCGCTGCGCGGGGGGAGTCCCCGAGCGCAGCGAGGGGAACCCCCTCGTCAGGCCCGCATCGCCGTGCCGTTCGGGTCGTACGGCGACGGGCGGATCACGGTCGCCCCCCGGGGCTCGCCGACGACGTGGACGGTCAGCTCGGTGCCGACCTCGTCGTACGGCCGTTCCAGCAAGGCCATCGCCAGGCTCTTGCCCACCGTGTGGCCGAACTCGCCCGACGTGACGTAGCCCACCCGGCGGTCGCCGTCCCACACCGGCTCGTAACCGGAGGCCTCGGCGTCGGTGGCGTCGACCTCCAGCGTCACCAGCTTGCGCCGCGCCCCGTCGGCGTCCCGCTCCCGGCGGGCGGCCTCCTCGCCGGTGAACCCGTGCTTCGACCAGTCGATCCAGCGGTCCATCCCGGTCTCGCCCGGCGTGTACTCCTGGCGGAACTCGGCCGACCAGATGCCGAAGCTCTTCTCCAGCCGCAGCGACAGGAGCGCGTTGTAGCCGTACTCCACGGCGCCGAGGTCTTCGCCGGCCTCCACCAGCACCCTCCGCAGCGTCGCGTGCTCGGCGGCCGAGCAGTGGATCTCGTAGCCGAGCTCCCCGGTCACGGAGATCCGCCCCACCCTGGCCCGGAGCAGCCCCACGTCCAGCTCCCGGCACCGCATGAACCCCAGGTTCGAGACGTCGTCCGGTGTGACCCGGTCCAGCAGCTCGCGGGACCTCGGCCCCGACAGCGAGAAGCCGACGATCGCATCCGAGACGTCGCGGACCTGCACCCCGTCGCCGAGGTGGTCGGTGAACCAACGCATGTGCCAGGCCCGCAGGTAGTACGAGCCGAGGATCCACCAGGTGCCGTCGCCCCAGTTCCAGAGCGTCAGGTCGCCCTTGAGGCGCCCGTCGTGGCCAAGCATCGGCGTCAGCCGGATGCGCCCCGGCCCGGGCAGCCGGCCGGCCAGCAGCTCGTCCAGCCACGCCTCGGCGTTCGGGCCGCTGACCTCGTACCGCGAGAAGCCGGTGATGTCGAGGATGCCGACGCCGTCCCGCACCGCCCGGCACTCCGCGCCGACGATGTCGAAGGCGTTGGAGCGCCGCAGGGTGGGGATCTCCTCGAAGTCCGGCTCGGCGAAGAAGATCGGCACCTCCAGCCCGTACGACACCCCCCACTGCGCCCCGGCCGCGGTCATGGCGTCGTAGGCGGGCGCCATCCGCAGCGGCCGCCCCGCCCAGAGCTGCTCGTTGGGGTAGGTCATCACGAAGCGGCGCGAGTAGAACTGCCCGGTCATCTGGCGGATGTACTCGCGGTTCTCGGCGAAGTCGCCGAAGCGGGCGACGTCCATGCCGAAGATGTCCTCCTGCGGCTCGCCGTCGATCATCCACTCCGCCAGCGACTTGCCGACGCCGCCGCCCTGCAGGAAGCCGGCCATCACCGCACAGGCCGACCAGTAGTTGCGCAGCCCGGGCACCGGTCCGACCAGCGGGTTGCCGTCGGGCGAGAACGTGAAGGCGCCGTTGACCCACCGCTTGATGCCGGCGTCGTCGAGCACGGGGTAGCGCGCCACGGCCATGCCCAGCTCGTCGGTGATGCGGTCGACGTCGGGCGGGATCAGCTCGAGGCCGTAGTCCCAGGGGGCGCCGTCCATGTTCCAGTGCTTGAAATCGAGCTCGTAGATGCCCACCAGCATCCCGTCGATCTCCTGGCGCATGTACGTGAAGCCCTCCAGGTCGACCACCAGCGGCAGCTCGAAGTCGAGGGCGGCGATCTCGGGGATGGCCTCGGTGATGAGGAAGTGGTGCTCCATCGGCGACACCGGCAGCTCCAGCCCGGCCATCCGCCCCACCTGCTTCGCCCACAGCCCGGCGGCGTTGACGACGTGCTCGGCATGGATCGTGCCGGCCTCCGTGACCACGTCCCAGCCGTCGGGCCGGGGGAGCAGCTCGAGCACCCGGTTGTGCTCGATGACGTCGGCGCCCCGCTGCCGGGCCGCCTTGGCGTACGCGTGGACGACGGCGGAGGGGTCGATGTAGCCCTCCCGGTCGGCCCACAGCCCGCCGAGCACCCCGTCGACGCTGATGATCGGGCAGCGGTCCTTGATCTCGGCCGGGTCGACGAGCCGCACGTCCTCGATCCCCATCGTCTGGAACACCCGGTACGCCGCCTGCAGCCACTCCCAGCGCTCCGGCGCCGAGGCCACCGAGATGCCGCCGGTCATGTGCATGCCGACGTCGACGCCGGCCTCCTCGCCGATCTCGGTGAGCAGGTCGATGGTGTACGCCTGGAGGGCGGCGATGTTGGGGTCGGCGTTGAGGGCGTGGACGCCGCCGGCGGCGTGCCAGCTCGACCCGGCGGTGAGCACGGAGCGCTCCACGATCGCCACGTCGCTCCACCCGTGCTTGGCCAGGTGGTACAGCACGCTGGCGCCGACGACCCCGCCGCCGATGACCACGACGCGGTACTGCGACTTCACGGGCGGCAACCTAGTGCGGGGAGTAGGGTGCCTGCCAGGGTCGTCTCGTCCACGGGAGGGTGAGTGATGCGACGGATCACGATCGTCGGCGCAGTGGCAACGATGGTGGCGGTGCTCCTGGTCGGGACCGCCGGAGGCGCGGCAGCCTTGCCCTCCTCGCTCGACGGCGACGGCGACGGCTGGATGAACACCGTCGAGACGCTGCTCGGCTCCGACGCCGGCGACCCGTTCAAGACGCCGGAGAGCTTCGCCATCCCCGCCTCGTGCTTGGACGGCGCCGACAACGACGGGGACGGCGCCACCGACGACGCCGACCCGGGCTGTCATCCGATCCCGGTCATCGACGGGACCTTCCCCCCGGCGGGGTTCGACGTGTTCGAATCGGACCTCACGCTGAACGGGCTCGTGCTGGAGACGCCCGACGGCGGCTGCGGGGTGAACTTCGAGGGCGTCGGGCCCACCGTTGTGCGCCGCGGCAATCCAACGGGCAGCGGCGGAGACCGGGAGATCGACGTCGAGATCGTCGCCATGCAGCTCACCGGCACCGCCCAGCTACTTTCGGGCACGCCGTGCAACCAAGGGCAGCGGGCGCTGGTCCTCCCGATGACGTTGATGGAGGACCCGGCGAAGGCGTCGGCTGGCAAGGTGACCGCCCAGCAGTCGAGCGCCGACTTCCCGGCGTCGAGCTTCTTCGACGTGAACTTCCAGGTCGACAGCCCGCTCGGCCTGATCCCCGGGTCGCTGCGGGTGACCAACGACACCATCAACACGCTGCCGCCGTTCCACACCCCCAACGACCCGGCCAAGAACCCGAACTGCTACGACTTCGGTGGCGCCCATGAGCACTGCCCGAAGCCGCCGCTCGACCACTTCCAGTGCTATGCCGGCGATTTCCCGGACTTCGCCCCGCAGCGGGTGCGGCTCCTCCTCGACCAGTTCGGCGGCTCGCCTGTCGAGGTCTTCGAGCCCAACCTGTTCTGCAACCCGGTGGCCAAGAACCGCCTGCCGATCTTCGACCGGGACGCCCACCTGAAGTTCTACCGAGTGCGGTCGGCGGTGGAGACGCCGGCGAAGGGCGCCCCGGTGGTGGTGCGCAACCAGTTCGGCACCCAGACGTTCGAGGTCGGCGACCGGGTGGCCATCGCGGTGCCGACCCGCAAGAACCAGCAGGGGCCGCCGCTGGCCCTCGACCACTACGCCTGCTACGAGATCACCGGCAACCAGCTCAACCGGCCGGTGGCGCTGCAGGACCAGTTCGGCAACTCGAACACGGTGGTGTCCCGCCCGGTCGTGCTGTGCAACCCGGCCGTCAAGGTGCACAACCGGACGCTCACGGAGGTACAGGACGAGCGATGGCACCTGGTGTGTTACGCCATCCAGCCCACGCCGCTCAACCCGACGACGCTGACCGCCCGCAACCAGTTCGGCGCCGAGACCATCGTCGCCCGCCAGCCGGTGAGTCTGTGCGTGCCGTCCCAGAAGTTCTTCGAGCGCTTCCGGCCGCGCATCCCGCACGGCTTCGGGTTCCAGGATCCCGCCACCGGGCGCTGGCACCTGCGCGGGCTGGGCGGCCAGGAGGTCAGCTTCTTCTTCGGCAACCCGGGCGACATCCCGTTCATGGGCGACTGGGACTGCGACGGGATCGACACCCCCGGCCTCTACCGATCCAGCGACGGGTTCGTCTACCTGCGCAACTCCAACGACGCCGGGTTCGCCGACGTCGAGTTCTTCTTCGGCAACCCGGGCGACGTCCCGCTGCCGGGCGACTTCAACGACGACGGGTGCGACACCGTGTCGCTGTTCCGGCCCGCCATCCAGCGGATGTTCGTGATCAACAAGCTGGGCAGTCGCAGCACCGGCCTCGGCGCCGCCGACTTCGACTTCCTGTTCGGCAACCCGGGCGACAAGCCGGTGATCGGCGACTGGGATGGGGACGGGATCGACGAGCTGGGCCTGCACCGCGAGTCGACCGGGTTCTTCTACTACCGGAACTCGCTCGACACCGGCATCGCCAGCGACGAGATCTTCTTCGGCGACCCGGGCGACCGGTTCGTGGCCGGCGACTGGGGCGTCGTCGACGGCAAGGACACGCCGGCCGTGTTCCGGCCCGGCGACCGCACGTTCTACCTCCGAGACACGCTCACGCAAGGCGTCGCCGACGAGCAGATACCGTTCGGGGCCGAGCGGCAGGGGTTCCTCCCGGTGGCGGGCGTCTTCACAGACGGCTTCGAGTCGGGGGATGTCACGAGGTAGCTCCCCTTCCCATCGATAGCGGCCGGTGGTATAAGTGCCAAATGGATGGTATGTACACCGTGACGATGGGAGACCGCGGGAGGTTGGTGGTGCCCGCCGAGCTGCGGGAGCGCGCCGGCCTCCACGAGGGGCGGGTGCTCGTGCTCGTCGCCACACCGAGCGGCGTGGTGATGCTCACGCGGGACGAGCTGAAGGCACTCGTGCGCGCCGATCTCGCCGGTCTCGACCTCGTGGACGAGTTGATCGCCGAGCGGCGCGCCGCCGCTGCGGCGGAGGATGCGGCCTGAACGTCTACGACGCGTCCGCGCTGCTCGCCTTCCTCCTGGGCGAGGACGGTGCTGACGTGGTGGAGCGCGAGCTGGACGCGGGCGGCGCCTGCGGGGCGGCGAACTGGTCGGAGGTCGCCCAGAAGATCCTGGCGTACCGGCGCGATTGGGACCTGGCGAAGCTGCTGCTGGCCAGCTACGGGCTGACCGTGGAGCCCGTCGAGGAACAGGACGCAGAGTGGGCGGCGCGTCGCTGGCGCCGGGACGAGGGCCTGTCGCTGGGCGACCGGCTGTGCCTGGCATTGAGCGAGCGTCTGGACGCCGCGGTCTGGACGGCCGATCGGGGCTGGCCGGCCGATGGCCGGGTCCGTCAGGTGCTGTGACCGCTCACCACGCCGCCCACACCTCCTCCGGCCGCCGGAACACCAGCCCGGCCGGCGGGATGCTGCGCCGTGGGTCGAGGCGCGCCGCGGGCAGCAGGTCGAGCACCGCCCCGACCAGCGCCTGCGCCTCCAGCCGCGCCAGGTGGATCCCCAGGCACGTGTGCGGGCCGCGGGCGAACGCCAGGTGCTGGCGGGCGTTGGGCCGGGTCGCGTCGTAGCGGTCCGGGTCGGGGAACGTGGCCGGGTCGCGGTTGGCGCCGGCCAGTGAGATGCGCACCAGGTCACCGGCGGCGATGCGGGCGCCCGCCAGCTCCACGTTGCGGGTGGCGTAGCGGTCGACGACGGCCGCGGCGGGCTCCAGCCGCATCGACTCCTCCACCGCGTTGGCCACCAGTGCCCGGTCGGCTCGCACCGCGGCGAGCTGCTCGGGATGGCCGAGGAGGTCGTAGAGCGCCTGGGCGTTGGTCGACTCGGAGGTGACGATGCCGCCGAACAGCAGCACCGCGGCGTTGGACACCACTTCACCGGTTGCCAGGCCGCCGGCGGCGGCGACCTCGGCCAGCAAGGTGCCGGGGGTGGCGATGGCGTCCGCCACCACGCCGGACAGCCCCGCGAACGCCGCCTCGGCCTCCGGTTGGACGTCGCCGCCGACGGTCACCCGCTCGACCGAGGCGACGATCGCCTCGTACCAGCCGAGCAGCGGGCCGCCGTCGTCCATGCCCAGCGTGGCGGCCACCGCCTCGATCGCCAGGGGGGCGGCCAGCGCGGTGCGCAGCTCCGCCTCGCCGCGCGGCGCCACCTCGGCGACGAGTGCCCGGGCCCGGCCCTCGACCCACTCGCCGAAGCGGTCCCGCACCGCCCCTCCCCGGAACGGGTCGGCGAAGGGCCGGCGGTGGCGTTGGTGCTCGGCGCCGTCGAGCGACAGCATGCTGGGCCCGATGACCCGGGCGGTG
>JBFJZV010000186.1:0-6684 GCA_041621915.1 Acidimicrobiia bacterium | reverse complement strand
GGCCGCCCCGACCCGGCACGTGGTAGGCGCCAGGCGGCCGCCACGCGGCCGCCACGACGTAGACCCCCACCCGGCGGCAGCCGTCGCCGAGACGGCCCCACCCCACCGGGCCGCCCCGACCCGGCACGTGGTTGGCGCCAGGCGGCCGCCTCGCGGCCGCCACGACGTAGACCCCCACCCGGCGGCAGCCGTCGCCGAGACGGCCCCACCCCGACCCACCGCACCACCACCGCCCGGGTCGGCGACAGAAGAAATAGGCCTGGCGACCCATGGGGCGAATGCCCATCCTGAAGTACGCTTTTCAGGGCAAGCGACTACGTGCCCCCGCGCAGTGGAAAAGGAGACCGTCAGCCATGATTCGCCCCTATCTCTACTTCACGCAGCTGATGCACCGCCTCCGCGAGGACCGGGGTGCTTCCCTCGTGGAGTACGCACTGTTGCTGGTGTTCATCGCCGTGGTAGCCATTGCGGCCATCTCGTTGCTCGGCACCAACGTGCGTACCGAGATCAACGAGGTCGCCAGCACCATCGTCACGCCGTAGCGAACCCCTGCGCTCGGCCCGCGCCAGTCGGTGAAGATCGGAAAGATCTCCTGCTAGTCGGTGAAGATCGAAAGGATCTCCACTGCCGCCGGGCCGAGCAGCACGAGGAAGATCGCCGGCAGGATGCAGATCACCATCGGGAAGACCATCTTCACCGGTGCTGCGAACGCCCGCTCCTGTGCCCGCTGGCGGCGCGCCACCCGCATCTCGTCGGCCTGAACCCGCAGGACCCGGGCGACCGACACGCCGAAGGCCTCGGCCTGGGCCATCGCCAACAGGAACGAGTCGAGCTCGTCGAGGTCGGTCCGCGTCGCGAGATTGCGCATCGCGTCGCCGCGGCTGACCCCCACTCGGGTCTCCTGCAGCATCCGGCTGAACTCTTGCGACATCTCGCCGGGGACCGTGGCCACCACCCTGGCCAGCGCCGCCTCGAAGCCGAGCCCCGCCTCCACCGAGATGACCAGCAGGTCGATCACGTCGGGGAGCTGACGCCGCATCGCCTCGCGTCGCTCGTCGATCGTGCGCTGCAGCAGGGCGTTGGGAGCCAGGAAGCCGAAGAACAGCAGCAATCCGAGCGTCGCCGCCTTGGCGAGCGGGTCGAGGAACGCCTGAAGCGGCAGCCACAGGACGAACGCCGCAGCGATGCTCAGCACCTTGATCGCGGCCCACGAGTTCGCGTCGATCGTGTCGCCCCAAGCGGCCAGCTCGAACTTGCGCTCCATCCGCCGCGCCCAGCCCTGCGGCGTGAACCGCAGCGCCTGCACGCCCAGGCCCCGGATGAGCGGCCCGACGGTCCGCTCGGCGAAGCTCGCCTCGAGGATCTCAGCACGGGACCGGCGGAGCGCGACGATGCGAGCCTCTGCCTGCGACCGCACCACGCCCATGCCGGCCCAGTAGGCGGCGAGGCCCACCGTGATCGCGATCAACACGACGGCGGCTGCCAGCAGCATCAGATCTCGACGTCCACGATCTTGCGCAGCCAGTAGATGCCGGCCGCCATCAACGCTCCGGCTCCGGCGAGGGCGACGACGCCCAGCGTCTCCTCGAGCAGCGGGTCGAGGTAGTCGCGGTTCACGACCCAGATGAACCCGAAGAGCCCGAACGGGACCAGCGTCAGCACGACGGCGGTGAGCCGGCCCTCGGCGGTGAGTGCCCGGATCTCCCGGCGTAGCCGGGTGCGGGCGACGAGCGTGGTCGAAGCAGTCGTCAGCACCTCGGCCAGGTTGCCGCCCACCTCCCGCTGGATCTCCATCGCCATGACCGCCCACGAGAAGTCGACCGACTGGACCCGATCGGCGAGCGCCCGCAGCGCCTCGGGCACGGCGCGTCCCAACCGAATCTCCGAGATGGCCCGCCCGAACTCGCGGCCGGTGGGATCGGGCGACTGCTCCGACACCGCCTCGATCGACTGGAGCAGCGAGTAACCCGCCCGCAGGGACGTCGCGAGCAGGTTGAGCGTGTCCGGCAGCTGCCCTTCGAAGCGGCGGCGCTCGCGGGCCGCCGCTTCCCGAACCGCCACGACGAGCAGGACGACGGTCGCCACCGCGACCAGGACTCCGAACGCCGGCGTGCCCGTGCTCAGCCAGCCGACGACGCCCAGCACGGCCGCGATCGCCAGCCCGGCGAGGACGGCCTCGCCGGCTCCGACGGGGAGGTTGGTCTGTTCGAGCAGCGAGTCGATGCCGCGGCCCAGTCCCCCCCGGTCGGCGGCCCGCTCCGCCCCCGACGCGAAACGGCGCAGCCATGCGAACCTGCCCGGCCGCTCGCCGGCGAAGCTGCCGAGGCGCGCCCGGGCCCGCCGCTCGGCGGTGCCCTCGGGCCCGGCGAAGATGACCCCCAGCAATCCCAGGGCGAGCACGGTGGCGACGACCGCCACGATCAGCCAGACCGTCGCCGAGAGGGGCGCGTCCACCCGATCAGTCGCCTTCGTAGGGCTCGGGCTCGAACAGCTCGGACGGCAGCTGGATGCCGCGGTCGGCGAGATGCTGGCTGAACGTAGGTCTGATTCCCTTCGACTCGAGCGTGCCGAGCGGTCGGCCCGTCTCGTCCACGCCCTTGCCGTAGTTGTGGAGGAAGATGTCCTGCAGGGTGATGATGTCGCCCTCCATCCCGACCACCTCGGTGACGTGCGTGATGCGCCGGCTGCCGTCCCGCATCCGGTGGAGGTGGACGATGAGGTGCACCGCCGAGGCGATCTGCTCCCGCACCGCCCGCACGGGGATGTCGACACCCGACAGCAGCACCATGGTCTCGACTCGGGCGAGCGTGTCCCGGGGGGTGTTGGAGTGCACCGTGGTGAGCGAGCCGTCGTGGCCGGTGTTCATCGCCTGCAGCATGTCGAGGGCTTCCCCGCCGCGCGCCTCACCGATGACGATACGGTCCGGCCGCATGCGGAGGGCGTTGCGGAGCAGGTCGCGGATCGTCACCTCGCCGGCGCCCTCGATGTTCGGCGGCCGGTACTCCAGCGCCAGCGCATGCTCCTGGCGGAGCTGCAGCTCGGCGGCGTCCTCGATCGTGATGATCCGCTCGTCGTCGGGAATCCAGGCCGAGAGCACGTTGAGCAGCGTCGTCTTGCCTGCCCCGGTGCCGCCGCTGATGATGATGTTCAGCCGGCCTTCCACCGCCCGCCGCAGGAAGTCGGCGACCCGCCGGGAGAGGGTGCCGAACCGCACGAGGTCGTCCTCCGTGAGCGGGTCCACCGCAAACTTGCGGACGGTGAGGAACGGCCCGCCGATCGCCAGCGGCTGGATGACGGCGTTGACGCGGGAGCCGTCGGGCAGGCGGGCGTCGACCATGGGGTTGGCCTCGTCGATGCGGCGGCCCATGCCGCCGACGATCTTCTCGATGATCCGCTGCAGGTGGGTGGCGTCCACGAAGCGCGCCTCGCTGGGCTGGATGCGGCCGTGGCGCTCGACGTACACGTGGTACGGGCCGTTGACCATCACCTCGCTGATGCTCGGGTCGCTGAGCAGCGGGTCGATGGGGCCGTAGCCGAGGACGTCGTCGGCGATCTCCTGCAGCAGCGTCATCCGATCGGCCCGGGTGAGCGGGACGGCCTCTTCCTGGTCGAGCGCCCACTCGAGCATCTCCATGACGCGCAGCTTCAACTCGGCGTCGCTCATCTCCCGGTCGAACAGCTTGGGGCCGAGCCCCTCCACGACCTTGAAGTGGAGCCGACGCCGGAGGTCCTCCCGGACTTCGTCCCGCCCTGCAACCTCGGTCGTGTCCGTGGCCTTGGCGGCCTTGACGCGGTCGGCGAGGCTCACCGGCGGGACCACCGCCAGTTGCGATCCTGCTCGAGCGCGGCGGCCTCCGCGGGCGCCAGCACGAGCCGGGCCACGTCCTGGAAGCCGCGGGCGACCCGGGACCGGGGGCTGAGCGCCACGACCGGCACGCCCTCGTTGAGCGAGCGGGGAACCAGCCGGTCGGAGGGCACCGCGGCGCGCACGGGCATCCCCAGCGACCGCTCGAGCTCCTCGACGTCGAGGCGCGCCTTCGAGTTGGCCCGGTTCAGGACCAGCCGGATCTTCTCCATCGGGAACTTGATGAGCTTGAGGGTGTCGAGCGCCAGCTTGGCGTTCTTCACGCTCGGCAGGTCCATGTCGACGACCAGCAGCACGTGCTCGGACCGCTCCAGGATCGAAAGCACCGGCTCGTCGAGGAAGGGAGCGGTGTCGATGACGATGTAGTCGAACATCCGCTTGACCATCGACAGCACCCGCACGACGACCTGCGTCGAGATCTCGTCCGCCAGCGCCGGCTCGAGCGGGGCGGGCAGCACGCGCAGCCCGGACGAATGGCGGACCATCGTCGTCTCCAGCAGCGCCTCGTCCAGGCGATCGAGAGCGCGCGCGATGTCGACGATGGAGGTGCGAGGGTCGATCTGCAGCGCCAGGCACACGTCCCCGAACTGGAGGTCGGTGTCCATGATCATCACCCGGTTGGGATCGGACCACGCCGCCAGCGCCAGCGCCACGTTGGTGGCGGTGACGGTCTTGCCGGCGCCACCCTTCGGGGAGATCACGGTGATCACCCGGCCGAGCCGGGCAGCCGCCTCCTCCTCGGCAGACTCGGCGATCCGGGCCTGGACTCGCTCGAGGTTGCCGAGCACCTCTTCGAGCTTGGCGGCCGTGAGGGGAACCTCGATCACGTCGCGGAACCCGGCCCGCAGCGCAGCCCGCAGCACCCCGGTGTCGAGCGCGTCGGAGACGAGGACCATTGGAAGCTGCGGGTCGACGTCGAGGAGCAGCCCACCCTCGGTGACGCCCGCCTCGTGGGCGTAGGACGGGCCGAGCAGCGCGAAGTCGACCGACGAGTCCGAGAGCGCCTTGATGGCGTCGGTCACGTTGCGGGCGGGCACGACGGTGGACCCGTCGAGCAGGCGGGTGGCGTCGCCGATGAACTCCTCGTCGCGGTCGACGACGAGCACGGAACGGCGGGCGCGGTCAGCTACCGGGGACGTCAAAGAAACCAAATCCTCTCAGCTCCTCCACGATCTGCGCGGGCAGGTCGATCACGTCTTCGAGCTCGGCGCCCGGCGTGACCTCGGGCTCGAAGCCCGGCGGTACCAGCGTGAGCCACGTGCTCATGTTCTCAAAGGTGAACACGAGCTGCTCCGCCTGCTCCGCCGTGACCGCGAGGGTGAGGGCCTCCCCTACCAGCGGCCCGGTGTCGGTCTCCTCGTCGGGCACGACCGGCGCGGTCTCACTGCCCACCGCCAGCACCAACAGGTTCTGCAGCACAAACTGGGTGTAGTCGATGCGCACCGGCAGCGCGTCGGCGAGCGTGACCATCTCCTCGTCGGTGAGGCCGAGCTGGGCCTGCAACCCCGGGAAGAAGACGGCCCGGCCGGCCGGGACCCGCAGTGCGTCGACGATGGGGCTGATGTCCACCTCGGCGGAAGCGATCACGTTGACCCGATCCCCCGGCTGCACGAACCCGCTGACCCCTCGCACGTCGTCGGGTCGAATGGACATCGCCTGAAAGCCCTCGGGGATCAGCTCGGCGAGACCCTCGACCTCATCGGCTGGGTCGGCCCACAGCTCGGTTGTGACGACCTGGTTGGCGGAGATCGGGCCAAGCGAGATGCGGCCCGCCAGCGTCGCTTCGAGCTGCTCCCGGGTGGTGATCGCACCCACCGGCAGCAGGCCGTCGAGCTCGGTGCTCTCCACGAAGAGGTCGAGCACCTCGTCGCCCACGGCGCCGCGGGGGACGAACTCGCCGGCTCGGTACACCGGGACCTCGATCAACCCCTCGCGCGCCTCGTCACGAGCATTGTCGAGGAACGCCCAGACCGCTATGCCCGACAGCACCGCCAGGAGCAGCGCCACCAGCAGCACGACCGTTCGCCTCGCCATCTGCTCTCGTCTCCGTTCCCCGTGTACCCGTCGCCGGGCACTCCCCAGGCCGGCGGCATCCCCGCAGGCTACATGGCGCTACTTCCGGCCGATGCCTTTCTCCTTGAGCTCCTCCAGGATGGCTTCGAGGGAAGCGTCGGCGCTGAAGCTCGGCTCCGCCTCGGTCTCCTCCACCCGCTCGAACTCGCGGCGCTCGGGGCGGCGCGCCGGGCGGCGGCCTTCGCCCCAGCTCGGGCGCTCCTCCCACCCCGGGGTGGCCTGCTTGATCGACAGGCTGATCCGCCGGCGGTCGGTGTCGATCTCGGTGATCTTCACGTCGACCTGCTGGCCGACCGAGAGCTCCATCTCGGGCCGCTCGACGTGATGGGCCGCGATCTCGGAGACGTGAACGAGACCCTCGACCCCGTCGGTGACCGAGACGAACGCCCCGAACGGGACCGTCTTGGTGACCTTGCCGGCGACGACCTGGCCGACCTCATGGCTGTTGGCGAACGACTCCCACGGATCCTCGCGGGTCTGGCGCACCGACAACGAGATCCGCTCCCGGTCGAGGTCGACCTCGAGCACCTTGACCTCGATCTCGTCGCCGACGTTTACCACCTCGCTGGGGTGGCTGACGTGCTCCCACGACAGCTCGGAGACGTGCACGAGGCCGTCCATGCCGCCCAGGTCGACGAAAGCGCCGAAGTTGACCACCGAAGACACCACGCCGGTGCGGACCTCGCCGCTGACCAGCTGGTCGAGGAACGCCTGACGCTGCTCCGCCTGGGCCTCCTCGAGGTAGG
>JBFJZV010000185.1:0-6698 GCA_041621915.1 Acidimicrobiia bacterium | reverse complement strand
GTCAACGTCACCGGCAGCATCGACATGCTGATGTACAACTGGATCTACCAGGCCGACTACGTCGTCGCCGACCTGTCCACGATGAACGCCAACGTCTTCTACGAGCTCGGGGTCCGCCATGCGCAGAAGCCGAACACCACGTTGATCATGGCGGAGAACAACCTCTTCTCGCGCCTCCCGTTCGATCTCAGCCACACGATCATCTACGGATACGAGCACCTCGGCGAGACGATCGCCGACGAGGAGGCGGAGCGTTTCGTCGGGCTGCTCACCGAGCAGCTCCAGAAGCTCATCAAGGACAAGCCCGACTTCGACAGCCCGGTGTACACCTACATGCGCGGGATGAAGGCGCCGTTCTGGGAGGACCCCGAGAAGGTCATCGCCCGGCTGGAGAAGCAGCTCGAGGAGAAGCTCGCCGGAGGCGAGGACGTCGAGGAGGTGGGTGCCGACGCGAGCTTGGCCGCCCTCATCAAGACGGCCGAGAGGGAGAAGAAGGCCGGGAACTGGGCAACGGCCAAGGCGCTGTTCCGCAACGCGGTCGACAACGTGCGCGAGGCGGCGGCAGGCGAGGACGGGCCGCCGGACATCGACGAGTGCGAGCCGGAGCCCGCCGTCGACGTGTTCCTATGGCAGCGGCTGGCGCTGTGCACCTACAAGGCGGGCGAGGGTGACGACGACGAGACCGCCATCGCGGCCCTGAAGGAGGCAGATCGCATCCTCGCGTGCAAGTGCGAGAACGCCATCTCCACCGATCCCGAGACGCTGGGCCTGTCCGGGGCAGTGCACAAGCGGCTGTTCGAGCGCACCGACAAGCGTGAGCACTTCCAGAGGTCGGTGGCGTTCTACGAGCGAGGCTTCTACATCAAGCAGGACTACTACAACGGGGTCAACGCGGCGTACATGTACACCACCGAGGCCGCCCGGCTGGCCGAGGCCGGCGACCGGTACAACGCCATCGTCAACTACGGCCACGGCAACATGATCCGCAGGCGGGTGGCCGAGATCTGCGAGGGGCTCCGCGCCGACCCGCAGGCGTTCGCCAAGCGGGGCGACCAGGAGTGGGTGACCCAGACGCTGTGGGAGGCCTACATCGGCATGGGGGAGACTGAGAAGGCCGAAGAGCTGCAGGCCGAGATGGAGCTGGCCAGCGCCGAAGCGAAGCAGACGCTGGAGGAGCAGAAGCAGAAGCTGGCTGCGGCGATGTCCATCTTCGCGGACCTCGTCGCCGGCCTAGACGACACCGCGGTGCCCTCGCTCGACGACACGCCGGAGGCGCTGCCGGCGGTGACGTCCGAGGCGGCTCGGGTGGTGCGTTCCTCGTCGGGCGAGGCGCTCAGCGTGGATCTCGGGGCGCTGCGCGACCGTCGGATCCGCTCGGTCGAGGTGAAGATCGAGTTCGGGGACTAGAGCGTCCTGCGTCGTAGGTTCGTGCCGATTTCGCCGAGGCATCGGCGTTCCTGGCAAGGACGCACAACGAAGGCGCATCGGTAGAGGCGTCGAGGCGGAGGACGCCGCCAGGGGCGTCGAGGGCCGGCGAAATTCTGTGCAGGCCTGCGGCGCAGGGCGCTAGCTCAGCCGCCCAACCCGGCTCGGGTGCGCGCGACCAACGCATCAAGGCCGGCCGAGCGCCGCACCTCGTAGGGCTCGGCGTCGCCGTCGAGGCCGAGCAGGCCCGGCGGCAGGTTGGCAAGCGAGTTGGCGCAGCGGGTACGGGCCGCGTCCAACGGCTCGGCGACGGTGATCTCGCCGCTCCGCATGACCTCCGACAGCATCGGTCGGGCGCCGGGCACGTCCTCGCCCTCCAGCGCCAGGACATCGTGACCATCGGCCCGCCACGCCTGCTTGCGGCCCGGCAGGGTCTGCTTGCCCGCGGACAGCTTCATCACCGGGCCGTGGTCGTCCTCCACCAGCTTGTAGACCACGCCCAGCGACGGGGCGTCCTCGGAGGTGCCCATCCGGGTGCCGACGCCGAAGCCGTCGATCGGCGCGCCGGCGGCGAGCAGCTCCGCGATCCGCCACTCGTCCAAGTCCCCAGACGCGAAGATGCCGATGCGCGGCTGGCCCGCTTGGTCGAGGATCCGGCGAACGGACCTCGCCAGCCCGGCCAGGTCGCCCGAGTCGAGCCGCACGGCCCGGATCGTGACGCCCTCCGGCGCCAGCTCGTTGGCGACCGCAGCAGCGGTGCGGGCGCCGTCCTCGGTGTCGTACGTGTCGATCAGCAGCACCGCGTCTTCGGGAAACAGGCGGGCGAAGTCGCGGAAGGCGTCGGCCTCCTCCTCGTACGACATCACGAACGAGTGCGCCATGGTGCCCGACACGGGGATGCCGTAGCGGAGCCCGGCCAGGGTCATCGAGGTGGCGGCGGCGCCGCCGATGTAGGAGGCTCGGGCCGCCTTGAGCGCGGCGTCGGCGCCGTGGTCGCGGCGGGCCGAGAAGTCGACGAAGTCCCGGCCCTCGCAGGCCAGGCCGACCCGGGCAGCCTTGGAGGCGATCATCGTCTGGAACCCGATCGTGTTCAGCAGGAACGTCTCGACGAGCTGCGCTTCGGGCAGCGGCGCCGTCACCCGCAGCAGGGGCTCGGTGGGGAAGACCGCCTGGCCCTCCGGGATCGCCCACACGTCGCCGGTGAAGCGGAAACCTGCCAGGTAGTCGAGGTGCTCGTCGGTGAAGCGCCGCAAGCCGGCGAGATAGCCGACGGCCTCGGCCGAGAAGCGGAACGCCTCCAGGCCGGCGAGCGCGTCGGCCAGCCCGGCGGCGATCAGGAAGCGGCGGGTCGGCGGCAGTCGTCGGACGAACAGGTCGAACGTCGCCTCGCCGAAGGCGCCCGTGGCCACGTAGGCCTGGGCCATGGTCAGCTCGTAGAAGTCGGTGACGAGCGCGACGTCGCCGTCGCTGACCCAGGCCGTCACACGATGCGGGCGCCGGCCGCGGTCATCTCGGCGACGCTGCGGGCCCCGTCTCCCGGCTGGAGGTCGACGGACCGGATGGCGTCGGCGAGCACCGCGACGTCGAAGCCCTCCCGGGCGCCGTCGAGGACGCTCTCCTTGACGCAGTAGTCGGTCGCGATCCCGACCACCGCGAGCTTCGTGGCGCCCCGGCCCCGCAGCAGATCGGCCAGGCCGGTCGGCGTCTCCTCACCGGTCTCGGGGTCTCGCACCATGAAGCCCGAGTAGCCGTCCTCGCCGCCCGTGCCCTTGCGCACGACCTCCCCGTCGACTTCGAGGTCGGTGTGGAACTCCGCACCCCAGGTGCCCTGCACGCAGTGCACCGGCCAGATGCCACCGTCCTTCGCGAAGTGCGGCGTCGACGGAGGGTGCCAGTCCTGGGTGTAGACGACCAGCGCGCCGGCGTCTCGGGCCCGGGCGGCCTCGGCGTTGGCCAGCGCCGGCACGTCCTCACCGCCCCGCACGTACAGGCTGCCGTCGGGATGGGCGAAGTCGTTCTGCACGTCGACGATCAGCAGAGCGGTCGCGGTGTCGTAGTCCATCCCCGCATTATCGCGCCGGGCATGGGGCCCGGGTGCGGCCCGCCGGGAATCGGTAGGCTCTCTCCTCCCATGCCCGATGCGCCGCACCCTGTCGACGCCGACCTGCAACACGTCCTCGACGCCGCCGGGATCGGCGTGTGGCGGTGGGATCCGCACGCCGGCCAAGTGGTGTGGGACGCCAACACCCTTGCGTTGTTCGGCGTCGAATCGGGCGACTTCGGCGGCGACTTCGAAGACTTCGTGGCCCGGATCCACCCCGACGACCGCGAACAGACGATCGGCACGATCATGGAGGCGGCGGGCACCGGCGGCTCCTTCCGCGTGCGGCACCGCATCGTGGTCCCCGGCGGTGAGGCGCGTTGGGTGGAGGGCCGGGGCTTCGTGCAGCTCGACGGCGAGGAGATGGCCGGCGGTGCGGGGATCGTCTACGACGTGACCGCCCAGCAGCACGCCGACGAGCAGCGTCACGAGCTCGAGGAGAGCGTGCGCCGGGCACGCGACGAGACCGCTTCGAGCCGCCGGCGGCTGCTGGCCCTCGTCGAAGCCGATGCGGCGCTGGCGGGCACGTTGAACCTCGAGCGGCTCGCCGCCCGGCTCGCCGACTTCGTCATCCGCCAGGGGGCGGCGCTCGCCGTCGTCGACGTGCTCCGCGAGGAGGCCACTCCCTCGGTCTTGACGGTCGCCCGCCTGGCGACGACGGGGCGGGAGACCGTCGCGTTTGGGGATGTGGCGTCCGCCCCGCGGGCGGCGGACCGCATCGCCGCGCTCGGGGCAGGCCCGCTGCGGGCGGATGCCGCTGACGCGAAGTGGTGGGCGTTCGACGAGCCCGGCCACGCTGCGATGGCCGCGACGACGCCCGGCGAAGTGCTGTCCCTGCCGCTGACCGCTCGCGGGAAGACGGTGGGCCGCATGTCGGCGGTGGCGGCCGGGCCCGGGGCGTGGTCGACGGGACGCGTCGAGCTGCTGCAGGCGGTGGCGCAACGCGCCGGCACCGCCCTCCTCCAGGCCGAGCTCTACACCGAGCGCGGGAGGGTGGCCGCCGCCTTCCGGGGCAACCTGGTCCCCCTCGAGCTCGCCGACGTGCCCGGCTTCGACGTCGCCGTGGAATACCGACCGGTGCACGAGCTGGCCAACCTCGGCGGCGACTTCTACGACGTGTTCCCGGCGCGGGAGGGCCGCTGGGCGCTGGCGGTGGGTGACGTCTGCGGGAAGGGCGTGGATGCAGCAGCGCTCGCCGCCCCGGCGCGGCATTCGCTTCGTGCCGCCGTGCTGGCAGGCAGCGGTGCCGCTGCCGCGCTAGAGATCCTCAACGACGCCCTCCTCCTGAACCGATCCACTCGCTTCCTGACCGCGGTGATCGCGCTGCTGGACCCGGTGGCGCGCACGGCCACCATCGCCGCCGGCGGCCACCCGGCGCCGCTGGTGCTGCGGGCGGGGGGAGAGATCGAGCACCCGGACGCCGGCGGCCACCTGCTCGGCGTGCTGGGTGGCGTGTCGTTCCGGGAGGTCACCGTGCCGTTGGAGCCGGGCGACGCGGTGGTGACGTTCACCGACGGGCTCACCGAGGCTCGCTCCGCCGGCCGGACGTTCGGCGGCGAGCAACTCGAGGCGGCGCTGCGGCGAGGCGCCGGGTTGCCCGCCAAGGCGGTGACCGAATCGGTGGCCTCCGCACTCGACGAGTGGGCGGGCAGCGGGACGTTGCCCGACGACGTCGTGATCCTGGTGGCGCGGGCCGCCGGATGAGCGGGCTCGCCGGCTACCTGGAAGCAGTGGCGGCCGGCGACGGCGAGGGAGCCCTGGCGGTGGCGCTGGCCCAGGTGGACAGCGGCATCCCGCCCGAACGGGTGATGTGCGACCTGATCGGCGCTGCACAGGTCGAGGTCGGCCGGCGCTGGGAGGCGGGGGAGTGGTCGGTCGCGCAGGAGCACCTTGCCACCGGGATCGCCGAGGAGGTGGTGGCGGTGCTCGGCCGACTCCCCTCGGAAGGTGGGGCCACCAAGGGCAAGGTCCTCGTCGCGTGCGTCGAAGGCGAGTGGCACAGCCTGCCTGCCCGCATCACGGCTCACGTCCTGCGCCGCAGCGATTGGGACGTCACGTTCGTGGGGCCGTCCGTGCCGGCCGACCAGCTCGCCGCCTTGCTTCACGACGTCGGGCCGCATGCCGTCGCTGTGAGCTGCATCGTGCCGGCGAACCTGCCGGGGGCGCGGCGGATGATCGAGACGACCCGGGCGGGCGGCACCCCGGTCATGGCGGGAGGCTCGGGCTTCGGGGCCGACGGCCGGTGGGCGCGCGCGTTGGGTGCCAACCAGTGGGCGCCGTTCGCGCTGGAAGCGGGCGGCGTGCTCGCGAGCCTGCCCCCGGTCACCGGTCCCGCAGCACCGATCGACCACGATCGCGTTCCCGAGCACCGGCGGGTCGAGGAGCGGCGCCCGACGATCCTGGCCGAGCTGGGGCGGCACTGGGACGGTTTCGAGGTCAGCCGCGCCAGCGACTTCGCCTCGTGGGCCTTGCGCTCGCTGTCGGCGGCGCTGCTCGTCGACGGCCGGGAGATCTTCGACGGCTACGTGGACTGGCTTTCGGCGGCGTACCGGCCCCGCGGCGTGGACGAGCCCGACATCGCCCTCCTGCTGCGCCTGGTCGCCGCAGCACTCGGCCACGATCTGCCCACGGCAGAGGTCTGGGTCCGGGAGGCTGCGGGCGGCTAGCCGTCGACCCCCAGCGCCTCCGCCAGCGTCGTCCAGGGGAGGTCGGCGCACTTGATCCGCACCGGGAACTTGCGCACCCCCTGCAGAGCTTCCAGGTCGCCCAGCACGGAACCCGGGCGGTTGGCGTCGAGGCCGGGGTCGCCCTCCTCGATGTCCATCATCCGCTTGAAGCGGTGGGCGAGCTCGTCGATCTCGGCCCGGGACTTGCCCTTGATGGCGTCGGACATCATCGATGCCGACGCCTGGCTGATCGAGCACCCCTGCCCGCTGATCGCCACGTCGCTGACCGTGTCGCCGTCGAACGCCAGGTCGATGGCGAGCTCGTCGCCGCACAGCGGGTTGTTGCCCTCGGCGTGGGCGTCGGGCTCCGGCAGCGTCCCTTTGTGGCGGGGGTTGCGGTAGTGGTCGAGGATGACCTCGCGGTACAGCTCCTCAACCGACACCGAACAGCCTCCGTGCCTCTTGCAGGCCGGCGACCAGCGCGTCGACCTCCTCGCGGGTGTTGT
>JBFJZV010000184.1:0-6703 GCA_041621915.1 Acidimicrobiia bacterium | reverse complement strand
TGGCAGCCGCCGCCGGGCACCACGTGGCAGTGGCAGCTCACCGGCGAGATCGACACCTCCCACGACGTCGAGATGTACGACGTCGACCTGTTCGAGACGCCGCAGGCGGTCGTCGACGAGCTGCACGCCGCCGGGCGGGTGGTGGTCTGCTACTTCAGCGCCGGCACCCACGAGGACGGCCGTCCCGACAGCGGCTCGTTTGCCGAGGACGTGCTGGGAGGTCCGCTGGACGACTGGCCCGATGAGCGCTGGCTCGACGGCCGCGACCTCGACGCGCTGGCGCCGATCATGGAGGCCCGTCTCGACCTCGCCGCGGAGAAGGGCTGCGACGGGGTCGAGCCCGACAACGTCGACGGCTACCAGAACGACAGCGACTTCCCGCTGACGTTCGACGACCAACTCGTCTTCAACGTCTGGCTCGCCGAGCAGGCTCACGACCGCGGCCTGTCGGTCGGCCTGAAGAACGACCTCGACCAGGTCGAGGACCTGGTCGGGCACTTCGACTGGGCGCTGAACGAGGAGTGCTTCCAGTTCGACGAGTGCGACCTGCTGGAGCCGTTCGTCGACGCCGGCAAGGCGGTCTTCGGCGTCGAGTACGAGGGCGACCCGGCCGACTACTGCCCGGAGGCGGTGGCGGCCGGCTTCTCGTGGCTCACCAAGACGTACGACCTCGGCCCCGAGCCGGTGGGCGCCTGCGGGTGAGCGCTCACAGGATCCCCTGGTCGGCTGCGAGCGCCACCACCGCCGCGTAGATCACGACGTTGGCGGCGACGTGCGCCCACCACGACCAGCGCAGCCCGCCGGTGCGGGCGCGCAGCACCCCGAGCACGATCCCCCACGCCCCGGCCAGCAGCACGCCGCCGGCGCCGCCGGGGAAGCCGGCGACGTGCAGCGCCCCGAACGCGATCCCCTGGCCGATCACCGCCTGCGCGTCGCTGCCCGTCTCCGCCTCGAGCGCGTGGTACAGCGCGCCCCGGTACAGCGCCTCCTCGACGGCCGGGTTGACGACGGCGAACGCCACGCCGCCGAGCGGCAGCGACCACGCGGGCAGGTCGCCCAGATCCCCGGCCATCTCGGTCACGTCCGGCTGCGCCAGCCAGGCGTAGAGCACCAGCGCCACCGCCGACACCGCCACGGTGGCGGCGAACAGCACGACGGTGGCCCGGTCGGGGGGCCGAGCCCGCCAGACCGGCCAGCGCAGCGACGCCCGCAGCCCGGGCACCGCCCGCACCACGGCGAAGTAGGCGGCGAAGGCGACCACCAGGGGCACCGGCCACGGGCCGAGCATCCCGCTGCCGGCGGCGGCGAGCGCCAGCGCCGCGAGCAGCCCGGCGTGGGCCAGCGGCCAGCTCGCCCGCCTCGCGGCGCGGGCGCCGACGAGGGCCGCCGGCACCGCCAGCGCCAGCCACCACGCCCGATGCGCGAGGCCGGCGAACGGCGCTACAACCAGGGTCAGCAAGAGCAGCGCGGCCATCGGTTCCATTGTCCGCTGCAGGCGGTCGCCCCGAGGTACTAACGTCGCCGACGAACGTCCTTTCTCGGAGCCAACGTGGACCTCAAGCAGCGCGCCGCCGACACCTTCGACAAGGTCGAGGACGAGCTGCGCGAGCTCAGCCGCTGGATGTACCTGCACCCGGAGACCGCCTTCCAGGAGCACCAGTCGTCGGCGCGGCTCGTCGAGTTCCTCCGGGGCCGCGGCTTCGACGTCGAGTACCCGGCGTACGGCCTCGACACCGCGTTCGCCGCCCGGGCCGGTGACGGTCCGACGGTGGTGGTCTGCGCCGAGTACGACGCCCTGCCCGAGGTCGGCCACGCGTGCGGCCACAACGTCATCGCCGCCGCAGCAGCCGGCGCCGGGGCCGCGCTGGCCGATCAGGTGGGCGAGCTGGGTTGCCGGCTGGTGGTGCTGGGCACCCCGGCCGAGGAGGCGTACGGCGGGAAGGTCGACCTGATCCGGGCCGGGGCCTTCGAGGGCGTCGCGGCGGCGATGATGGTGCACCCCGCGCCTCGTGACGTCGTCGACCCGAACGCGCTGGCGGTGGCGCACGTCGACATCGAGTTCTTCGGCAAGGAGAGCCACGCCGCCTTCGCCCCGCAGCTCGGCGTCAACGCCCTCGACGCAGCGGTGCAGGCGTACGTGAACGTGTCGACGCTGCGCCAGGCCCTGTATCCCACCGACAAGGTGCACGGCATCGTCACCCACGGCGGCGACGCCCCCAACGTCATCCCCGACCGCACGGCGATGTCGTGGTACGTGCGGGCCGCCGACCCCGACCGGCTCAACGAGCTGCAGGCGAAGGTGTTCGCCTGCTTCGAGGCGGCTGCGGTCGCCACGGGATGCCGGTGGGAGCACCACGAGATGGGCCACTCCTACCTCAGCCTGAAAAGCGACCCGGTGCTCGTCGACCTGTACGCCGCCAACTCGGCCGACCTCGGCCGCCCGCTCGCGCCCGGGTCGTCGCTGCCGCCCGGTGCGGCCGGGTCCACCGACATGGGCAACGTCAGCCACCTGGTGCCGAGCATCCACCCGATGCTGAGCATCAACCCGGGCGAGGCCGTGAACCATCAGCGCGAGTTCGCCGCCCACACCGTCACCGAGGACGGCCACCGGGCGATCCGCGACGGGGCGCTGGGCATGGCGTGGACGATCATCGACGTGGCCACCGGCGACCGGTGGTCGGAGCTGGGCGGGTAGCGCGATGGCCCTCTCCGTCGCCACCGTCGAGACGCCGAGCCTCGGCGACCGCAGCTACGTCGTCGCGGCCGGCGGCACCGCCGTGGTCGTCGACCCGCAGCGCGACCTCGACCGCATCAGGCCGCGGCTCGACGGGCTCGACGTGGCGCTGGTGGTGGAGACCCACGTCCACAACGACTACGTCACGGGCGGGCTCGCGCTCGCCGAGGAGATCGGGGCCGACTACTGCCTCTCGGCCGCCGAGGAGGACCTGGCGTTCACACGGCGGCCGGTGTCACCGGGCGAGGTGATCCGGGTCGGGCCGCTGGAGTTGCGCCCCATCGCGACGCCGGGCCACACCCCGCACCACCTGTCGTACCACATCACCGCCGGCGACGAAGCCGGCGCGGTGTTCACCGGCGGGTCGCTGCTCTTCGGAAATGTGGGGCGCACCGACCTGATCTCCGAGGAGATGACCCGGGAGCTGACCGTGGCGCAGTTCCACTCGGCCCGACGGCTGCTGGAGCTACCCGCGGAGACGGCCGTCTACCCCACCCACGGCTTCGGCAGCTTCTGCGCCTCTTCGGCGCCGGTGGAGGACGAGGGAGCGCCGCCGTCGGTGCCCGACGACACCATCGCCGCCGAGCGCCTCTCCAACCTCGTGACGCAGTTCGACGACGTCGACGCCTTCGTCGAGCACCTGCTGTCGGGCCTCGGCGCCTACCCGCGCTACTACGCCCACATGGGACCTCGCAACCGCCAGGGCCCGGGCGCCGCCGACCTCTCGCCGCCGCCGGCCGCCGGCGACCTCGCCGCCCGCCTCGCCGCCGGAGAGTGGGTGGTGGACCTGCGCGACCGGCGCGCCTACGCCGCCAATCACCGCCGGGGGACGATCGGCATCGAGCTGGGCGACTCGTTCGCCACCTACGTAGGGTGGCTCATCCCCTGGGGCACCCCGGTGACCCTGGTGGCAGACGACCCGGATCGGATCGCCGAGGCGCAGCGGATGCTGAGCCGCATCGGCATCGACCGGCCCGCCGGCGCCGCCATGTCGCCGCCGGGCGAAGCCGGCTACCCGGTTTCGGACTTCCCCGGCCTCGCCGGCGCCAACGGCGCCCAGGTGCTCGACGTGCGGCGCAACGAGGAGTGGGAGGAGGGCCATCTCGCCGGTGCCGCCCACGTGCCGCTCCACGAGCTGGAGGAGCGCCACGGCGACCTGCCCGATGCGGCGTTGTGGGTGCATTGCCAATCCGGCTACCGGGCGTCGATCGCCTGCTCGCTGCTGGACCGCCAGGGGCGCGACGTGGTGCTGATCGACGACGACTGGGGCAACGTCGGAGCCGCCGGCCTGCCGATCGAGGTGGGCTAAGCGGGCTCGCCGGCCTCGATGCCGAAGATCTCGTCGAGGTCGTCCTGGTACTCGTCGCCGTACAGCAGCCCGGCGGCCCACGACGCCTGCACGTACGTCGACTCGAGCTGGCGGGGCGGGGCGCCGAACCCCACTGCGGCCCGGTAGCCGAGCAGCGCACCTTGCGGGTCGTCGACGTACAGCCGGGCCTCGGCCTGGGTGGCCAGCGACCAGTAGTCGGTGGCGGCCTGCTCGGCGTGACCGGCGGCCTTGCGAGCCCACTCCGCCGCCGCGGCCCGGTCATCGTGGTGAGCGGCTTCGAGGTAGGCGACGTTGATAGCGTGGTAGAAGCCCTGCGGATGGTCGCTCTTGGCGGCGGCCTCCTCGTAGGCGCCCCGGTACAGCTCCAGCGCCTGGTCGGCGTCGGCGGGGTCCTCCTCGGCCCACCACCGCCGCTTCAGCCTCCCCGCCATGACGCCGCGGGCGTCGGTGCCCGGGAGGCCGTGCAGCACCGCCATCGCGTCGTCCCGCCTGCCCATCCCCTCCAGCGCCATCGCCAGTTTGATCGCGTCCCGCTCGGCAAGCTGGGCCCGCCTCGGCTCGAAGATCGCGACGGCGGTGGCGAAGTCCTTGGACTCCAGTGCCACGCGCGCCGTGTTCATCTCGTCGTCGTGGAGTTCGCCCGCCAGCAGCCGCAGCACCACGGCAACGCTGAGCGAGTCGGCGGCCAGCGGCTTCACGATGCTGAGGTGGTCGCCGGGCACCACGAAGCGCAGCGGCGTGGCGAACGGATCGATCGACGACGACGCCGGCACGAACGCGTCCTCGTCGCCGGCGCCGGCCCGGAACTGGAACGGCGGCTCGTCGCCGTAGCGGTCGGTCCACGCCTCGCGCAGGGAGGTGACGAACGGGCCGCCGACCGCCATGTCGCCCACCTGGCGGTTGAGCCAACGCAAGAAGCGGGCCACCTTGAGACCGCCGCTGGGCGTGCCGAACATCACCAGGTGGCCGACCCGCTCGTGGACCTCGTCGCGGGCGTTGAGCATCGCCCGCTGCGCCACCAGGCCGCCCATGCTGTGCGCCACCAGCGCCACGCTGCCCTCCCCGGTGTAGCGGGACAGTCGGGTGTCGAACTCCAGCCGGGTGGCGAGGCCCTGGGCGATGCTGTCGATCCGGGGGATGTCCCGCCAGCCACCACGGATGTCGGGGGCCATGCTGGTGGTGTAGCCGAGGCTGTAGACGTCGTAGCCGGCCAGCCCCGGACCGTCGCCCGCAAATCGGGGGAACTCGCCCCACGTGCTCTCGGCCTTCCCGCCGAAGCCGTGGACGAACACGATGGCCCGCTCGTTCCCCGGGCTCTCCCGGTGCACGACCAGCTTGGCGTCGTCGGTCATGGGGTCCCCCATCGCTCGCTGTGGCGCCGAGGTTAGAGGAGCCCCAGGTGGGCGGCGCGGGTGAGCGCCTGGGCCCGGTTGGCGACACCGAGCTCGAGGTACGCGGTCTGGAGGTGGCGGCGCACCGTTCGCTCCGACGAGTACGTCTCCCGGGCCAGCTCCACCACCGACGCTCCCGCGCTCAGGCGCATGAGCAGGCCGAACTCCGGTTCGGTGAGCGGCGGCAGCTCCTGCACGTCGACCTCCGCCGTGCAGGCGGCGAGCTGGCGGGCCGCCTCGGCCAGCAGGGTGACCTCGCCCTGGAGGGCCGCCTCCGTCACCGCGCAGATCAGCTCCACGGGGGGAGTCGACGTGCGCCACGCCATCTACGCCGCTGGCGAGCGCCCGGGCGTACTGGCCGAGCTCGATCTCCGGGACCCGGCTCGACACCGTGCAGCGAGGGCTCCAGGTGCTCGAGTGGACCGGCGACGGGGTGGCGCGGCTGACGCAGTAGTCGCTTACTCAAGAAGGCCGTCTGATATACTCATTGCATGAGTAAACGACTTCAGGTAGTGATGGCCGACGAGGAATACGTGGAGATCCGCGACGCTGCCGCTGCCGCCGACCTGACCGTGTCCGAGTGGGCCCGCCAGGCCATGCGACGCGCTCGCCGGGGACACAGTTCCAGAGACCGCGACGCCAAGCTGGCGGCGATCCGCGCCGCGCTGCACCACGACTTCCCCACCGACGACATCGAGCAGATGCTCGCAGAGATCGAGTCCGGCTACACGGCGTGATCTTCGTCGACTCGAACATCCCGATGTACCTGGTGGGCGCCGATCACCCCAACAAGCGCGACGCGCAGCGACTGGTCGAGAAGGCGGTGCTCGAGGGACGGGCTTTGGTGACGGACGCCGAGGTGTACCAGGAGATCCTCCACCGCTACTCGGCAATCCGCCGCCTCGACGCCATCACCCCGGCTTTCGAGACGCTCGACGCGATGGTGGACGAGGTCACCACCATCGGTCACGCCGACGTCAAGGCGGCGCGGGACGTACTGCTGGCCGGGCACGCGACCTCGGCGCGCGACGCCGTGCACCTGGCCGTGATGCGCCGCCTCGGGTGCACCGAGATCCTCACGTTCGACCGCGCCTTCGACGAGGCGGTGGGTGTGCAGCGGGTCCGCTGACGACCCCCTTCCAGCGCCGCCCTAGCTCTGATAGCGTCTTGGGCCATGGTGCTATCATTGCTGTCGATGAAGCAGCTCATCGTCCGGCTCGACCCGGAGCTCCACACCCGGCTCAAGCA
>JBFJZV010000183.1:0-6754 GCA_041621915.1 Acidimicrobiia bacterium | reverse complement strand
GACATCCACCGGGGTCAGCCCCGAAGCGAGCGCCGCCTCCACGACGCCCCACGATCCCCGCTCGTCGCCGGCGACGAGCCGCGCCCGCAGCCGCGCTCCCCAGTCGGCGGATCGCCGGCCCGGCTGCGGCGTGGCCGGCGGCGAGGCGAACTCGTCGACGTCGGCCGTGTCGACCACCCAGGCGGCGCCTTCCTTGCGGGCCGGCAGCATGCCGAGCCGCACGTACCGGTACACGGTCATGTAATGGACGTCGAGGCGCTCGGCGGCCTCGCGCAGCGACAGGGTGGGGGCGTCGGCCATGGCAAATAAGTTAGTGCTAATGCCCCGCTAAGCGGAGCCGGCGCGCCGAGGTCGCGAAATGCGTAGCATCGGTGCCGGTGTCGAGTCGGCGAGGGGGTCTCCAGGTGGCAACTCGTGACATGCGCCTTCCCGGCAAGGCGGAGCCGGTCCCGGACGACCGCGACGCCGGCGTGGGGGCGTTCCTCGACGACGTCGAGGTGGCGGCCAGCTATCGGATCACCGCCCCCACCCGGGCCGCGTCCGAGCCGGCGGCCGTGGAGGAGGGCCTCGACGACGGCGCCGTCGTCGAGATCGAATACGAGGACGGCCTGCGGGAGTGGGTCTCGGTCGGCCGGCTCGCCGAGCTGCAGGGCGCCGCCGCCGAAGGGGGGTTCGACCTCGCCGCGGTCGTGCCGGGAGACCCCGACCGGGGCGTCGGCGACTGGGTGGTCAAGGGCGTGCGCATCATCACCGGGCGGGCCGCCGAGGAAGCCGCCCCCCACGTGGTGCGGGCCGCGATCGCCAAGGTGGAGGGCCGGCTGGAGCCGGGGCCGGGCGTGTACCGGGTCGGCCGGTCCGGGAAGCTCGCCGAGCCCGGCAAGCTCGACGCCGACCAGCCCTACCTGCTGTTCCTGCACGGCACCGCCTCGAGCACCATCGGCAGCTACAGCGGCCTGTTCGCCACCGACGCCGGCAGCCCCACGAGCGAATGGGTCGACCTGTACCGGCGCTACGACGGGCGGGTGCTGGCGCTCGAGCACCACACCCTCAGCGCCAGCCCGGTCGACAACGCACTCGACTTGCTGGCGGCGCTGCCACGCCGCGCCGAGCTCCACGTGGTCAGCCACTCCCGCGGCGGGCTCGTCGGCGACCTGCTCTCGCTGGACGACATCCCCGAGTCGGCCATCAAGAAGTACCACCGCAAGCGGCGCCGCCACGCCGACGACCTCGGCCTCGACGACGACTTCGTGCGCCGCGAGATCGAGACGCTCGAGCAGCTCGGCGCCGAGCTCGCCGACAAGCAGCCCAACGTCGGCCGCTACGTGCGGGTGGCGTGCCCGGCCCGGGGCACCCGGCTGGCCGGCCAGCGGCTCGACAAGCTGCTGTCGATCCTCACCAACCTGGTCGACCTGGTGCCGATGGGCGTGTTCGGGGAGACGCTCTACCAGTTCGTGAAGGCGCTCACCCTGGAAGTGGCCCGGCTGCGGGCCAACCCGGCGTCGCTGCCGGGGATCGAGGCGATGATGCCGAAGTCCCCGTTCGTGTACCTGCTCAACCTCCCCGAGGTGTCCACCGGCGACGACCTCGCGGTGATCGCGGGTGACGTCGAGGGCCGGGGCATCGTCAACCGGCTCGCCATCTGGGCCACCGACCTGTTCTATGGCGTGCCCCACGACCTGGTGGTGAACACCGACGCGATGTCCGAGGGAGTGCGGCGGCGCGGCAAGCCGGTCATGTTCTTCCACCGCGGCAACGACGTGACCCACTTCGGCTACTTCCGCGGTCGGGACAGCCGCAAGGACCTCCACGCCTGGCTCACCCGCAGCGAGGAGGGCAAGGTCGAGGGCGCCCTGCCGCTGCAGCAGACCCGCGGCAGCAGCGGGCTGTCCGCCCCGAAGACGCGCTCGACGGAGGCGGCGGTGCCCACCGTGGTGCTGGTGCCCACCGCGCTCGCCACCCATCTGGGCGTCGACGGGAAGCGGCTGTGGCTCGACGCCGACGCCATCGCCGCCACCAGCCTCCTCGGCCTCCACCCGGAGCGCGACGGCGGGCGCGCCGAGTCGGTGATCGAAGGCCCCTACCGCGACCTCGTCGAGGCGCTGAGCAACGCCTTCCAGGTGCATGCCTTCCCGTACGACTGGCGACAGCCCCTGACCGACACGGCCGCGGCGCTGCGGACCGTGCTCGCCACCCATCTCGCCCAGGGCGACACCCCCGTCCACGTGGTCGCCCATGGCACCGGCGGGCTCGCGCTGTGGGCGGCGGTGGCGGCCGACCCGGGTCTGTGGCAGCAGCTCCGTGACCGGGAGGGCCGGATCGTGATGATCGGGGTGCCCGACCGCGGCGCCCATGGCCTCCTCCAGCTGCTGGCCGGCGGGGGCGTGCTGTTCGAATCGCTCGATACGGTGGTCGGCGATCCCGCGCTGTCGCGCCGCGAGCTGGCGGAGCTGTTCCGGTCGCTACCAGGCCTGGTGGCCGCCCTGCCCGACAACCCGGCCGTCCGCTCGGTGGACGCCTGGCGGCGCTGGATCGGCGACGGCGCCGAGGAATTCGGCAAGTTGCTGGAGGCGGTGCGTCCCGTCGGGGAGCGGATCGCTGCCGCCGTCCGCGAGCACGCCGGCGACGTGCTCCGCGTCGCCGGACGCGCCGCCTTCACCCCCGCCGGGGTGGTCGTCGGCGACGCTGGCCTGACGTTCCCGGCCTCGGCGGAAGGCGACGGGCTGGCGCTCGACGTGGCCCAGGCGATCGGCAAGCACACGTGGTGGGCGGCCGCCGCCAACGGCGACCTGCCGAAGCGGCCGGAGGTGGTGCGCGCCGTGCAGGACCTGCTCGCCACCGGCTCGTGCTCGACCCTCGCCCAGGCGGCGCCCAGCGTGCGGACCGTTCCCGGAGCGCGCCCGCCTTGGGTGGTGGAGCGCCTCTACCCCACCGATCAGGACCTGGCCGCCGCCGCGGTGTTCTCGGAGCCGCCGCGGGCCGCCGAGCCGGACCAGGAGCGGCATCTCCTCACTGTCTCCGTGAGCCACGGCAGCCTGGAGCATGCGGACGGCCCGGTGCTGGTTGGCCACTACCGCGGCGACCCGATCGTCGGCGCCGAGTCGTTCCTCGACTGGCGGATGCGGGGACGGCTGACGAGCCGCCATGCGCTGGGCGTCTACCCCGAAGACGTCGGCAGCCACGAGGTGGTGCTGGCCCCCGGCATCGGCACCGACAACGCCAAGCGGCCGCCGGGAGCGATCGTCGTGGGGCTCGGCGAGGTCGGCAAGCTCAACCCGTCTGAGCTGACCCGCAGCGTGACGCAGGCGGCGCTCCGTTACGCGGTCGAGTACAGCGAGGCGGTCCGACCGCCGCGGCCCGGGGCGTGGCGGCCCGCCACGATCTCGGCGCTGCTCGTGGGCAGCAACAGCGGCATGGCGCTGACCATCGAGACTTCCATCGGCGCCATCGTGAAGGGCGTCGTGCTCGCCAACCGCGCCCTGCGGGACCTGGGGTTCTGGGAGCGGGTGCGCATCGACCAGCTCGAGTTCCTGGAGCTGTACCTCGACATCGCGACCCGCGCCGCCCACACGGTGGCCGATCTCGCCGGCGTCGTGCGGCTCCCCACCGAGGAGAGCGAGGAGATCTACGGACGCCCGTGGCTGCAGCCGAAGCCGGGCGGCCAGCCGGGTCGGGCCTCGTTCGAGTACGACACCGGGTGGTGGCGCCGCCTCCAGATCACCGACGCCGCCAACGGGAACCCGTCGGCCGGCACGGTCGACCTCCGCTTCCAGGCGCTCACCGACCGCGCCCGCGCCGAGGAGACGAAGCGCTCGACGCAGTCCGCGCTGATCGACGAGCTGGTCGCCAGCGCCATCGGCGGGCGGGGCGACGGCGACCTGGTCACCGGGGTGCTGTTCGAGCTGCTGCTGCCCAACACGCTGAAGGAGCAGTCGAACGAGCCGGCCAACCTCCAGCTCGTCGTCGACCGCGTCGCCGCGGCGTTCCCATGGGAGATGCTGACCGACCGCGCCGACGGGCGCAACGAGCCGCTGGCGATCCAGCGGGGGGTACTCCGCCAGCTCACCACCGCCCGCTTCCGCCGCCGCATCGAATCGCCGCGCGGCCGCCATGCGCTGGTCGTGGGCGACCCGAACCTGGAGGGCATGACCGGGTACCGCCAGCTCGACGGGGCGCTGCGGGAGGGCCAGGCCGTGGCCGGCGTGCTGACGAAGGCGGGCTACGAGGTGAACGCCGTCATCGACGACGACGTGGCGGCGCGCACGGCGAGCCAGGTGATCACCCGCCTCTTCGACCGCAGCAAGGAATACAGCATCGTCCACATCGCCGCGCATGGCCAGTTCGTCGCCGACGACGTGCATCGCAGCGGCGTGGTGATCGGCAACGGCAAGTTCCTGACGTCGGCCGAGATCGACCAGCTGCGCGTCGTGCCCGATCTGGTGTTCCTCAACTGCTGCCACCTCGGCAAGTTCGACGACCCGACCCGGACCGAGGAGGAGCGGGAGCTGGACCGGCGGCAGCGGCTCGACCTCACCCGCTTCGCGGCCAGCATCTCCGAGCAGCTCATCGAGATCGGCGTAGGGGCGGTGGTCGCCGCCGGATGGGCGGTCGACGACGCGGCCGCCGCCGAGTTCGCCTCGGTGTTCTACGACCGGCTCACCGGCGGAGCGAAGCTCGGCGACGCAGTGCTCGCCGCCCGCCAGGCCGCCCACGCCCTCGGCGGGACGACGTGGGGGGCGTACCAGGTGTACGGCTCGCCCGACTTCCAACTCACCAAGGAGTCCGGCATCGAGGCGGCCGGTGAGGTGCGCGTCGTGGCCGCCCACGAGTATGAGGCCGAGCTGCGCGGGCTCGCCGCCCGAGCCCGGAACGCGTACGACCAGGCGCGCATCGAGGCCCTCGGCAAGGAGCTGGAGGACCTGGTCGTCAAGATGCGGCCCGAGTGGAACACGGGGAGCGTGCTGGACGCGCTGGGGAGCTGCTTCGGCGAGCTGCGCCGCTTCGACCGGGCGATCAGGTACTACAGCATGGCCCTCGATTCGTGGGATGCCGGCGCCCCGCTGGAGGTGCTCGACGAGATGCTCAACCTGGTGGCGCGCGATGCCGTCGACAGGGTCCGGGCGTCCGACGACGAGGGCACGACGCTCGAGCGGGCATGCCAGGACTGCCTGACCGCCATCGATCGGGTGAAAGGGCTCCTCAAGGCCGCCCCGACCCCGGAGCGGCACGCCCTCGCCGGCAGCATCTACAAGCGGGTCGCCCGCATCAGCGGCACCCTCGAAGAGCGCAAGAAGCTGCTGGGGCATGCGCTCCGCGAGTACGCGGAGGCCCAGGAGGGCTATGCCCGCAAGCGGTCCGGCCGCAAGGACCGTCCCGAGGTGTGGCCTCGTTACGGCTGGAACATGGCGGTGCTGCGCTGGCTGCTCGGCAAGACCAAGGAGGCGCAGACCGATCTGGCGGCGGTGCGCGACGCGGCGACTGCGCTAATCGGCAGCGACGCCCAGGAGGAGTACTGGACGCGGTTGGTCTTCGCCGACGTGAAGATGCTCGAGGCGCTGATCGACAACTCGATCGGCGCCCGGATCGAGGAGCTGGCCGACGCCTACCAGGAGATCTCGGGGGGCACGCCGAAGATGCGGTCGTCGCCCGTCGAGCAGATCGAATTCCTGCACGACATGCTGGACGTGACCCGTCATGGGGCGCAGCGCCGCCGGGAGATGGCTGCGGCGCTGCGCCGGCTTCGCGAGATCCTGCGCTAGGTCGTCAGCCCTCGGTGATCACGCCGCGTAGCCGTGGGAAGTGCACGGGAGCGTGGCGGTGGCAGAAATCCGCCTTGTTGTACTTCGACAGCACCGTGTCGCACTCCTCTCGCCGGCACACCCGCCCGTCGGAGAACGTGCGGGGCCGCCGCGAGTTGGAGCCGACCCGGAAGGCCCTGAGCGTGTTGTTCATGTCCACTGACCTCCTGGGCCCTAATTTAGTGCTAAACACAAGAGCTGTCAAGGCATCTCCCCCCGCCCGCAGCACGTCGGACGCGAAGAAGCCCGCCCCGTCCAGATGCGAAACGTGGTTGGCTCAGGCGGCCGCTCGCGGCCGCCACGCCTCCAACGTCCCGACGCGGCGGCAGCCGCCGCTGGGAGGGCCCCCGACGCGAGGCGCCCACCGCGACGCCCGGCCCGGCGGCCATGTGACTGCGCTAGCTCTTGGCGGCGATCTCCTCGACGATGTCGGCGTTGGCGAGGGTGGTGACGTCGCCGAGCTGGCGCTGCTCGGAGATGTCCTTCAGCAGCCGCCGCATGATCTTGCCGGAGCGGGTCTTCGGGAGGTCGTTGGTGAAGACGATGCTCTTCGGCCGGGCGATCGGCCCGATCTTCTTGGCCACGTGGTCCCGTAGCTCGGCGATCAGGGCCTCGTCGCCCTCGACGTTGCCCCGCAGGGTGACGAAGGCGGCGATGGCCTCGCCGGTGAGCTCGTCGGACCGGCCCACCACCGCCGACTCGGCCACTGCCGGGTGATCGACGAGCGCCGACTCCACCTCGGTGGTGGAGATGCGGTGGCCGGACACGTTCATCACGTCGTCGACCCGGCCCAGCAGCCAGAAGTACCCGTCGGTGTCGCGCTTGCAGCCGTCGCCGGCGAAGTACCGGCCCGGGAACCGCGTCCAGTAGGTGGTGACGTAGCGGTCGGGGTCGCCGTAGATGGTGCGCAGCATCGACGGCCACGGCCGGGTGATCACCAGGTAGCCGCCGCCGCCGAG
>JBFJZV010000182.1:0-6759 GCA_041621915.1 Acidimicrobiia bacterium | reverse complement strand
GTTCCTGGCAAGGACGCACAACGAAGGCGCATCGGTAGATGCGTCGAGGCGGAGGACGCCGCCAGGGGCGTCGAGGGCCGGCGAAATTCTGTGCAGACTTGCGGCGCAGGGCACTAGTTCTGCTGCGCGGCGGTGGCCTCGTCGACGAGCTGTTTGAAGGCCGCCGGGTCGTGCACGGCGATGTCGGCCAGCATCTTGCGGTCGACCTCGATGTCCGCGGCCTTGAGGCCGGCGATGAGCTTGCTGTACGTGGTGCCGTTCAGGCGGGCGGCGGCGTTGATGCGGGCGATCCACAGGCGCCGGAACTCGCCCTTGCGGGCCCGCCGGTCGCGGTACGCGTACGCCGACGAGTTCATCACCTGCTCGCGGGCGGTGCGGTACCGGCGGCTGCGTGCCCCCGTGTAGCCCTTGGCCTGCTCCATCACCTTGCGGCGCTTCTTGACGTGCTGAACCCCGCGTTTGACTCGAGCCATTGGTCCGTCCTCCTCTGTGCCTAGCGCCGGCCGAGCAGCCGGCCGACTCGCCGGGCGTCGCCCGAAGAGAGGTCGGACTCGCCCTGCACCCGGCGCCAGCGCGCCGCGCTCTTCTTGTGCCGGTTGTGCCCGCGCCAGGCGTTGCGGCGGCGGATCTTGCCGGTGCCGGTGACCTTGAACCGCTTGGCGGCGCCGCGGTGCGTCTTCATCTTGGGCATGCGTTCCCTTTCGTCGCCGCGGCTGCTACTCGGCGAGGCGGTGCTACTCGTCGTCCGACTGCGGTTCGGTGCGGCGGCGCGCCCCCCTCATGGGAGCGAGCACCATCACCATGTTGCGGCCTTCCAGCTTCGGGCTGTACTCGACGGTGCTGGACTCCTCCAGCTCCTTGGCGAGACGCTCGAGGAGCGACAGCCCGATCTCGGGGTGGGTGACTTCCCGGCCCCGGAATTGCATGGTGACCTTGACTTTGTCGCCTTCCTCCAGGAAACGCTCGGCGCGTTGCCGCTTGACCTCGAAGTCGTGGTGGTCGATCTTGGGGCGGAACTTCACCTCTTTGATGACCGTCCGGGTCTGCTTCTTGCGAGCTTCCCGGGCACGTACCGACTGCTCATACTTGTACTTGCCGTAGTCGAGGATCTTGCACACCGGCGGGTTGGCGTCGGGTGCGACCTCGACCAGGTCCAGCCCGAGCTGGTCGGCCAGCCACCGGGCTTCGTTGAGCTGCTTGACTCCGATCTGGCTTCCGTCGGGGGCGACGACCCGGACCTCTCGGGCCCTGATCTTGTCGTTCACCCGCAGTTCGTCTGCGATGAGCACCTCCTCAAGGTGGTCGGTCGTTTGCACAGAAAACGGCAGCGTCAGGAAGACTGCTGCCGTTGGGTGCTACCGCGGCGCACCTGGGGTGGCCGGGTGGGAAGCAGCCGCTTCCGCTTCTCGGTTGTGGCGACGAGTATATCGGTGGGGTGTTCGGTGGGCAATGCTGGCGTCGGGCCGGCTCCCCTACCATCCCCGCCTCAATGGCCCGCCTCCTGTTTCCCGACGCCCGCTTCTACGACGAGAACGGCCACCTCTACCCGTTCGATGTGCGGTACGACCCCGCCGACCGGGCGCACTGCTCGCCGCTCGCGGACGGGAGGGTGCGCTTCCGGCTGCTGACCGAGCCCGGCTTCACCGAAGCCCGAGTCGTGTTCGGGGACGGCTCCAGCGAGCCGCTCGGCCGCTGGGGCGAGGACGGCCGGTTCGCCTACTGGGAGGCTGCGGTCACCCCGCCGACCCGGCGCTTCCGCTACACCCTCGCCTTCCGCGACCCCTACGGCAAGGCCGTGTACCTGGTGCCCGCCGGCATCAGCAACGCCGTCGAGCGCCTCGACCGCTGGGAGCTGGACCTCGACGCCGGGCAGCCCTTCGACACCCCGGACTGGGCGCAGGGCATGGTGATCTATCAGATCTTCCCCGAGCGGTTCGCCAGCGGGGACGCCGCGCTCACCCCGCCGGGCGCAGACCCGTGGGGTGCGGCGCCGCACTGGCTGAAGTTCCAGGGCGGCGACCTCGTCGGCATCGCCGCCAAAGCCGACTACCTGGCCGAGCTGGGGGTCGACGCCGTCTACGTCAACCCGATTTTCACGGCCCCGTCGAACCACCGCTACGACGCCGTCGACTACTACGAGGTCGACCCGGCGCTCGGCGGCAACGCCGCGCTGGACGGGCTGGTCGAGGCGCTGCACGGCCGGGGGATGCGTCTGATCGTCGACGCCTCGTTCAATCACTGTTCCCCGCTCTTCTTCGCCTTCCAGGATCTCCTCGCCAACGGGGCGGGCTCGACCCACGCCGCTTGGTTCGTCGTGCACGACTGGCCCCCCCGCATCGTCACCCGGCCGCACCTGGCCGAGGCCTGGCAGACCGCGGCCGGATATCAGGCCTACCTCGCCGCCTGCCGGGAGTGGGGCCTCGCCATCGAGGAGCGCGACGACGACGGCCTCGCCGTCGAGACGACCTACGAGTCCTGGTACGGGGTGCCGTCGCTGCCCCGCATCGACCTCGCCAACCCGGACGCCCGCCGCTACTTCCTCGACGTGGCCGCCCACTGGCTCACCCACCACGACATCGACGGCTGGCGCATGGACGTGGCCCGCTACGTCGACTCCGATTTCTGGATCGACTTCCGGGACACCTGCAAGGCGGCTCGGCCCGACGCCTACCTGCTGGCCGAGGTGATGGGCGACGCCATGCCCTGGCTGCAGGGCGATCGGTTCGACGCCACGATGAACTACACGTTCCGCCAGCTCTGCCTCGACTGGTTCGCCACCCGCACGATCGACACGCCGGCGTTCGTCTCGGGCATCCACCGCATGCTGGCTCGCTACGCGCCGGAGGCGAGCAACGCCGGCCAGAACCTGCTGTCGAGCCACGACACCGCCCGCTTCCTGCACCTCGCCGGCGACGACCCGGCCCGCCTCCGAGCCGCCACCCTGTTTCAGATGACGATGCCCGGCGCGCCGAGCGTCTACTACGGCGACGAGGTCGGCATGACCGGCGGAGAAGAGCCGGCCTCCCGCGGCGCCTTCCCGTGGCACGACGAGGGCGCCTGGGACGGCGAGCAGCTTCGAGTGACGCAGGAGCTCGCCCGCCTGCGCCGCGGATTCCCGGCCCTGCGACGCGGTGGCTGGCGGCTCACCGGCCAGAGCGCCGATGCCGTCGCCTACACGCGCACGCTGGGCGACGAGCGGATCGGCGTGCTGGTCAACCGCAGCGATCGGGAGGCAGACCTCGCCATCGACGACGGCGACGTGCTGTGGCGCGACCCGGTGGCAGGAGCCGTGGTCAGGCTCGGCTAGGCGCCCTCAGCCCGGCCAGGACTTGGGCGGCGGACACCGCCGCTTCGGCCGCCTCGATGCCCTTGTTGCCCGGGCCCGGGCGGCTTCGCTCCACCGCCTGCTCGGAGGTCCGGGTGGTCAGCACGCCGAACCCGATCGGGACACCCGTCTCCAGCGCCACGTCCATCAGCCCGCGCGCCGCCTGGGTGGCGATGTGGTCGTAGTGGTCGGTCTCGCCCTTGATGACCGCACCCACTGCCACCACCGCGTCGTAGCCCTGGCGCGCCAGCGCCCGGCACACCACCGGGAGCTCGAACGACCCGGGCACCCGCACCACGACGGGCTCCGGCACCCCCGCGTCCTCCAGGTACGACAACGCGCCGCGGAGGAGGCCCTCCGTCACGGGCGCGTTGAACGTCGCCACCGCCACGGCGACCCGCAGCGGCGCCGGCTCACCCATCGACGTCGAGCCGATGGCCCATCTTGCGGGCCTTGGCGGTCAGGTAGCTGCGGTTCACGTCCGTGGGGGCGGTCTGCAGGGTGACCTGCTCCGCCACGGAGATGCCGTGGCCCTCCAACCCCTCCCGCTTGTCGGGGTTGTTCGTGAGCAGCCGGACCCGCGGCACCCCCATCGCCTGCAGCATCTGGGCGGCGAGCCCGTAGTCGCGGGCGTCCACCGGCAGGCCCAGCTCCAGGTTGGCCTCGACGGTGTCGCGGCCGTCGTCCTGGAGCGCGTAGGCCGCCAGCTTGTGCACCAGCCCGATGCCGCGCCCCTCGTGACCGCGCATGTACAGGATGATGCCGCGGCCCTCCTGCGCGATGCGGCGCTGCGCCTCCCGGAGCTGGCTGCGGCAATCGCAGCGCAGTGACCCCAGCGCGTCGCCAGTGAGGCACTCGGAGTGCACGCGCACCAGCGGTGGCTCGCCGCCGGCGACGTCGCCCATCACCAGCGCCACCTGCTCGGCGCCGCCGTCCTCGTCGACGAATCCGACGACCCGGAAGACGCCGAACTCGGTGGGCAGCCGCGCCTCGGCGGCCTGGCGAAGCCGGCGCGGGCCGGCCAGGTAGTCGACGAGGTCGGCGATGGCGACGACGAGGATCTCGTGCTCCTTGGCGAAGCGGGCCAGGTCGTGGCCGCGCGCCATGGTGCCGTCGTCGTTGACGATCTCGCACAGGACGCCCGCCGGGTAGAGGCCGGCGAGGCGGGCGAGGTCGACCGCCGCCTCGGTGTGCCCGGGCCGGACCAGCACCCCGCCCTCGGCATACCGCAGCGGGAACACGTGCCCGGGGCGGGCCAGGTCGGACGGCTGCGTGTCGGCGTCGATGAGCGCCCGGATCGTTGCCGCCCGGTCCGCGGCGGAGATGCCGGTGGTCGTGCCGAACCGGTAGTCGACCGACACGGTGAACGCCGTCTTGTGGCTGTCGGTGTTCTCCACCACCATCAAGGGCAGGGCCAGCTCGTCGAGCCGCTCCCCCACCACCGGCACGCACACGAGGCCGCTCGTGTAGCGGACCATGAACGCGATCTGCTCCTCGGTGACCATCTCGGCGGCGATGATGAGGTCGCCCTCGTTCTCGCGGTCTGCGTCGTCGACGACGATCACGAACTCGCCGCGGCACATGGCTTCAATGGCTTCGGGGATGGTGGCCAGGTTCATGCGTGGGACTCCAGCAGCCGTTCCACGTACTTGGCGAGCACGTCAACCTCGAGGTTGACGGCGTCGCCCGGGGCACGGATGCCCAGCACGGTGACGTCGAGGGTGTGCGGGATGAGCGCCACCTCGAAGCCTGCGGCATCGGCGGCCGTGACGGTGAGGCTCACCCCGTCCATCGTGATCGAGCCCTTCTCGACGACGTAGCGGGCCAACCCCTCCGGCAGCGTCACCCGCATGCGCCGGGCGTCGCCCTCCGGCCGCACCCATTCGACCGTGCCGACACCGTCGACGTGGCCCTGCACGATGTGGCCGTCGAGGCGCCCGCCCACCGGTACCGGCCGCTCCAGGTCGACGGCGTCGCCGGCGGCGAGGGCGCCAAGGTTGGTGCGGTCCAGCGTCTCCTGCACCGCCTCGACCGCGAAGCCGTCGGGCCGCAGCTCGGTGGCGGTGAGGCACGCCCCGTTGACGGCGACCGAGTCGCCGATCTCGAGTCCGTCCCGCGTTTGCTTGGCCTCGATGACGATGCGCCGCCCGGTCGGCGTCTCGTCGCTCGCGGCGACCCTGCCCAGCTCGGAGACGATCCCGGTGAACATCAGGCCGGCTCCAGCTCGATGCGGACGTCGGGGCCGACCTTGGCGATCCCGGTCACCTCGACGGGGCGGGCGTCCGCCAGCGTCTCGAAGGGGGCCGTGAACGCCGGCCGCCCCATGCCGCCTCCCACCTTGGCGCCGAGGTACAGGACGGCGTGATCAACGAGCCCGGCCCGCCACAGCGCGCCGGCCAGCGCCGGGCCGCCCTCGACGAGAACGTCGAGCATGCCACGCTCCCCCAGGTCGCCGAGCACCGCAGCGAGGTCGGCACCGCCCGTGCGGGGAGGGACCACCACCACCTCGGCGGGGAGCGCCAGCGGCTCGGTGGCGTAGACGAGCGCCTTGCGAGCGAAGATCCGGGCGTCGTGCGGCAGCGGCCGGCGGCCGGCCACCACGACGGGGCGGGGCTGGGCGCCGTCCCAGCCGTCGAGGCGGACGTCGAGACGGGGATCGTCGACGAGCACGGTGCCGGCGCCGACCATCACCACATCGGCGGCGGCCCGCAGCCGGTGGGCATCGGCGCGAGCCTCGGGCGAGGTGATCCACTGTGACGTGCCGTCGGCCGCGGCGGTCTGGCCGTCCAGCGTCGCCGCCCACTTCAGTGTCACGCGGGGGCGGCCGGTGCGGCGATGGTGGAAGTAGCCGGGGTCGAGTGCCTCGACGTTCCCCGCCAGCACGCCGGTGAGCACGGCGATGCCGGCGTCTCGCAGGCGGCGGATGCCCCGGCCCCGTACCCGCGGGTCGGGGTCCTCGGCCCCGACGACGACCCGGGCGACGCCGGCCTCGAGCAGCGCCTCGGTGCAGGGGCCGGTACGGCCGTGGTGGTCGCATGGCTCCAGCGTGACCACGACGGTGCCGCCCCTGGCCCGTTCGCCAGCGAGGCGCACTGCGTCTGCCTCGGCGTGCACCATGCCGGCGCCGAGATGGGCGGCTTCGGCCACGATGTTCCCCGCCGCGTCCAGGACGACCGCGCCGACTCGGGGGTTGGGGTGGGGCCGCGGCGCGGCGGCGGCCAGTGCGATCGCCCTGCGCATCGGCTCGTCGTACACGCGTCCTCTCCCGTCGTCGTCGAAGGGAGCCCGCGCGCGCGACAGCGGCGGCGAGCCCTCCTTCTCTCATCCGGACTGTCACCGTCGGCCCCGGAGTTCCACCGAGTCCACCCCGTGAGGGGGTCGCGGGCTGTCACCGCCGGTCGGGAATTGCACCCTGCCCCGAAGGAGGAGCTACC
>JBFJZV010000181.1:0-6801 GCA_041621915.1 Acidimicrobiia bacterium | reverse complement strand
GTGACGGTGGCCTTGTCGTGGTGCTGGCCGTCGATCGCCGGGCCGCCGCTGATCACGATCGTGAAGGAGTCGCCGGGCGCCAGCGAGGCCGGTACCTGGCCGGAGGGGATCGGGAAGTCGGTGTCGGTGAGCTCGAGGTCGACGAGCGTCACGTCACCCGTGTTGGTGACCTCGAACTTGAACCAGGTGCCCTCGCCGGTTGTTGCCGCCGGTCCTGGAGCGTTGTCAGCGTCGTCCCAACGGGGGTCGCCGGGCGCGGGCTCGTTGGCCTCGTCGACGATCACGTACTTCTCGATGTCGATGCTCGGGTTGGTCTGGACGGCCTCGCCGAAGTAATAGGCAGGATCCATGTCCATCACCTGGCCGCCGCCCGTGTCGCCGCCGCCGCAGGTCTCGTCGACGCTGCCATCGCTCTTGTACTTGACGATGGCGTAGCCGAGAAGGCGCCAGCCCGGGTCGTCGTCGATGTCGGGCGCGCCCTTCTCGCCCCAGCCGTCGGGGTCACCGTCGTTCGGGTCCTCGAAGCCGAACTCGTCCGAGCACGACAGATGCGTCTCGTCCGAGAGGCCGAGGCCGAGGTCGTGGTCCTTGTCGTCGCTCGTGCCCGCGGCGACGGTGCCGTTCTCGAAGACGAAGAGGTAGCTGTACTTGTTGCCGTCGAACGGCGGCGGCTGGTTGGGGCCGCCCGAGCCGCCGGCTGCGTGGGCAGTGACGGTGGCCTTGTCGTGGTGCTGGCCGCTCTGGGCGGGGAACGGGCCGATGACCCGCTCGAAGCTCTGCCCGACGCCGAGCGCGCCGACCGTGTTGTTCGGGATCGTGAAGTCGGTGTCGGTGAGCACCACGTCCTCGAGCGCGACGTCGCCGGTGTTCGTCACGACGAAGCGGAAGGAGACCTGGTCGACGCCGGGGGTGGCGGCGGGACCGGTCGGGTCGTCGGCGTCCTGCCACTGCCCGTCGTTGACCTTGACGAACTTCTCGACGTCGATCGCCGGGTTGGACGGGGGCGGCGGCGGCGGCGGGGGCGGGGGCGGCGGCGCGGTGTCGCCGCAGCTCGACTTCGGCTCGCCGTCGTCGAACTTCTGGATGGAGTAGTTGACGATCGGGAACGGGTCGGTGCCCTGGAGCGGTGAGTTCTCGTCGCCCTTCTCGGTCCACCCGTCGTTCGACGTGTCGTTGTCGTCGAACCCGAAGTCGTCGGAGCAGGAGACGTGCACCGTGCCCTGGAGGGACCAGCCGGCGCCGGCGGCCGCGAGCGCCGGGTTGAGGTTCGCTTCGTTGTTCTTGCCGGTGTGCCCGGACTCACCCTGGCGGTTGGATCCGGAGACCACGGTGCCGTCCGAGAACTCGAACGTGTACTCGGCCCACTTGTCGCCGCCCCGCGCGACAGGAGCGGTGGCCGTGGCCGGCTCCTCGGTGGCGGCAGCGGTCGTCTCTTCGGCGGCGGGCTCGTCCGTGGCGGCGGCGGCCCGCTCCTCGGTCGTGTCTTCGGCGGCGGGCTCATCCGTGGCGGCGGCGGCCGGCTCCTCGGTCGTGTCTTCGGCGGCAGGCTCGTCCGTGGCGGCGGCAGCCGGCTCCTCAGTGGTCTGGTCGGCGGCGGGCTCGTCCGTGGCGGCGGCGGCCGGCTCCTCGGTCGTGTCTTCGGCGGCAGGCTCGTCCGTGGCGGCGGCGGCCGGCTCCTCAGCGGTCTCTTCGGCGGCGGTGGTGGCCGTCACCGTGGCGTCGCCCGCTCCGGTGGTGGCGGTCACGGTCTCGTCGCTCGCCTCCGCGGCGGCGTCCTCCACCGTGGCGTCCGATGCTTCGGTGGTCTCCGCCGTCGTGGTGTCGGTAGTGGTGTCGTCGCCTCCGCCGAGGGCGAAGCCGCCCGACAGCGTGGGCCCCGTCAGCAGTGCAGAGATCAGTGCTACGACCCAGAGGAATGTCAGTTGCCTCCGGATCCTTCGCCGATGTCGAGATATCGCCGCCACGATGGACCCACCTTCCTATGCCGAGCGCCGCCAGCGTCTCGGCCCTAGCTTCCCTAGTACGCCCGTTAGCGTATCACCACTCTTTGCTGTCGAGCAAGCCACTCAGCGTGTCGTTACTCAGGCACACCAAGGGACTAGCCCGCCAGCCGTTCGCGAGTTCTACCAGCGCAGCACCCGACCAGCCATAGGTCGAACGCCCCAATGTCCGTACTCCCCCTGTCGTGGGCTGTGACCACCCTACGCAGTTCCGAGGCGCGTTGCCGCCATTCTTTCGGATTCGTACGCCGCGACGCTCTCTCGACAAAAGGTCGAGGCGGGTCTCGATCTCCAGTCGAGGGGGGTCAGGCGGACCGCTCGTGCGCGGTGTCGGACGCCAGATCCTGGATGGGCACGAGGGTCGGGTTGACCCGCTGGCGCACGACGTCGCCATCGATCACGACGCGCGCCACGTCGGTGCGGGCGGGCAGCTCGTACATCGTGTTGAGGAGAACTTCCTCCATGATCGCCCGGAGCCCGCGAGCACCGGTGCCGCGCAGCAGCGCCTGATCCGCGATCGCGTCGAGGGCGTCGTCGTCGAACACGAGCTCGACGCCGTCCATCTCGAAGAACTTGGAGTACTGCTTGACGAGCGCGTTCTTCGGCTCGAGCAGGATGCGAACCAGAGCTTCCTTGTCGAGATCGTCGACCGTGGCCACCACGGGCAGGCGACCGATGAACTCGGGGATGAGCCCGTACTGCATGAGGTCTTCCGGCAGGACCTCGGACAGCAGGTCGGGGTCGCGCCCCTGGGCGGCCGAGCGGATGTCGGCACTGAAGCCGACGGTGTGCCGGCCCACCCGGTGCTGGATGACGTTCTCGAGCCCTGCGAAGGCGCCGCCGCAAAGGAACAGCATGTTCGACGTGTCGATCTGGATGAACTCCTGGTGGGGGTGCTTGCGCCCACCCTGGGGCGGAACCGAGGCGACGGTCCCTTCGAGGATCTTCAGGAGCGCCTGTTGGACGCCCTCGCCCGACACGTCGCGGGTGATGGAGGGGTTCTCAGCTTTGCGAGCGATCTTGTCGATCTCGTCGATGTAGATGATGCCGGTCTCGGCCCGCTTGATGTCGAAGTCGGCGGCCTGGATGAGCTTGAGGAGGATGTTCTCGACGTCCTCGCCTACGTAACCGGCCTCGGTGAGCGCGGTGGCGTCGGCGATCGCGAACGGCACGTTGAGCATCCGCGCCAGGGTCTGGGCGAGGAGGGTCTTGCCGCACCCGGTGGGGCCGATCAGGACGATGTTGGACTTCTGCAGCTCGACGTCGTCCTTCGCTGGGCGCTGCCCGGCCCGCACGCGCTTGTAATGGTTGTACACCGCGACGGCCAGCACCTTCTTGGCGCGCACCTGGCCGACGACGTAGTCGTTCAGGAACTCGTAGATCTCGTGCGGCTTGGGCAGCTCGGCGAACGACACCTCCTGGGTCTCGGCGAGCTCCTCCTCGATGATCTCGTTGCAGAGGTCGATGCACTCGTCGCAGATGTACACGCCTGGGCCGGCGATGAGCTTCTTCACCTGCTTCTGCGACTTGCCGCAGAAGCTGCACTTGAGCAGGTCCCCGCCCTCGAACTTGGCCACGCTAGCGCTCCCCCGCCGCGGCGGCGCGGCTCGTGTCGTTGCTGTCGATCGGCTCCGGGAGGTTCATTCCTCTCCCTCTTCGTCGGCCGGGTCCTGGTCTTCTTCGGCCGTATTCTCCTCGGCCCCAACCGGAGATCCCAGGACCACCGGGTTGCCGTCGGCATCGACGGGCTCGGCGAACTCGGCCAACACGTCGATCGTCTTCTGACGCAGCATATCACCGACGAGTGCCTGTATTTGACCGCTCTCGACGAGCTGGTTGCGGAACTCCTCGACGGGCTTACGGGCCGACTGCGCCAGCGCGCCGATCACGCTGTCGACCTCGTCGGCGTCGACTTCGACGCCCTCCGCCTCGGCGACCGCCTCGAGGAGCACCCGTGTGCGCAGGTTGCGCTCGGCTTGGGCGACCATCCCGTTGTAGACCTGCTCGTCCGTCTGGCCGGTCACCGACAGGTACGTGCTCAGCTCGATCTCCTGCTGGTCGAGCCGGTGGACGAAGTCGTGAGCGATCGCCTGCGCCTCGGCCTCGACCAGCGCGCTCGGCACCTCGAGGTCGAGGTCCGCGAGAAGCTCGTCGAGCAAGCGCTGGCGGAGTGCGCTGCCCGCCTCGCGCTGCTTCAGCTCCGTGCCGAGCCGGCTCAGCTCTTCACGGAGCTCGGCCACGGTCTCGAACTCGGTCGCCTCGTCGACCCACTCGTCGGTCAGCTCGGGCAAGCGCTTCACCCGCACCTCCTTGACGAGCACCTTGAAGCGCACCTCCTCGCCCGAGCGGTCGCCGAAGCCCTGCGGGAGGGTGCCATCGAACTCGAGGACTGCGCCGGCGCCGGCCCCGATGACGGCGTCGTCGAGCCCGGGGATGAACGAGCCGGAGCCCACTTCGTACAGCAGGTCGCTCGCGGACGCCTCCTCGATGCGCTCGCCGTCGTGGGTGGCGGTGAGGTCGACCAGCGCGAAGTCGCCGGCGCCTGCGGGCCGGTCGGCGCGCTCCAGCTCGGAGAACTGGTCACGGACCTGGTCGATGCGCTGCTCGAGCTCGTCGTCCGACAGCTCGGGCGAGTCGACGACGATCCTGCGATTGCGGTAGTCGGGGAGGTCGGTGGCCTTCGGCCATATCGTGACGGTGACGTCCACCTCCAAACCCGACGCGGTGTCCCGGGTGTCGGACACCGACGGCACGACGGCGGGCTGGATCTCCGCCTCGTCGAGCGCAGCGCCGACGATGTCGGGGAGGGCGTCCTCCAGCGCAGCGGAGCGGAGTTGGTCGCTGCCCACCTGCTGCTCGACGAGGCGGCGCGGCACCTTGCCGGGCCGGAAGCCCTTGATCCGCATGTCTCGTGACAGGCGTCGAGCGGCCTTCTCCTTCGCCGATTCGAGCTCGCTCTCGTCGATGCTCACGGTGAGCAGCCGCTCGAAGGGCCCGGACTCGGTCAGCTTGGTCTGCACGGTGCTCCTCGGATTGGTCTTCGCCCGGGATCGCAGAGCCCCGGGGCGGCAGGTCTGGCCCGGCTGGGCAGCGCCGTTCGGTGGCGTGCCCCCGGGAGGATTCGAACCCCCGACCAAGAGCTTAGAAGGCTCCTGCTCTGTCCACTGAGCTACGGGGGCATGGCTGAGCCCACCCAGAGCGGGTGAAGGGAATCGAACCCTCGTCACCAGCTTGGAAGGCTGGAGCTCTGCCATTGAGCTACACCCGCGATGGCGCAGTGAGGATAGTGGTGCCTGCCGAGGTTCCGAAGGCAGCTCCGGGGACCGTCGCCGTGAGGCGACTCGCAATTCGCAGCTGGTCGGGCTGGCCGGATTTGAACCGGCGACCTCCTGCTCCCAAAGCAGGCGCGCTGCCAAGCTGCGCCACAGCCCGTCGCCGGTCATTGTGCCACGGCTTTCTCGTCGCACCCAGCCCGTACGTTGTCACCATGGAAATCCCGCCAGTGTTCGCATCGCTCGTCGCCGGATGGGAGAGCCTGTCGCGATGGGAGCGCGCCGAGCTGGGCCGTGCGCTCCGGCGGCTCGGGTGGAGCTACGGCGAGATCATGGCCGTGCTCCCCGTGGCCAAAGGGACGCTGGCCGGCTGGTGCCGAGAGATCCGGCTGACCAGTGAGCAGGCCCTTGCGATCCGCCGACGAACGGGATCACGGAAGGGCGTGCCCCGCGACACCCAGCGCAAGCGACGGGCCGAGGTCGAGCGGATAAGAGCAAACGCGCGGCAATGTGCCCCAACGCTGGCTGCGGACCCCCTCTGGACGGCTGGAGTTGCGCTGTACTGGGCTGAAGGTTCCAAGACAGAACGCCGGCTCGAGCTGGCCAATGCCGACGCTCGCGTCCTCCGCGTATTCATACGATGGACCCGTTCCTATCACCAGCCTGACGCACGCTTCGCGTTGAAGCTGCATCTCCACGAGGGCAACGACGACGAGCTTTCTCGCGCTCACTGGCGCGCCGAGCTGGAGCTCGAGAGGGCCGACTTCCACAAGACATTCATCAAGCCTGCCGGTACCGGCCATCGCAAGAACACGCTCCCGCATGGGGTCTGCCGCGTTCTCGTCAGACGTAGCTCTGACGGCTGGTACCGCACCATGGAGTGGATCGACTGGCTCGGGCTTCTGGCCCACGCACCGGATTGCTAATCTCTCGTGCGGGTCGCTAGCTCAACTGGCTAGAGCAACAGACTCTTAATCTGTAGGTTCTGGGTTCGAGTCCCAGGCGACCCACCACCCCGGACGATCGAGCGGGCGTAGCCGAATTGGCACAGGCGCCAGACTTAGGATCTGGTGGGGTTACCCCCCATGTGGGTTCGAGTCCCACCGCCCGCACTGGGTTCCTTGGCGCACCCCCGCTCGACGTCGGGTTACGGGGCAGGTGCCCTCGGTGCGCCTTTTCGTTGCCCGGGCCTCGCCCACGCGGCCATCACACGATCGCCCAGGGTCGGGTCCCCCGGCGCACCCCCGCTCGGAGTCGGGTTGCGCGCCCGCTGCCCTCGGTGCGCCTGAAACGTTGCCCGCCCGCCGCCGGCGCGGCCTCCACACGATCGCCCAGGGTCCAGAGCTACTTGGCGCACCCCCGCTCGGAGTCGGGTTGCACGGCTCCTGCCCTCGGTGCGCCGTGCTGTTTGGGCGCACCCCCGCTCGGAGTCGGGTTGCACGGCTCCTGCCCTCGGTGCGCCTCTTTCGTTGCCCGGCCCTCGCCCACGCGGCCACCACACGATCGCCCAGGGTCCAGAGCTACTTGGC
>JBFJZV010000180.1:0-6808 GCA_041621915.1 Acidimicrobiia bacterium | reverse complement strand
TTGCCGGTCCGCGGCCAGCGGACCCACACCAACGCCCGCACCCGCAAGGGCCCGCGGACCCCGATCGCCGGCAAGAAGAAGGTCAAGAAGTAGTCGCTGCCACGGCAGCGAGCGAGTTCGAGCAACGCGCGGAGGAAACAGGTGGCTCAGCAGAAGCCGAGGCGGCGCCGGGAACGACGTAACGTCGTCCACGCCCAGGCGCACATCAAAGCCAGCTTCAACAACACCATCATCAACATCACCGACCACGACGGCAACTCCATTGCCTGGACGTCGGGGGGCTCGGTTGGCTTCAAGGGCTCCCGCAAGTCCACGCCGTACGCGGCGCAGGTGGCCGCCGAACAGGCCGCCCGCAAGGCCGGTGAGCACGGGGTCCGCAAGCTCGACGTGATCGTCCGGGGCTCCGGTTCCGGCCGGGAGACGGCCATCCGGACGCTCCAGACCTACGGCATGGAGATCACGGGGATCCTCGACGCCACGCCGACCCCGCACAACGGCGTGCGCCAGAAGAAGCGGAGGGGTAGCTGATGGCCAACTACATCGGACCGGCCTGCAAGTTGTGCCGCCGGGAGCGCACGAAGCTGTTCCTGAAGGGGGCGCGCTGCGAGTCGTCGAAGTGCGCCATCGAGCGCCGGCCTTACCCGCCGGGTGAGCACGGCCGCGGCCGCATCAAGGAGACTCAGTACATGGTGCAGCTGCGGGAGAAGCAGAAGGCCCGCCGCATCTACGGCGTGCTGGAGCGGCAGTTCCGCAACTACTACAAGCAGGCCGCCCGCTCGAAGGGCATCACCGGCGAGAAGCTGCTCCAGATGCTCGAGACCCGTCTCGACAACGTCGTGTACCGGGCCGGGTTCGCCGCGTCCCGGCGCCAGGCCCGCCAGCTCGTCGGCCACGGGCATTTCCGCGTCAACGGGCGCAGGGTCGACGTGCCGTCATACCGGGTGCGCCCCGGCGACGAGGTGGAGCTCAAGGAGCGGTCCAAGGACCTGTTCGCGGTGCAGCTCGCCCTCGACACCGGCAGCAACCGATCGATCCCCGAGTGGCTCGACGTCGACGCCGACGAGCGCAAGGTCACCGTTCGTGACATCCCGAGTCGCGCCCAGATCGACACCCAGATCCAAGAGCAGCTCATCGTCGAGCTGTATTCGAAGTAAGGCCGTACCACATGCTCATCGTTCAGCGCCCCCAGATCGAGGAGACGCCGGTCTCCGACACCCGCTCCCAGTTCGTGGTCGAGCCACTGGAACCCGGATTCGGCTACACGCTCGGCAACACGCTGCGCCGCACGCTGCTCAGCCGTATCCCCGGCGCCGCGGTCACGTCGATCCGCATCGAGGGCGTGCAGCACGAGTACTCCACCGTCTCGGGCGTGACGGAGGACGTGGTCGACATCATCCTCAACCTCAAGCAGCTCGTGCTGCGGATGGAGGTCGACGAGCCACAGACCGCCTACCTGTCCGCCAAGGGCAAGGCCGAGGTCACCGGCGCCGACCTGAAGGTGCCGGCGGGCGTCGAGGTGGTCAACCCCGACCTCCACATCGCCTCGCTGTCCTCGTCCGGGCGCCTGGAGATGGAAGTGGCCATCGAGCGCGGCGTTGGCTACCGCACCGCCGACCGCAACAAGCGCTCCGACGTCATCGGCGTCATCCCCATCGACTCGATCTTCTCGCCCGTCCGCAACGTGGCCTACCGGGTCGACAACACCCAGGTCGGGATGATGACCAACTTCGACAAGCTGATCATCGACATAGAGACCGACGGCTCGCTCACGCCGCAGGAGGCGCTGTCCTCGTCCGGCAAGACGCTCCGCGAGCTCTTGGGCCTGTTCGCCGACGTCGGTGAGGGCATCGGCTTGGAGCTGGGCGACGTGGTCGAGGCCGAGTCTGCCTCGCCCGACCTCGACTTGCCCATCGAGGCGCTCGACCTGTCGGAGCGGCCCCGCAACTGCCTGCGGCGGGCGCAGATCCAGACCGTGGGCGAGCTGGTGCAGCGCACCGAGGACGATCTGCTCAACATCACCAACTTCGGCCAGAAGAGCCTCGAGGAGGTCACGGCCAAGCTCGACGAGCTGGGCCTGTCGCTCCGCGCGGCCGGGGAAGAAGAGAGCGCCTGATGCCCCGGCCCAAGCGCGGCCCGCGGCTCGGTGGCGGTCCCGCCCATCAGCGGCTCATGCTGTCCAATCTGGCCGGTGCGCTGTTCTGGGACGAGCGGATCACCACCACGCTGGCCCGCGCGAAGGTGCTGCGGCCCTATGCCGAGAAGCTGATCACCAAGGCGCGGGACGGCGGCCTCCACAACCGCCGCACGGTGCTGCGCCACATCGAGGACACCGAGATCGTCACGAAGCTCTTCGACGAGGTCGGGCCCCGCTACGCCGAACGTCCCGGCGGCTACACCCGCATCGTCAAGCTCGGCCCGCGCCGCGGTGACGGCGCCGAGATGGCCATCATCGAGCTGGTATGACCCGACGCCGGCTTGCCGGCGTCGGCTCAGATCTCGCCGCCTTTCAGGCGGCGACTCCCGTCGAAGAGAGCGATCGAACGCGCATGGTCGATCTCCTCGATTCGCCGGAGCCGTTCTCTCGTGAGCAGTACTCGCCGGGGCACTTCACTGCTTCGGGGTTCGTCGTGCCCCCGGGGCGGGATTCGTTCCTGCTCGTCTGGCACCAGAAGATCGGGGCGTGGCTGCAGCCTGGGGGGCATTTCGAGGTCGGTGACCCAGAGCCGCTCGCCGCGGCGCGGCGGGAGGTTGCCGAGGAGACCGGGATGATCGGCCTGACGCTCGCCCGGGATGGGCTGTTCGACGTCGACGTGCACGCCTTCCCGGCCCGTGGGGACGACCCGGAGCATTTGCATTTCGACCTGCGGTTCCTGTTCCTCGCTCCGGTCCGCGCGATCGCAGGTGGGTCGGAGCAGTGGCGGTGGGTGCCGCTGACCGATGTGCTCGACATGGACGAGTCGCTGGCGCGGCCGGCGCGCAAGGCTCAGGCGACCTCGTAGAAGACGGCGAACCGCCGGGCGGTCAGCTTGGCGGCCACGGCCCGGGAGGCGGCGTTGTCCCACTCGGTGCTGTACAGCGGCACCCGGCCGAGGCGGCGGAGCGCTCGCGCCCAGCCGGACGTCACCGCCACTGCGTATCCCCGTCCCCGGTACTCCTCGACGGTGTCCACGCCGGCCTCCACTCCCCGGCTGGGCCGGCGCACCGAGCAGCAACGCGAGATCACCGCGCCGGCCTCGACGATCCCGACCACCGGGCGCCGCTCCTCGTACAGCTCCGCCGTGGCCGGGAAGTGGCGCTCCAGCAGGTCGACCTCCCCAGGCCCGATCTCGCGCGCTGCGCCCGCGGGCGGCAGGTCCTCGGGCAGCACGTAGGCGGCGCCGGTCACCACGTCGCCGCCCAGCAGCCGCCGGAACTCCGGGTCGGCCGCCGGCCACCGAGCCTCCACCCGCGGCTCGCGCGCCGAGAGCGCGCCGAGCCGGCCGGCCACGTGGTCGGGGATGCCCTCTCCGGCCAGCCAGGCATGGCCCGCCACGGACCGCACGAGCACGAACCGGGGAGCTGTTTCGTTGCCTGTTTCCCGCGCCGCCACGATGCGCCCGCGGCCGTCCACGGCGAACAGGTTCTCCAGGTGCAGCTCGATCAGCTCGGTAGGGGAGAAGGCCATCGGCCGGCGATCGTACCCGTCAGGACCGCCTGAGGACTCAGCAGACTCCTAAGCTGAGCCGCCGCACCATGCAGAACGTCATCGCCCAGCGCGTCATCGGCGCGGCCCGTTTCGACCGAGAGTCGTACCTGTGGATGCTGTGGAACGATCGCGCCAGCGGCGACGCCGCCCTCCTCGTTCTCGGCACCGATCTCGTCGTCGGCATCGGCCTGTTCGGCCTCGACCTCGCCGGCCTCTTGTCGTGGATCCTGGCCGGCCTCATCTTCTGGTTGGTGTACTCCGGCATCGCCTGGGCGGCGGCCCGCCACCTCTTCGGCGGGAGCGGGCAGTTCGTCGGCGTGATGCGCATCGTGGGCTTCGGCTACCCCACTCGCCTGCTCATCCTCGCCGTCACGGTGCTGATGGGCCCCAGCATCATCGCCGTGGTGCTGGGCACACTGTGGCTGGCTGCCATCGTGGCGATGGGTCTCAAGGAGGCGATGGAGGTCACCCTCGAACAGGGCGTGATGTCGGCCGGCCTCGGCATCCTCGGTTACCTGGTCGTCTTCGCCCTCTTCTCCCTCTGACTGCGATGCCGACCTACCGGCTCGACCTGGCCTACGACGGCACCGGTTTTCACGGCTACGCCCGCCAGCCCGGCGTGCGCACGGTGCAGGGCGAGCTGGAGGACGCCCTCTTCAAGCACACCGGCCCGGTGGAGACCAGCGTCGCCGGCCGCACCGACGCCGGGGTCCATGGGCGTCACCAGACCGTCAGCTTCAGCGCTGACGACCTGGAGCCGGATCGGCTGTGGCGATCGTTGAACTCGCAGCTCGGGCCGGAGATCGCGATATCGTCCGTTTCCAGGGCGACGGACGACTTCGACGCCAGGTTCTCGGCGCTGTCCCGCCGGTATCGCTACTTCATCCACAGCGCCCCGGTACCCGATCCGCTGACGCGGTTGTACACCTGGCATGTGCCCCATGCGCTCGACGTCGCCGACATGACCGAGGCGGCAGCCGCGTTCGTGGGGGAGCATGACTTCGCATCGCTGTGCCGGGCCGCCGAAGGGAGGACGACCGTGCGCACCGTGCTGGAGGCGAGCTGGCGGCGCGCTGGCCCGCAGGTGCTGTACGACGTGCGGGCGCTCGCGTTCTGTCATCAGATGGTGCGGTCGATGGTCGCGCTGTGCGTCGAAGTCGGGCGGGGTCGTCTCGCGGCGGAGGACGTGCCGGCCGTGCTGGCCGCCCGCGACCGCAATGCGGCCCGCGGCGCAGCTCCGGCCCACGGCCTCGTCCTGTGGGCGGTCGAGTACGGGGATGCGTCGTGACCCCGCCGCGCGCCGTGCTCTTCGATGCCGGCGGCACGCTCGTCACGATGGACGCCGGTGCGGTCGGGGACGTCGTCGAGCCGCACACCGGGCAGCGTCCCGACCAGGAGCAGCTGCGAGCCGCCCACTACACCGCCATGCACGAGCTGGCCGACGAACCGGAACGGTGGAACGGCGTGGCGCCCGATTGGTGGCATTGGTGGCTCGGCCGGAACCTCGAGCTGGCCGGCATCGCCGCTGAGCCAGAGGTGGTGGCCGCGCTGGTGGGGAGCCACGGCCTGTGGCGCAGCCCGCTGCCGGGGTCGCGAGCGGGCGTCGCCGCCGTGAGGGAAGCCGGGTACCGGGTGGGCGTGGTGTCGAACGCCGACGGCCGGGTCGAAGCGGACCTGGCCGCAGCCGGGTTCGGCGGCATGTTCGACGTGATCGTCGACTCCACGCTGGTGGGGGTTGCCAAGCCCGATCCGGCGATCTTCGGCTTCGCACTCGACGCGTTGGGCGTCGCGGCTGCGGAGACGTGGTACGTGGGCGATGCCGTGCAGTTCGACGTAGCCGGGGGGAGGGCGGCGGGCCTCGGCGAGGTCGTCCTGGTCGACCCGTACGGCCTGGCACGCCACCAGCCGAAAGTCGCCTCCCTCACCGAGCTGCCCGCCCTCCTGGAACGGGCCCGATGAAGGGCAGCGCCGGTTTGGCGGTTGGCAGCCGACTCCGATACCATGGCCTCCGCTCCCGGGCTTCGGGAGCGCCTCTGCGTATCGAAGGTCTCTCCTGATGAAGCGCCACAAGACGTATTCGCCACGCCCCGGTGACATCCAGCGCGCCTGGTGGCTCATCGACGCCGCCGGCTTGCCGCTGGGCCGGCTCGCGTCCGAAGCAGCGCAACTCTTGCGGGGCAAGCACAAGCCGCAGTGGGCCCCGCACTTCGACTGTGGGGATTTCGTCGTTGTCGTCAACGCCGACCAGGTCGCGCTGACCGGCAACAAGGAGACCCAGAAGATGTACTACCGGCATTCCGGATACCCGGGCGGGCTCACCGCCCGCACGGCGGCCGAGGTCAGAGCGAGCCACCCGGAGCGCCTGGTGGAGAATGCGATCCGTGGGATGCTTCCCAAGAACCGGCTGGGTCGCCGGCTCTTCAACCATCTCAAGGTGTACGCAGGGCCGGACCATCCACACGAGTCCCAGCAGCCGCAGGCTCGTGACATCGACGTGCGAAAGGTGGGCGCCTGATGGCCAAGCCGCTCGCGGTCGCCACGGGGAGGCGCAAGTCGTCGGTGGCGCGGGTGCGCCTGTCCGACGGCAACGGCGCATTCCGCCTGAACGGCCGCAGCCTCGACCAGTATTTCCCTAGCATGGCGCAGCGCATCCGCATCATGGAGCCGCTGCGAACCGTCGGGCTCGAGAGCCGCTACGACGTCGACGCCAAGCTCGAGGGCGGCGGCCTCACCGGCCAGACCGACTCGCTGCGGCTCGGCATCGCCCGCGCCCTCGTCGAGCTCAACCCCGAACTGCGGCCCACGCTGAAGCGGGCAGGGTTCCTCACTCGCGACGACCGGGTCGTCGAGCGCAAGAAGTACGGCCTTCGCAAGGCGCGCCGCGCCCCGCAGTACACCAAGCGCTGATGCGCCGGGCGCACCGGGTCGCCCTCTCCCTCTGCTGATGGCGGGCCTGTTCGGCACCGACGGAGTGCGGGGTCGCGCCAACGTCGACATCACCGCCGATCTCGCGCTGGGCCTGGCTCGCGCCGTAGGGGACGGGCGGGAAGGCGGGTTGGCCGTGGTGGGCCGCGACCCGCGCCGGTCGGGGCAGATGCTGGCCGATGCCCTCCATGCCGGCTT
>JBFJZV010000179.1:0-6834 GCA_041621915.1 Acidimicrobiia bacterium | reverse complement strand
TGTCAGGGACCGCCGTGCTGACCACCAAGGGCAAGTCCGCGAAGGAGTTCCTGGAGTGGCAGATCGGTGATCTCGGGCCCGGGGAGACGGCCAATCTCGTCCTCCGTGTCCATACCGACCTGAATCCGGCGGGGCACCAGCAGTACACGTCGCCCGGCGAGTACGAGTACAACTCCGGAGCGGTGGTCAAGTTCCTCAACGAAGCCGGCAAACAACGCAGCTTCGAGACCGGGAGCGTGTTCCTGACCGTCGTTCCCTGACCCTGCCGGGGACGCTGAGCCCCAGCCACCTGAGCAGGCCCGCCCGGCGCGGCGGGCCTGCTGATGTTCGCGAGCGGGTCCGGCAGCCACAGGCGCGTTCCGAAATCGCCCGAATCGCGTTCCGCGCCCTCCTGGCAGCGTCAAACGGGGGATTGGCATTTCGAGTTTTCCGCGCACGCCACGAGGGCCCCGAGGGCGAGGGCCGAGGCTGGGTAGCGGGTCCGGGCGTTGCCGACGCAAGGAACAGCGGCGGCACCCCGTCGGCTCACCACACGTAGAGCCGAAAGCCTCAACCGGCCCGGCCACTCCGGGAGCGATAGGGGTTCGCCGCTCCAGGTGGTCGGCGGCTGGCAGGGATCCGGCGCTCGCAGCCGCGTTCCGAAATGGCCCCGATCACGGCATCGTCGGGATGGTCCCGTCGATGATGGCCGCGGAGATCGCCTTGAGGTCGTTCTTGAGATAGCCCGGTACCTGCGGGTTGGTCTTGCCGAAGCCCGCGATGTACGTCGCTCCGCCCGCCAAGTCCTCCCACACCACGCCCCCCTGCCACGAGCCGCTAGCGATGGCGGAGGCCTGGTTGAACACGGCCGGTCCGAGGTCCTTGACCACGCTGGTGAGGATCACTCGGTTCGGGTCGCCGAGGTCCCGGGACCAGTCGGAGTCGACGCCAATCACCCGGACTTCGTCTCCGGCCGCCTTGCGCAGGTCGGCCTCGGCGAGCGCCCCGAAGCCGGTCAAGCCTGCCACCGGGAAGACGGTGTCGACGCCCATGTCGTACAGGGCGGCGGCCGCGGCCTGACCGTCGGCCGGGTTGTCGAAGTTGAACGTGAACAGCCCTGCCTGGAGGTCTGGATCCCATCCGAGCACCTCGACGTTGGCGCCGAACTCGGCGTTGTAGTACTCCACCCCGAGCGCGTAGCCGTCCATGAACACGGTCACGGGCGGTATCGGCAATCCTCCGAACACACCGACCTTGCCGGTATCGCTGATGCCGGCAGCGATGTAGCCCGCGAGGAACGCCGACTGGTCGGTTCGGAACAGCACCTCGGCCGTGTTGTCGTCGTACAGCCCGCCGAACGAGAAGTCCATCACTGCGAACCTCTGTTGCGGATTGGCCTGGATGAACGGCTCGAGCGCGAATGCCACGATGAAGCCGATCCCGATGATGAGATCGCAGTCACCGGCCGTGACGAAGGCGTCGATGTTGGCGATGAGGTCGGCCCCGGTCGCGGCGTCCAGAGTCGCCGTCTCGACATGGAGCTTGGCCGCCGCCTCCGCCGCACCGGCAGCCGCCGAGCGGTTGAACGACGAGGAGTCACCGCCGATGTCGTTTGCGATGCAGATCTTGCCGTTGGCCCCGTGACTGGCTCCGGCAGGTGTCGCTGCGACGACGCCGAGCGCCAGGGCGATGGCGACGAGCACGACCCACACTCTTCGGGTGCGCATAGCTACTCCCCGTTTCTCCCCCCTTCCCCACTTCCTCGGATAACCGTATGCAGGCCCGCCGGTTGTCGGCCAGGGCTGAAAGCCCTCCCCATCGTCCGGCCGCAGGCGCGGCACGAGCCGCCCCGCAGCGTGTTGATCGCCGGCGATCGACCGCGGGGCGCACCCGATCAGCCGTAGACCGGGGACTGCAACGCGCCTGCCGCCGAGTCAGTCCCAGGTGATCTGCACCTGTTCCCGCCACTCGTCGAGCAGGGTGCGATCGCCGGTCACCTCCAGGCCGTCGAACGGCCGGCGGTTCCACAGCGCCAGGTAGAGCTGCGATGCGGTGCCGCGGACCATGCACGCGGCCGGCGCCGGCTGGCGCGTCGTGAGGACGTCGCCTTGCGAGATGCCGACGTGCCAGACGTCGCCGGTGTCTGCGGCGGTCACCAGCACCGGCCGGGTCGCCTCGGCGCGCGGACCGCGACCGGGCCGGGTGATGAAGGCGCTGAGCAGCTCGTCGATGCCGTCGACCGCGAACTCGGCGGCGAACACCGGCTCCGTGCCCCGGGCGGCCTCGGCATCTGCACGATGGATCGCAGTCTCGTGAGCCTGGCGGCGGGCCCACATCGCCTTTGGCGAGGGCGCGGCGAGGAAGGTGAAGCACTCGAGGTCGTCCGGAGCCCGCTCAAGGGTCTCTGCGAGGTCCGCGTAGCCGCGGCGGAACCACTCGTCCAGCTCGGCGTCGGATGGCCAGGTCCCGACCACGTCGCCGAGGTCGACATCCCACGGCTCGGTGCGGGCGTCCCGAACGTAGCCCGTCGCCCACCGATGGATGGCGCCGGTGTGGCGAACGAGCTCCCGAACGTCCCAACCCGGGCAGGTGGGCACGGCGGCGTCGAGGCGTATCGATGCTGCGGCGTCGGCCAGGCGCCGGCCGTTCTCGACGATGGCAGCTATGTGGTCGACGACGTCCACGCCCACTCCTCCGAGCCGAGCGTCGAGCCTACGACGGTACGTCTCGCTCGGCTGCATCCCGATCGAGGCCCCCGGCGACGGGGCCCCGATCGGTAGCATCGCCGCAACCGAGGCCGCCCGGCCGCAGGGGGAGGAAGCAGGCGCTGCTGCTGCAACCGGAGGCCGGCCGCGCCGTTCAGATGGCTGTGGGCGGCTACACGGCCAACTGACCGCAGGACACGCCTCAGCGGTTGCCCGAGCCTCAGGGGCGCTCGCCGGGTGTCGCCGCCAGGCGAGCCCGCGTCGCAGCTGCTTCGAGTGCCTGCTTGATGAAGTCGGTGTCGAGCGGAGCCGGCGCGCACGTCTGCTTGTCCCACATCGTGCGCGGCGTCCCGTAGAAGTCGCCGCCGTACACGTGCAGCGCCGCCGTCCACTCCCGGGTCGGGTTGGCGACGCTGTGGACGACGTCGGGCCCGAGCGAAACCACGTCCTTCTGCAGCAGCGTCCGCTCCGTGTTCGGCTCGATCCTGCCGTTCGGCAGCCGCCGGTAGAAGCGGTTGTCCTCGCGCCCGCCGTATATTCCGATCACCGCCCACATGTTGTGATCGTGGGCGAACAGGTCCACCTCCGGCGGCCACACGATGTGCAGCACCGTCAGCTCGAGGGAGTGGTGCCAGATCGTCGTCATGGGGCTCACCGTGCGATCGTGCACCTCGGCATCGATGGCGGACGGCATCGACACGGCCCGCGACACGATGTCCTTCACCGCGGGCTGTGCCCGCCCGCCGGCCTGTACGGCTTCGACGCACTCGGCGACGAACTCGTCCTTGTCGAACCTCGCCACCCGGCACCTCCTGGTTGCGCGGAAGGCTACCTCGGCGGGTGTGCTGCCCTCGTGGGTGCCAGTCCTCGCCCTGACGAGGTGCTCGCCGGAGATGAAGGCCTCGATGTGCCCGGAGAACTCGCTGAGCTGCTTGCGGACGACGACCGCCCGGTGCTCGTCCTGCTCCTAGTGGCTGATGAAGATCTTGTGCTGCTCATGTCCTTCCCGCTCTCAGATGGGACGCGCCCCCGCAGCCGCAGGTACATCGGATCTCGCAGCCTGGCCGTGGTCCGGCGGTGGCGGCATAGGATCGGGCTTGATGAGCGTCCTCGTGACCGGCGGCGCCGGGTACATCGGCAGCGTCACCGTCGAGCGGCTACGCGACCGTGGTGAAGAGGTGGTGGTCCTCGACGACCTCTCCCGCGGCCACCGTGGGGCCGTCGATGGCGTGCCGCTGTACGTCGGCGACGCCGGAGACGCCGACCTGCTCGACCGGGTCGCCGCCGAGCACCCGATCGACGCCTGCGTCCACTTCGCCGCCTTCATCGCGGTGGGGGAGTCCGTCCAGGACCCGGCCGCCTACATGGCCAACAACGTCGAGCGCGGCATCCGGCTCGTCAACGGGCTGTTGCACCACGGCATCGGTAACCTCGTGTTCTCGTCCACCGCCGCGGTCTACGGCGCGCCAGAGCAGGTGCCGATCCCCGAGGACCACCCCAAGCGGCCCGAGAGCCCATACGGCCGCACCAAGCTCTTCATGGAGGAGCTGCTCGCCGACTACGACACCGCCTACGGCCTCCACTCGGTCAAGCTGCGCTACTTCAATGCCGCAGGCGCCACCGAGGCACACGGCGAGGACCACCGGCCCGAGACCCACCTGATACCCAACGTGCTGGCGGTGGCCGCAGGGCGGTCGCCCCAGGTGAGGGTGTTCGGCGACGACTACCCAACGGCCGACGGCACCGCCGTGCGTGACTACGTCCACGTGGTCGACCTCGCCGACGCCCACCTCGCCGCCCTCGACCACCTCCGAGCCGGCGGGGCCAGCGCCGCGGTCAACCTCGGCAGCGGCAGCGGCCACTCGGTGCTCGAGGTGATCGACGCCGCCCGCGACGTCACCGGGCACCCGATCCCGACCGCGCTCGAGGGCCGCCGGGCCGGCGACCCGCCCGCGCTGGTCGCCAGCAACGACCTGGCGCGCAAGCTGCTGGGCTGGAAGCTGAGCCGGCCCGACCTGGGCGCCATCGTCGCCGACGCCTGGGCCTGGCACCGGCGCCACCCGGACGGCTACCCGTCGTGAACGACCCGAGCCGCCTGCACCCCGGCCAGCGCACCGGCGACCTCGACCGCATGGAGGCGGAGACCTTCGACCTGGTCGTGGTCGGCGGGGGCGTGGTGGGCGCCGGCACCGCGCTCGACGCCGCCACCCGGGGGCTGTCGGTCGCGATGATCGAGCAACGGGACTACGCGTCGGGCACCTCCAGCCGCTCCAGCAAGCTGTTCCACGGGGGCCTCCGCTACCTGGAGCAGTACAACTTCCAGCTGGTGATGGAGGCGCTGCACGAGCGCAACCTCATGCTCAACCGGCTCTGCCCCCACCTGGCGACACCCGTGTCCTTCCTCTATCCCCTCCAGCACCCCGTGTGGGAGCGCGCCTACGTCGGGGCCGGCGTCCTGCTCTACGACCTGCTCGCCTCCACCGGCGACAACCCGCTGCCACGCCACCGCCACCTGTCGAAGCGCCAGGCGTTGCGGCTGGCGCCGGCGCTGGCGCCCTCGGCGCTGGTGGGTGCAGTCCGCTACTGGGACGCCAAAGTCGACGACGCCAGGCACACGATGTTCCTCGCGCGCACCGCGGCCCGGTACGGCGCCGCGCTCGCCCCCAGCACCCGGGTGCTCGACCTCGTCCGCGACGGCGGCCGCGTGGTGGGGGCGGCAGCGCGCGACTTGGAGGGCGGGCGGGAGATCGTGGTGCGGGGCCGGCAGGTGATCAACGCCACCGGCGCGTGGACCGACAAGATCCAGGACATGGCCGGCCGCGGCCGCATCAAGGTGCGGGCATCCAAGGGCATCCACCTGGTGGTGCCCCGGGACCGCATCCACGCCGACACGGGGATGATCCTCCGCACCGAGAAGAGCGTGCTGTTCGTGATCCCGTGGGGCCGCCACTGGATCCTCGGCACCACCGACACCGACTGGAACCTCGACCTTGCCCACCCGGCCGCCAGCCGCAACGACATCGACTACCTGCTCGAGCACGTCAACACCGTGCTGGCCAGCCCGCTCCGGCACGAGGACATCGAGGGCGTCTACGCCGGGCTGCGGCCGCTGCTCGCCGGGGAGTCCGAGGCCACCAGCCAGCTCAGCCGCGAGCACGCCATCTCCCAGCCGGTCCCCGGCCTGATCACCGTCGCCGGCGGCAAGTACACGACGTACCGCGTCATGGCCAAGGATGCCGTCGACACGGCTGCCGACAACCTCCCCGGCAAGGTGCCTGCCTCGGTTACCGATGAGGTGCCGCTGGTCGGCGCCGAAGGCTATGCCGCCCTCCACAACCAGCGGGAGCGCCTCGCCGCGGCGGCCGGGCTGCACCCGGCGCGTATCGACCGGCTGCTCGGCCGCTACGGCGCCAAGATCCACGATCTGATCGACGCCATCGCCGGCCGGCCGGATCTGCGGGAGCCGCTGGAGGGGGCTGACGACTACCTGCGAGCCGAGATCCGCTACGCCGCTTCGCACGAGGGGGCGCTGCACCTCGACGACGTGCTCACCCGCCGCACCCGCATCTCGATCGAGACGTGGGACCGGGGGGTGGCCGCCGCCAAGCCCACCGCCGAGCTGTTGGCCGATGTGCTGGGCTGGGACGAGGCGACGATCGCCAACGAGGTCCAGCACTACGAGGCCCGCGTCGCCGCCGAGCGCGACTCCCAGCAACAGTCGGACGACCGCACTGCAGACGCCGCCCGCCTGGGCGCCCCCGACGTGAGAACCGGCGCGGCCTAGCCGCGGGTACCGCGGGCTCCGGCGATGTAGTGCCTCCCCCGCGTGTGCGGGGGGAGCAACCGAACCGCACGGCGACGCCCGGGTCGGCGGCCATGGAAAACTAGAACACTTCTTGGCACCAGGGGGCTTCGTGCCAGCCGAACATCAGGTCGGCCCGGTGGGCCGCCTCGGGGTCTGCCTCGACGTGGCCCGTGCGGGCGAGGGTGGCCACGTCGTTGCCGCCCAGGTACATAGCCCCCAGCGCCATGGCGTCGAGCCGCAGCTCGGGCTCGGCGTCGGACGGCTTGCACTCGGCGCCGTCGGGGCCGCCGTCCAGCTCGTAGACGCCGGCTGCGGCCGGCCAGGTGTTGTCGACGACTTCGATCA
>JBFJZV010000178.1:0-6896 GCA_041621915.1 Acidimicrobiia bacterium | reverse complement strand
CGTCGCCGAGGACCGCCGCTGCGATGTAGCGGCAGTAGTCGGCGTCGAAGCCGGTCACGCTGCCGTCGGCCTGCTGCTCGGAGAACGCCGTGGCCGCGCCGCTGACACCGCACTTGAGGCTGCCGCGATTCTGGACGGTGGCGAGGGTGCCCTCGCCGGCCTGCCCGGGCTCGTCCGGCTCGTCCGGCTCGTCCGGCTCGTCGGGCTGGGCCGCCGTGGTTTCCGTGGTCTCGTCGGGTGCGTCGGTGGTGGTGGTCCCGTCCCCGCCCGAGTCGCCGCACGCGGCGGCGATCAAGCCAAGGACGAAGACCAGCGCCAGGAGTCGTTTCATCATTCATAGCCTCCCAAGTCCGCTCGATGCCGGCGCCGGGACTGACAGCCCACGCCGGTCGACTGCAAGCTAGTCCCGACGTGCGGTCGCGTTCAAACGTCTGGCGATATATGGAAGCGTGGGGGAAGCACCGCTACGTGCCTTGCGCGTGGAAGATCACGCGCCGTTCCCGGGCCTGATCGAGCTCGGCGAAGAGGACACGCTGCCACTGGCCGAGCATCAGCTCGCCGTCGACCACCGGGATCGTCACCGACGGCGACCCCACGATCACCTGCCGGCAGTGGGCGTGACCGTTGAGGTACTCGTCCTCCTGCAGGTTCTCGGTGCGGAGGTCGTGATCGTCGTGCTCGTAGTAGCGGTCCTCGGGCACCGTGGCGTCGAGCAGGCGGCGCAGGTCGTTGAGGAACCCGGTCTCGGACTCGTTCACCGCGATCGAGGTCGTGGTGTGCGGCGAGTACACCGTGAGCTGGCCGTGGCGGACGCCCGACCTCCCGGTGACCTCGCGGGCGATCTCGGTGACGTCCCAGAACTCAGCACCAGCGGTGCTGGCGAAGTGCAGCACCTCGGTGCGGATGGGCGGCGCCGGCGACTGCGCCAACACCGTCATCGCACCCTCGGGACGGCGCGTCGCCTGGCGAAGAGGAAGGTGGTGATCCATGAGGCGCCCGTACGTTAGTGGGGCCATGCTGCTTTGCAGATCGGCTCGCGCCGTATTGCGGTGCCGGATGGCTGGGGCTCGCCGATCTGCCTGCTGCCGCCGAACCGCTAGCTATGGCGGGGCCGCCGCGAGGCGGCGGCCTCGTGCCAACCACGCGCCGCGTCGAGCGACTGCGGGTTTCTCCGCGCTAAGGGCTACCGACCACCAGCGTGCCGTCGAGGTAGACGGCGGCTATGCGGTCGGCGTAGGACTTCAGGTCGAGGGGGTCGCCGGACACGACGACCAGGTCGGCGCGCTTGCCCGGGGCGATCGTGCCGCGGTCCTCGTCGACGCCCAGCAGCTCGGCGGCTCGCGAGGTCGCCGACGCCAGCACCTGCTCCGGGGCCATGCCCGCGGCCTGCATCAGCGGCATCTCCTCGAGGTTGCGACCGTGAGGCGTGACGGCGCTGTCGGTGCCGAACGCCACCTTGACGCCGGCCGCCACCGCCCGCCGGAAGGAGTCCGCGTGCGCCTCGATCACGTCGCGCGCCTTGCGCAGGGATGCCGCGCTGATCGAGGCGCCGGCCTCGGCGGCTTCGATGACGCCCTGCGGCGCCACCAGCGTCGGCACGAGCCACGTGCCGTGCTCGAGCATCATGCCGATGGCCTCGTCGTCGAGGTAGATGCCGTGCTCGATCGAGCGGATGCCGGCCTGCACCGCGTTCTTGATGCCGTCGGTCGCCTGCGCGTGCGCCATGACCCACAACCCGGCGGCGCGGGCCTCGTCGACGAGAGCGTCGAGCTCCCGCTGCCGGAAGTGGGCGTGACTGGGATCGTCACGCGGCGACAGCACGCCGCCCGAGGTGGCGACCTTGATGACGTCGGCGCCGGCCCTGGCGAGCTCCCGCACCTTGCGCCGCACCTCGTCCTCGCCGTCGACCAGGCCGCTGGGGCGGCCGGGGTGGGCGAAGAGCAACTTGACGTGCTGCCCCGAGGCCATCCAGCCGTCGCCGTGGCCGCCGGTCTGGCTCAGCATCGTAATGGAGATCTGCATCCGTGGCCCGAGCACCAGGCCGTCGTGAACCGCCTGCTTCACGCCGAGGTCGGCGCCCCCGGCGTCCCGCACCGACGTGATCCCCGCGCCGAGGGTCGCCGCCAGGTTGTGAGCGGCGACGTAGAACGCGTACGAGAACGGCTGCTGCAACAGCTCCCACATGTCGATGTGGCTGAACATCACGTGCACGTGGCAGTCGAAGAGGCCGGGAAGCAGCGTTTGGCCGGCGAGGTCGACCTCCTCGTCGCCGTCGAGCCTCGTCCCCACGTCGACGATGCGCCCGCCTTCGACCACCACGTCGGCGGGCGCGGGCGCGGCGCCGGTGCCGTCGAACACGGCGCCGTTGGTGAACAGGGTCCGGCGGGTCAACCCGTCCCGGGGGCGCTGAGGCCGTGCAGCAGCACGCTGATGAGCGCGTCGCCCATCTCGTGCATCCGCTGCTTCGGCTCGTCCTCCCGCAGCAGCGTGCGCGCCGCGCACATCGTCATCGCGCTGGCGATGCGCCCGGCGGTGGCCGGGTCGAGGTCGCGGAACTCGCCCGACTCGATGGCCCGGCGGCACACGTCGACGATCTCCTCCTCGATACGGGCGTGTGCCTTGCGCACTTGCGCCTGGGCGCCGGGCGAGAGCTTCGGCACCTCGCGCATGATCAACGTGCCGAGGTTGCGATCGTCGGACACGAACCGGAGGCTCGCCAGCAGCAGCTCGCCGAGCCGCTCCTCGGGTGTGAGGTCCTCCGGGATGGCGGCGATCATCTCGTCCAGGAGCTGGGGGATCGTCTCCTGGACCAGGCTGACGAGGATCTCCTCCTTGTCCCTGAAGTACTCGTACAAGGTGGTGCGGCCGATCCCGATGACGGCGGCGATATCGCCGAGCCCGGTCCCGGCGTAGCCGTGGACGACGAACAGCTCGGCGGCCGTGTCGAGGATCTCGCGGCGCGTCAGTTCCTTGTGTGCGGCGATCGACTCTGCTCGGATGCGCGGCATGCTGGCTCCCAAGTCCGCGAACGCCGGGAATGGTACCGGGCGGCGGCGGTGCCCGCGGCGAGCCGCTGGTTACCATGCCGCCGCTGGCAGCCGAGGACTGAGCACATGAGTGGGCAGATGCGGGTCTTGCTCCTGGGAGGAGGCGCCCGCGAGCACGCAATCGGGCTTCACCTCGCTCCGCACGCCGCCGAGGTACGAGCAGCGCCGGGCAACCCCGGGCTGGCCGAGGTGGGGCCGTGCCTGCCCGGCCTGGACATCACCGACCCCGTCGCGGTCGCCGACGCCGCGGTGGGCTCCGACCTCGTCGTCGTCGGGCCCGAGGCCCCGCTGGCGGCCGGGGTCGTGGACGTGCTCGCCGGGCGCGAGATTCCCACCCTGGGGCCCACGCAGGCCGCCGCCCGCCTGGAGACGTCGAAGTGGTTTGCCAAGCAGGTGATGGCCCACGCGGGCGTGGCGACCGCGCCGGCCGCAGCCTTCACTGAAGCGCAGCCGGCGCGTATGCACCTGCGGAGCAGCGAGCCGCCCTACGTCGTCAAGGCCGACGGGCTGGCGGCCGGCAAAGGCGTCCTCGTGACGAAGCACCTCAACGAAGCGGAAGCGTGGGTGCAGCGATGCCTCGACGGCGGCTTCGGCGACGCCGGGCACACGGTGGTGATCGAGGACCACCTGGCAGGGCCCGAAGTGTCGGTGTTCGCGCTGTGCTCCGGCACCTCCGTGACGCCGCTGGCCCCCGCCCGCGACTACAAGCGGCTGGGTGACGACGACACCGGCCCGAACACCGGCGGCATGGGGGCCTACTCGCCCGTGCCCGACCTCCCCGCGGGCCTGGTCGAGCACATCGTCGACGAGGTCATGCGGCCGGTCCTCGCCGAGCTGGCCGGCCGGGGAACGCCATACCGCGGCTTCCTCTACGCCGGGCTGGTGCTCACCGAGGAAGGGCCGCAGGTACTGGAGTTCAACTGCCGGCTGGGCGACCCCGAGGCGCAGGTGGTGCTGGCCCGCCTCGACGACGACCTCGCCGGGCTGGCGCTGGCGGCCGCCCGCGGGGAGGCGCTGCCGGCGGCTCTCCGCTGGATGCCCGACGCCGCGGTCAACGTGGTGCTGGCCGCCCCCGGCTACCCGGAGGCGCCGCAGCGCGGCTTGGAGATCGACGGCGTCAAGAAGGCGCAGGACGTCCCCGGCGTCGCCGTGCTCCACGCCGGTACCCGCCTGGTCGACGGCGCCCTCGTCACATCGGGTGGCCGGGTCCTCAACGTGGTGGCCAGGGGCCGGGACGTCGCCGACGCTCGGCGGCGCGCCTACGACGCCGCCGAGCTGATCGACTTCGCCGGCAAGCAATACCGCACAGACATCGGAGGTGGGGCGTGAAGGTGGCAGTCCTCATGGGCTCGGTCAAGGACGAGGGCAAGATGCAGCCCGCCGTCGACATCCTGGAGCGGTTCGGCGTCCCCCACGCGGTGCACGTCATGTCGGCGCACCGCACCCCCGCCCGGGTGGCCGAGTTCGCCTCCGGGGCGGCGGCGGCCGGCTTCGCCGCGATCATCTGCGGCGCAGGCAAGGCGGCCCACCTCGCGGGGGTGGTCGCCGCCCACACCACGCTGCCGGTGATCGGGGTGCCGATCGCGGCGGGCGGCCTCGGCGGCATGGACTCGCTGATGTCGACGGTGCAGATGCCCACGGGCATCCCCGTCGCCACCGTCGCCGTCGACGGCGCCGCCAACGCCGCCGTGCTGGCGGTGGAGATCCTCGCCCTCGGCGACGAGCGGCTCCGGGACGCGCTCGACGGGTACCGGGACGAGATGCGCGGGTGATCGAGCGCTACTCGCTGCCGGACATGGCGGCGGTGTGGAGCGACGAGCGGCGGCTTGCGGTGTGGCAGGAGATCCAGGCGCTGGTGGCCGAGGCGTGGGCCGCCGAGGGGGTGGCTCCGGCCGGCGCAGCCGCTGCCATCCGGGCGGCGCCGCCCGTCGACCCTGACGCCTGGCGGGAGCGGGAACAGGTCACCCGGCACGACGTGGCCGCCTTCGTCGACGTGCTCGCCTCCGGGGTGCAGGAGCACGGCGAGTGGGTGCACTACGGCCTCACCTCCTCCGACATGCTGGACACCGCACTCGGGGTGCTGCTGGCCGAAGCGGCCAGCCTGTTGCTGGAGCGGCTCGACGAGCTGGCGACGGCGGTGCGGCGGCGGGCGGAGGAGCACCGGGACACGGTGATGGTAGGCCGCACCCACGGCATCTGGGCCGAGCCGACGACGTTCGGGCTGAAGCTGGCGACGTGGGCCTTCGAGCTGGGCCGCGCCCGGGAGCGGCTGGAGCGGGCCCGCGACGCCGTTGCGGTGGGCAAGATCAGCGGAGCCGTCGGCACCTATGCCCACGTGCCGCCGTCGGTCGAGCAGTTCGTCTGCGAGCGGCTGGGGCTGCGGCCCGACCCGGCGTCCACGCAGGTGGTGGCCCGCGACCGCCACGCCGAGTTCCTCGCCGCCCTCGCGCTCGTCGGGGCGTCGCTCGAGCGGTTCGCCGTGGAGGTCCGCCACCTGCAGCGCTCCGAGGTCGCCGAGGTGCGCGAGCCGTTCGGCACCGGGCAGAAGGGCTCGTCGGCGATGCCGCACAAGCGCAACCCGGTGCTGTCGGAGAACGTCACCGGCCTCGCCCGGCTGCTGCGGGGCTACGCGGTGGCCGGCCTGGAGGACGTGGCCCTGTGGCACGAGCGGGACATCAGCCACTCGTCGGTCGAGCGGGTGGCGCTGCCCGACGCCTGCCTGGTGCTCGACTTCGCGCTGGCGAGGATGACGAAAGTCGTAGACGGCCTGGTGGTCGACGCCGACCGGATGCGCGCCAACCTCGACGCGACCCGCGGCCTCGTCTACAGCCAGGCGGTGCTGCTGGCGCTGGTGGCAGCCGGCCTGTCACGGGACGAGGCGTACCGCCTGGTCCAGCGCCACGCTCTCGCCGTGTGGGACGAGGGCGGCGAGTTGCATGACGCGCTCGCGGCCGACCCCGACGTCCCGCTCGACGCCGGCACGCTCGCCAGCTGCTTCGACCCGGCCCGGTTCCTTGCGCCCGCCGCGGCCGTCTGGGAGCGTCTGGCGCTTCTCCCCCCGCCTGCGGCGGGAGTCCCGCCGGCGTAGAAGACCCCCGGGGGGGATGTTCGGATCGCGCTACCCGCGGACGGCGCAGTCGAAGATCAGGAAGTACGGGAGGCGGCGGGCATCGTCCAGCTCGGGCCGGGCCGCCACCTGCGCCTCCGTGGGCCGGGGCTCGTGGAGGCGGGCGATCACCAGTCCGGCGGCGGCGACCATCCCGGACCAGTCCTGGAGGGGGAGCTGCCAGCGCGGCGTCGTGAAAGGCCGCAGCAGGCGGGGCATTTCCCAGCGGAGGTCGTCGTGGCCAGCGTCGAAGTAGCGGTCGATCCGCAGCGCGAGCTTGCGCCCGTGGTCGTCCCGCACCCACTCCCGGCTGGGGGTGTCGGTGCCCGGGTGGGCGATGGAGAACACCACGCGCGGTGCCAGCCCCGCCGCCCCGGCCAGCGCCCCGGCGGGGTCGGGCATGTCCTGGAGCGCCATGCACGACGTCACCAGGTCGAAGGTCCCGGGCCGGAACAGGTCGCCGGCTCGCCCGGCGTCGGCGACGACGAAGCCCTGCCCGGTGCCGGCTCGCTCGGCCGCCTTCGCGACGGCCTGGTCGGCGATGTCGAGGCCCACGACCTCGGCCCCTGCGCCGGCAAGCTGCCGGGTGAACCAGCCCTGGCCACAGCCGAGGTCGAGCACCCGCCGGCCGCCGACGTCGCCGCAGACCGCCAGCAGCGCCGGGCCGTGCACCTCGGCGCGGTAGAAGTCGGCGCCGCTCTCGACGAAGTCGTCCCACGGCTCCGCGGCGTCGTTCCAGGCGG
>JBFJZV010000177.1:0-6953 GCA_041621915.1 Acidimicrobiia bacterium | reverse complement strand
CCCTCACCGTCACCAGCGTCAACGGCGGGGTGGAGAAGATGCTCAACAACCTGGTGCTGGCGCTCGCCCCGATCCGGGTCAACGCCATCCATCCCGGCATCGTGCTCGACAACTGGTTCTGGAAGGACAAGGACGCGGTCCGGGACGCGGTAATGGCCCGCACCCCCACGGGGCGGCCGGTGCTCGAGTCGCACATCGTCGACGCCACGCGGTTCCTGCTCGAGAACCCGTCGGCGAATGGGGTGAACCTGCACATCGACGGGGGCCACCAGATGCGTCACCTCGTCTTCGACCCGCCCCCGAGCTGACCGGGCCGCTGGTCAGTCGACGACCGCGACGGCGCGCAGCTCCAGCACGAGCCGGGGATCGGTGGCCAGGCGCACGACCTCAACCGTGGTGCTGGCCGGCCGGTGGTCGCCGAAGGCAGCGCCGATGACGCGGTTGATCGCGTCCTGGTTGGCGGCGACGTCCTTGACGTAGCGGGTGATCTCGACCACGTCGGCCAGCGACCCGCCGGCCGCCTCCACGATCGAGCGGAGGTTGGCGACGGCACGCGCCGCCTGCTCCGCCGGGTCGAGGGGGATGTCGTCGAACTCGGCGGCGACGTGGGGGTGGGAGTGGTACACGGGCGCGGCGGTCACGCCGGCGAGGAAGACGATCGAGCCGGATATCACCCTGAGCGCGGGGGCGTAGGGCATGTTGAAGCGGGGGTCGTTCTCCGACGTGTGGACGACCTCGAAGGCCATGGGCGCACCTCTCTCGCGTAGGGCCGAGTCGCGAGGTTAGGAGCCGGGGGCAGCGGGATCTGGCTACCGGGGTGAGTGAGGTTTCCACGGAAGTCGGCAAGCTCGATACGCAGCCAGGCTCACCCGGAGGCCGGCACAGCCTCTCGGTGCGCTCCTCTGGCTACGCCAATTGCCGGATCCCCGGACGTGTGGGCGACGGACCGGCAGCCGCCTGATGCTGCGCGGCGAAATCCGACTTGTCGACCTCGACCCGGCACGTAGCGGTGAAGCCGACAAGCAACGCCCGGCCGTGCTGGCCGCTCGGGTTGGGTCCTCAGTGGTCTGGATAGGGATGGCGACCACGATGAGCTGTGCCCGGCTCCGACGCCGACCTTCCACGGGCTCTCGGACTAGGGGAGGTTGGCCCCTGGCGGACTCGCCTTTCCTGCGGCATGCTCGACGATGGCGACGAGAGGACGGTTGAGATGAGGACCCGGCTGGGGCCCGGGCCGGTACGGCAGCGGGCCTCCCCCGCCGCGCGGACCACCGTGATCGTGTTGGCCCAGCTCGTCGTGATCGTGGCGCTGCTGGTCGTGTGGTCGATCGTCCGGCGCCGCCGCTGCCAGGGATAGGCCCGAGTGGCGCCGGTCGTCGACGTGCGGAACTGTGGCGACTTCACGCCGCTTTGGCCCGGCGTCCAGCCCATGCACGAAGCCTGGCTCGGCCTGGACGCCGGCCTGTCGTGGCTGATCTTCGACGGAATAGCCGCCGCAAGCGCAGTCCTGGGGCTGCGGCTCTTCCGCTGGGAGTGACGTGGAGCGTCCTGCTCAGCGTGTGTGGATTCGAGGGATGCATCGATGGCGTCGACCACCGAGGTCCGCAAAGGCGAGGTCGGCGCTATCAAGACGATCCGAGATTGCCGTATCGACCAGCTGCTGCCGCCCGGGTCCTACGGCAAGACGGGCGCCACGTCTCACGTCGATCCACGCCTGCAGGGCCTGATGTCCCCGGGTCGTTGGCGCGTTGTCCTCTTCAAGTCGCAACCCACGCATGCGACGATGGGTGAGGCCGTGTGAGGAGGTCACAGGATGGACCATCACGAGAAACGCAGAGCTACCGCTATCGCCCGCCTCACCGACAAGCGCGAATTCAGGAACCATGCGCTCGTCTACTGCGCCGTCAATGCACTACTCGTGGTCATCTGGGCAGCATCCGGTGCGGGCTACTTCTGGCCGATCTGGCCGATCGCTGGATGGGGCGTCGCTCTCGCCCTCCATGCCTGGCGGACCTTCGGAGAGAAGCCCATTTCCGAAGCCGACATCGTCGAAGAGATGCACCGCCTGGAGAACCCACCCACCCGCACGCGCCTCTGAACGACGTCTTCGATGCCACATGAAGCCGCGGACAAGGAGGTTGCCATCATCACGTCTCCATCAATCCAGGCCAACCTCGAACTCGTGGTACGGGCCGGTACCCTCATCTACACCCGCTTCGTCGACCCTGACGAGGAGCTGTTCGCAGACGACTTCGTGTTCCACTACGTCAACCCGCGCCTCGCCGAACTCGACGGCGACTACCACGGCTACGACGGCCTTCGCAGCTTCTTCGAGCAACTGCATCGCGGAAGCGACACCGGCTTCCACAACGAGCCCCATTCGCTCACGCCGTATGGCGACGAGCTCGTCGTGGCGTACGCGACCAACACAGTGAGCTTCGGGGGTACCGCGCTGGACGTCGACGCAATCGTTGTGTGGCGGATCGTTGACGGGCGCATCCGCGAAGCATGGGACATCCCGGCGATCAACACCGTGCGCCCGCATCAGTCGCATACCGGATGATCCGGCGCCGCCGCCCAGATCCTCGATCGCGGGACGCGCCGCAACAACGTCGCATGCGAAGGCCTCCTCAGGGGCCCTACGTCGAGGGACGGGACGTCCGACCCTGGAGAATCTCACAACGCCGACCCGGGCAGCAGCGGAGGGCATGGAACCGAAGGGGAAGGACTGGCCATGGGACATGATTCCGAATTCGACATCGTGCTATGGGGAGCGACCGGCTTCACGGGGAGGCTTGCGGCGGAGAAGTTGGCGGCCCGCATAGAGCGGGGAGACCTGCGTTGGGCGATCGGGGGACGCAACCAGACGAAGCTCGAGTCGGTGCGATCCAAGCTGGGCCCCGCTGCCGCCGCCATCCCGATCGTCCTAGCGGACAGCCTCGACGTGGCGTCTATGGACGCGTTGGCGGCCCGGACACGAGTGGTGTGCTCAACGGTTGGTCCGTACGCCATGTTCGGTTCCGTTCTCGTGGGCGCGTGTGTGCGGGCCGGCACGCACTACTGCGACCTGGCGGCTGAAGCGCACTGGATACGGGAGATGATGGACGCCCACGAGACCGAGGCGGCGGAGACCGGTGCCCGGATCGTGCACGCCTGCGGCATGGACTCCATCCCGTCGGACGTGGGTGTGTACTTCCTGCAGCAGCACGCCAAGCAGCTCTACGGAAAACCGTGTTCACGGGTCAAGATGAGGGTGACCGAGATGCAGGGCGGGTTCAGCGGCGGAACCGCCGCCAGTCTGCTTCACGGGACTGAAGCGGGCCGGACGGATCCGTCGATCGGCCGGGCCATGAGGGAGCCCTATTACCTGGCTCCGGAAGGCCACCGCCAAGGACCCGATGAGCCAGACGACATGAAATCGACGAAGGTCGAATACGACGAGGACCTCCAGATCTGGACGAAGCCGTTCTTCATGGGGCCGATGAACAGCAAGATCGTGCGTCGGACCAATGCACTCCTCGGCTATCCATATGGCGAAGATTTCAGATACGACGAAGCTCGGGGTGTTGCCGACGGCCTATCCGGCCGCATCAAGGCGAAGGCCGGAGCGCTGGGATACGTTACGTTCCTGGCAGCCGTGGCGAGCCCACCGACGCGGTCGCTGCTGAAGAAGTACGTGTTGCCCGGCTCCGGGGAAGGTCCCGACCGAGAGACACGCCAGTCCGGCCTTTGGAAGATCGTTCTCATCGGCAAGATGGACGATGGTACGACCGTCCGGACGCTGGTTGCTGGGGAGGGGGATCCAGCGACAGATTCCACCAGCCGCATGCTCATCGAATCCGCACTGTGCCTGGCTCAGGATGCGGAGAAGATCCCAGTCGGGGGTGGGTCTTGGACGCCGGCCGCGGCGATGGGAGACCTGTTGTTGGATCGGCTCACCTCGTACGCGGGGGTGAGCTTTGAGTTCGAGCCGACGTCGACAGACGCGGGCACTAGTGATGCCGGCTAGCTCGTGAACTACGCACCGTATCTGCGGGAGACATTCGTGGGTCTGGCTCCGGTAGTTGACGACCTCACGATCCGCTGCTGGCACACGGCTACCGGTCCGACATCTTCGAGAAAGGCGACGTGTACATGATCTCGTACTGGAAGCAGATTGCCGCCCCATGGGGCAAGGGTCACGACCAAGGAGAGGCTCGATGAAGGTAGCGATCGTCTTCGACAGCAGTACCGGGAGAACGAGGGCGGCTGCTGAACAGATGGCACAAGTCGCTCGGGCCGCGGGGCACGAGTGCACCCTCAGGTCTGTTCAAGACGCAGATCCTGCAGAGGTGAGCGCTGCAGACGCGGTATGCGTCGGTAGCTGGTGTCAAGGCCTATTCGTCGTGATGCAACACGCCACGACGGCCACCATGGAGTTCATTGACAGCCTCGACGAGCTCGGCGGCAAGCCAGCCGCAGTGTTCTGCACCTACAAGACGGCGGTGGGCAGGATGTTGCCCAAGATGGCCGCCCGGTTGGAGAGCCGCGGAGCCGACGTCACCGGATCGTTCAAGTCACGAGGGCCGTATGCCGCTGAGGGCTTCAAGGATTGGGTCGAGAGCCTGGGGTAGACGACTGCCCACGCTCGAGATCTGAGCTGTCCGATCCAACATCGACCTGAACCACCGGGACCGACACGCCTCGCAACGTCCAGTGGGTTGGGCGCTTCGCCGTGGCGAGTGGCGCCATCTCGCCCGAGCACGACACCTAGGATCAGTGCGTCCCGACCCGGCAGCCGATGAGCGACCAACCCGACCGCATCCTCACCAACGGGAACATCTGGACCGGCGACGAGCACGTCGCGGCCGTCGGCTGGAGTGGCAACACGGTCGTAGCCGCCGGCGACCACGCCGAAGTTGCCGGCAGGCTGAGTGCCCGTGCCGAGACCGTCGATCTCGGCGGCGCTACCGCAATCCCCGGCCTCATCGATTCGCACACTCACTTCGTACGGGCCGGGCTGACCTGGAACGACGTGGTGCGGTGGGACGGCGCCAGCAGCCTCGCCGAAGCGCTGGCGCAGATACAGGCGGCGGCCGCGGCGTCGCCTCCGGGGACGTGGCTGCGGGTTGTCGGCGGCTGGCATCCGGGCGAGTTCCCCGAGGGCCGCGGACCCACCGTCGCCGAACTCAACGACGCCGCCCCCGAGCACCCGGCCTACGTCCAGCTCCTCTACGAGGACGCCGTGCTCAACGACGCTGCCGCCGCCCACCTGCCGGAGGCCGACCCGCCCGGCGGGTCGATCGAGCGCCACCCGGACGGCACGCCGACCGGCGTGATCTCCGGCCCGGGAGCTTTCGCCGCCGTCCTCGGTCGGATCCCATCGCCCGATCGCGCCGCCCAGGTCGCCTCGACCAAGGCGCTCGCCGCCGAGTTCAACTCGCTGGGCGTGACCGGGGTGGTCGACCCGGGTGGCTTCGGGGTGGCCCCGGAGACCTACCGCGCCCTCTTCGACGTGTGGCGGGCCCGCGAGCTGACGGTCCGCACCCGCTTGTACCTGGTGCCGGAGCGCCGCGGCCACGAGGTGGCCGACGTCCGGGAGTGGATCCGCTACGTCCAGCCCGGCTTCGGCGACGCAATGCTGCGCTACACCGGCTTCGGAGAGGTGCTCAGCTTCGGCTGCCACGACATGGAGGGGGTGCGGCCGTGGACGATGAGCGACGAGGCCAAAGCCGACCTCCACGAGATCACCACGCTGCTGGCCCGGGCGGGCTGGCCCATCCACATGCACGCGATCTTCGACGCGACCATCGCCGACATCCTCGACGTCTGGGAGCCCATCGACGCGGTCATCGGGCTGGCGCGCACGTCACTGGCCCACGCCGAGCCGATCGGCCCGGAGAGCCTGCGGCGGGTGCAGGCGCTCGGCGCCGGCCTGGGGATCCAGAACCGCATGATCTGGCGTATGGCCGACTCGGCGGCGCTGTGGGGCGACGAGGTGGCCGCCAACGCCCCGCCGCTCCGCGACATCCTCGATCTCGGCATCCCGCTCGGCGCCGGGACGGACGCCACCGTCGTGGCCGAGATCGACCCGTGGCGCTGCATCTCCTGGCTCGTCACTGGCCAGTCGGTCGACGGCGCGCCGCCGCGGGCCGCCCGCCACCGGCTGTCGATCGAGGAGGCGCTCGCGGCCTACACGTCCGGCAGCGCCTGGTTCTCGCTCGAAGAGGACACCCGGGGCCGGCTCGGCCCGGGCATGGCGGCCGACATCGCCGTCCTGGACCGCGACGTCTTCGACGAAGAAGTCGAGCTTGAGGGCGTGGCCGCCGACCTCACCCTCGTGGGCGGCCGGGTCGTCCACGCCGCCGGCGCCTTCGCCGGGCTCGGGGAAGGTTGAGCCCGATGGCGTGGAAGGTCGTCCGGGCCGGGGAGGCCGCCCCGCAGGCCGAGTCGCCGGGCGTCACGAGCCGGCTGCTGATCGGGCGCAACGCCGGGTCGGTCCACTTCGAGATCGCGCTGGTCACGCTCGGCCCGGGAGCCCAGGTGGGCGGGGTCGTGCATCCCTTCGAGGAGTCGTTCTACGTGCTGGCCGGCGCCGGGACGGTCACGATCGGCACCGACGCGTACCAACTCGCGCAGAACGTCTTCGGCATGGTCCCGATCGGCGTCCCCCATGCCTGGGCGCAGACGGGGGACGCGCCGCTGGAGCTGCTCCGGGTGCGGGCGCCGCAGCCGCGTCCCGGCGTCGGGCCCGACTTCGCCGACGGCCGCGTGGCGCCCCGCGCCGGCGGCACTCCCCCGCCCCGGGAGGTGGCGGCGCCGCACCGGCCGGTCGGCACCTTCGAGTCGTCGCAACTACCCGCCCCCGGGCCGCTGGCGATGAAGGGCTACCGCGGCCCCCGCATCAGCGGCGTGTCCATTTGGATGCTGGTCGACGAGCTCGTGGGCGCGGCCCACCACACGATGTTCATCGT
>JBFJZV010000176.1:0-6991 GCA_041621915.1 Acidimicrobiia bacterium | reverse complement strand
CCAGGCTCGGCCTGCGGCCGAGCCACCACGAAGGACCAGCAGGAGCGGCAGCCGCCGCCGAGAGGGCCCCAGGACGACGCACCGCAACCCGCCCGCCCGGGCCGAACAGCCCACGCTCAGTCGCGACGCGGCGCGGGGTTGGCACCAGGCCCGGACCAAGACGCGGTACGGGGTTGGCTCCAGGCTCGGCCTGCGGCCGAGCCACCACGAAGGACCAGCAGGAGCGGCAGCCGCCGCCGAGAGGGCCCCAGGACGACGCACCAGCAACCCGCGTGCCCGGGTCGGCGGCCATGTATCAGCCTTCGAGCCGGTATCCGACGCCCCTGACCGTCTCGATCGTGGGAGCGCCGGGAACGTTCTCGAGCCGGCGGCGGAGGCGGCGGATGTGCTGGTCGAGGGTCTTGGTGTCGCCCACCCAGTCGTAGCCCCATACCTCGTCGAGCGCCTCCTCGCGGGTCACGACCCGCCCCGGACGCTCCATCAGCAGCCGCAGCAGCGCGAACTCCTTGCGCGGCGGCTGCTGCACCTCGTCGCCGAGCCGCAGCTCGTGGCGGGCCAGGTCGAGCACCGCGTTGCCGGTGGTGAGCACGTCGGGCGGCTCTGCCGGGAGAGAGCGCCGCAACGCAGCCCGGAGGCGGGCGACCAGCTCGCGCACCGAGTACGGCTTGGTGAGGTAGTCGTCGGCGCCCAGCTCGAGCGCCGCCACCACGTCCGACTCGGCATCCTTGGCGCTCACGACCACCACCGGGGTGCTTCCCTCGTGGCGGATGCGGCGCAGCACGTCGAGCCCCGAAAGGCCGGGCAGCATCAGGTCGAGCACCACCACGTCGGGAGCCCACTCCCGCACCGCCCGTATCCCGGCGCGACCGTCGAGCGCCGACTCCACGGCGAAGCCCTCGTTGCCGAGCGCCACCTCCAGCGCGTCGACGTACGAAGGCTCGTCTTCGATGACGAGCACCCGGTGGCGGGCTAGCTCGCCCATCTCGGCAGCCGGAGGGTGAACGTCGTGCCCTGGCCCTCTTCGGAGGTCACGGCGATCTCGCCACCGTGGTTGAGCACGACGTGGCGGACGATGGAGAGCCCGAGCCCCGTACCGCCGGTCTCCCGACCGCGCGCCCGGTCGACGCGGTAGAAGCGCTCGAAGATCCGCCCGAGGTGCGCTTCGGGGATGCCGATGCCGTCGTCCTCGACGGTCAGCTCGACGAAGTCGTCGCCGCCACCGGCGCGCACCCGCACGGTGCCGCCGGCGTCCTCGCCCTTGGCGGCGGTGTACTTGATGGCGTTGTCGAGGAGGTTCGAAACGGCCGTGACTAGCTGCCGCTTGTCGCCGGTGACCGCGAAGCCGTTGTCGATCGGGTCGACCACCACCTTGACGCCGTGCTCCTCGGCGGCGACCCGCATCTGGCCGAGCGCCTCGGCCACGACCGTGGCGGCGGCGACCGGTTCCGGCGGCACTCCGTACGATTCCACCTGGGAGAGGTCGAGCAGGTCGTCGACCAGTTTCGCCATGCGCTTCGCCTCTACGGCCAGCTTGCCGGAGAGCCGCGCCCGCACGGCGGCGTCATCGGTGTCGGCGAGCGTCTCCGCGAGGATCGACAGGGCACCGAGAGGCGTCTTCAGCTCGTGGCCGACGTTCGCGACGAAGTCCCGCCGGATGGCGTCCACGCGGCGCTGCTCGGTGAGATCCTCGATGAACAGCACCGCGCCGAGGCTCTGCGCACCGTGCTCCACGGGCACGGCCCGCAGCCGCAGGACGCGCCGAACCGGCGTGTAGATGTCCAGCTCCTGGGTCGCAGGCTCCCGGGACACCGAGACCTCGTCGAGCACCTCCCGCAACCGGGCTTCGGCGACGGCCTCGCCGTGGCGGGCGCCCAGGTAGCGCTGTCCCATCTCGTTGACGAACGTGACCACGCCCGAGTCGTCGGTCGCCATGATCCCGACACCGGCCGCTTCGATCGCCGCGAGCAGCTGGGTGCGGTCGCGTTCCGTCTGCCCGATGTACCCGTCGATGCGGTCCAGCGCCGCGGCGAGTGCATCGGGCCTGCTCGTGCGCTTGGGGCGCTCCGCCCCGATGCGGCGGGTGGCGGCGTCGACCGACTCCGCGAGTTTGCGGGATCGGGAATAGAGGTACAGCACCGTCAGCGCGAGCGCCCCGGCAGCGCCCACCAGGGCGAGGGTCAGACCGTCCACCTGAGGAGCTTAGGCGGGGTTCCGAACAGCGCAGAGGACACCGCCAACAGTTCACCTTCCCGTCACCTTCGGAGCGACTGCCCGTCACCGGCGCTCCGTACCGTTCCGACCACACGGATCCGAGATCATCGGAGGGAACGCCATGCCATCCCGTTTCGCAACTCGACTGCTGGCGCTCGCCGGTGCGATCGCGCTGCTCGCGGCGGCATGCGGCGACGGCGGCGGCACGGACGGCACCAACGGCGGGAACCCCGGCGGGGATGGTCTGAGCGGCTCAGTCAACATCTCCGGATCTTCGACGGTCGAGCCGATCTCCGCGCGGGTCGCCGAGATGTTCTCGACGGCCAACCCGGCCGTGGCGATCTCGGTGGAGGGCCCGGGCACGGGCGACGGGTTCGCACTGTTCTGCACCGGCCAGACCGACATCTCCGACGCGTCCCGGCCGATCGAGGAATCCGAGGCGGAGGCGTGTGCGGCCAACGGCATCGAGTTCATCGAGCTGAACGTCGCCGCCGACGGCCTGTCGGTGCTCACCTCCCACGAGAACGACTTCGTGGACTGCCTCGGCACAGCCGACCTCTACGCCCTGCTGGGCCCCGAGTCGATCGGGTTCGACAGCTGGGCCGACGCCAACGACCTGGCGGCCGAGCTGGGCGCCCCCAACGCCCCGTACCCCGACGAAGCTCTCGTCGTCACCGCCCCCGGCGAGGAGTCGGGGACGTTCGACACCTTCGTCGAGTTCCTCCTCGAGGGAGTGGCGGGCGGCCCCGACTACGCGGGAGAGCGCGACGCCGACACCGTCCGGCCCGACTACACCGCGTCCGCCAACGACAACACGATCATCGAGGGCATCTCCGGCGCCAAGGGCTCGCTCGGATGGGTCGGGTTCGCGTTCTTCGTGGCCAACCAGGACGACGTCCGGGCGCTCGCCATCGACGCCCGGAACGACGGCAACTGCGTGGATCCGACACCGGAGACCATCGCCTCCGGCGAGTACTCGTTCGCCCGGCCGCTCTACCTCTACGTCAACGCCGACGCGGCCGACACCAAGCCCGAGGTCGCCGCGTACGTCGACATGTTCCTGTCCGAGGAAGGGCTCGTGGCCGTCGACGAGACCGGCTACATCCGGCTTGCCGACTACGGCCCCACCCGCACCGCGTGGGAGAGCCGTGCCACGGGCAGAGCCGGATGACCACCGCCACCGACCTCTCGGGGAACCCGCAACGGCGCCGCAAGGAGGCGATGATTCGCCGGGTGTTCTTCGCGGCCGCGGCGTTCTCGATCCTCATCTCGCTGGCGATCGTGCTGTCGCTCGTCGGCGAGGCGTGGAACTTCGTCCGCCAGGTCGAGCTGGCTTCGCTGTGGGACATCGGCTGGTTCCCGCGCCGCGGGCTCTACGACATCCCGACGATCGTCATCGCCACGCTGCTGATCGCCGGGGTCGCGATGGCAGTCGCCGTCCCGCTGGGGCTGGGAGCGGCCGTGTACCTCTCCGAGTTCGCGAGACCGCGGCTGCGCCGGCTGCTGAAGCCCGCGCTGGAGGCGCTGGCGGGCATCCCCAGCGTGGTGCTCGGCTTCTTCGCCCTGGTGTGGATCAGCCCCCAGATCGTGCAGCGCTTCAGCTCCGCCGGCGTCTTCAGCATGGCGGCCGCCGGCATCGGCGTGGGGATCCTCACGACCCCGCTCGTCGCTTCGGTGTCGGAAGACGCGATGCGGGCCGTACCGGGTGCGTTGCGAGAAGCGTCGTACGGGCTCGGTGCCACCAAGGCCACCACGGTGCGGCGGGTGGTGTTCCCGGCGGCGATCTCCGGGATCGCCGCCTCCTTGATCCTCGGCGTGTCTCGCGCCATCGGCGAGACGATGGTCGTGTTCATGGCCGCCGGCGCAGTCGGCGGGTCGCTGCGCACCTGGAACGTCCTCGAAGGCGGCCAGACGATGACGGCGGCCATGGCCTCGCTCGCGATCGGCACCGACCAGGTCGCAGGCGAGGGCCTCGCGTTCCAGTCGCTCTTCTTCGTCGGCCTGCTGCTCTTCGTCATGACGCTGACGCTCAACGCCATCAGCAACCGCTTCGTCCGCCGGGTCCGGGAGAAGTACTGATGGCAGCGCGAACGGTCCCCACCACGACGGAGCTGGTGCGCCAGTCGCTACGCGGCAGGCGGTTCTCGCCGGGCGGCGTCGTGTTCGAGCTCGGCCTGCTGCTGATGCTGCTGTTGGCGCTGCTGATCCTCGTCACCCTGCTCGCCGACATCCTCGCCGGCGCCCTGCCGGTGTTCCGCGAGCGTGGGGTCGTCGACTTCGTGACGAGCCCGCTGTCGCTCAACGGCGAGACCGCCGGGGTGTCCAGCGCGATCATGGGCTCGGTCGCGCTCACGGTCATCGTGGCACTGGTGTCGTTCCCCATAGGCATCGGTGCGGCGGTGTACCTCGAGGAGTACGCCCCCGACAACCGGGTGACCCGCTTCATCGACACCAACATCCGCAACCTGGCCGGGGTGCCGTCCATCGTCTACGGGCTGCTGGGGCTGGCAGTCGTCGTGGGTCTGGTGGACGTCATCGGGCTGGGGGGGCCCGGCACGACCAGCGGGCGCAACGTGGTCACCGCCGGCCTGACGATGTCGATCCTGGTGCTGCCCATCGTGATCATCACGGCCGCGGAGGCGCTGCGCGCAGTGCCGTCGGCCATCCGGGAGGCCGGGTTCGGGGTAGGAGCGACCCGGTGGGAGGTGATCCGCCACCACGTGCTGCCCAGCGCCGCCCCCGGCATCCTCACCGGCACGATCCTCACGCTCGCCCGGGCGTTCGGCGAGACCGCCCCACTGCTGCTGATCGGCGTGGCGACCGGATTCTTCTCGGCGGGCGCCGGGGCGTCGGTAGTCGACCAGCTCACCGGCAAGTACACCGCGCTCCCCGTGGTGGTGTTCTCCTGGTCGCGGCAGCCCACCGAAGGATTCCAGGACCATCTTGCGCCAGCGGCGATCGTGGTGTTGCTGGCCGTGTTGTTCACGGCCAACGCCGCTGCCATCCTGCTACGCAACCGATATGAGCGAAAGTGGTGACGGATGGACCGGGCGACGAGCGCTGAGCCGGTTGCCGACCATGAGGGAGTGGTCGCCGCCGCGCCGGCCCGCAACGGGCTGACCAGGCGCGTCGAGCTGCGCGAGCGCGCCGCGGCCGCGCCAGCCGATCGCGAGGTCGTGTTCGACGTGTCCGACCTGTCGGTGTGGTACGGGTCGTTCCGCGCCATCCGCGACATCGAGCTGACGGTCGGCAAGCACGAGATCACTGCTTTCATCGGGCCGTCGGGCTGCGGCAAGAGCACGCTGCTGCGCTGCTTCAACCGGATGAACGACCTCATCGACACGGCGCGGGTCGAGGGCTCCGTCCGGTACCACGGCGTCGACCTCTACGGGGACGACGTGGACCCGGTCGAGGTCCGCCGCCGGATCGGCATGGTGTTCCAGAAGCCCAACCCCTTCCCGAAGTCGATCTACGACAACATCGCCTTCGGGCCGAAGATCGCCGGCTACGAGGGCGACATGGACGACATCGTCGAGCGTTCGCTGCGGCGGGCTGCGCTGTGGGACGAGGTCGAGGACAAGCTGAAGGATTCGGCGTTGGCCCTGTCCGGCGGCCAGCAGCAGCGCCTGTGCATCGCCCGCGCGATCGCCACCGACCCGGACGTGCTGCTGATGGACGAGCCCGCCTCGGCGCTCGACCCGATCGCCACGCTGCGCATCGAGGAGCTGATGTACGAGCTGAAAGAGGATTACACGATCGTCATCGTGACCCACAACATGCAGCAGGCGGCCCGGGTCAGCGATCGCACGGCGTTCTTCACCGTCGACGTGGGGGACGACGGGCAGCGCACCGGGGTGCTGGTGGAGCTCGACGAGACCGGGAAGATCTTCACCAACCCAAATCAACGACAGACCGAGGACTACATCACTGGCCGGTTCGGCTAGAGCCACGAGAGAGCGCCATGACCACGACTCCCCGTCACGACGACATCCGCCAGCATTTCGACGAGGATCTCGAGTCGATCCGTCGCGACACCGTGCAGCTCGGGTCGTTGGTGCTGGAGAACGCCCGCAGGGTGTTCGAGGCGATGCTGGAGAACGACCTCGCACTCGGTGACCGGACCGTGGCCGCCGACCAGGAGGTCGACGAGCTGGCAGCCCGGCTCGAGCGCCACGTGTTCGAGACCATGGCGCGTCAGCAGCCGGTGGCGGGCGACCTGCGGTTCCTCGTGTCGATCACCCGCATGATCTACGAGCTGGAGCGCACCGGCGACCTGGTCGTCAACTGCGCAAAGGCGCTGGCGTTCGGCGACGGGTTCGACATGTCGCCGCAGGCCCATGGCGTCCTGGCACGCGCGGCGAGAGCTTCGGCGGACATTCTGGCGCTGGGCCTCGACAGTCTGGCCGACATGGACGCCGACCTCGGCGCCCGGCTCGACTCGGAGGACGACAAGGTCGATGACCTGGTCGGGGAGTTCTACACGCTGCTACCGCGCGAAAGCGAGTCGTCGGGTCTCCAGAACGCCATCTCGCTGTCGCGGGTGGGCCGTTACCTGGAGCGGATCGCCGACCACGGCGTGAACATGGGCCAGCACGTGCACTACATCGTGCATGGCGAGTTCCCCGGCGACGCCCGGGCGGCGGACTAGTGCCCTGCGTCGTAGGTTCGTGCCGATTTCGCCGAGGCATCGGCGTTCCTGGCAAGGACGCACAACGAAGGCGCATCGGTAGATGCGTCGAGGCGGAGGACGCCGCCAGGGGCGTCGAGGGCCGGCGAAATT
>JBFJZV010000175.1:0-7041 GCA_041621915.1 Acidimicrobiia bacterium | reverse complement strand
TTCGTTGTCACACCTCTCCTACCTGTCGGCTGCGGGTGCCCCGGGCCGCGCTGATCGCAGCGCATGCGCCACGGGGAGTCCCGGCAGCAGCCGGTTACAGTCCTGTAAGTATAGCCGCGTCGAGGCTCGATCCCCAGCCCATGTGGGGCGGCCGGCAGCTCCTCAGCGGCCCGGTTTCCGCACCCGGATTCGCACCGTCGTGACCAGGCCGCGGCCCACCTGCTCGTCCAGCCGGGCCGAGAGCTGCGACGTCTGGTAGCGCAGCAGCGAGGCGGTCGCCCCGTCGGCCACCTCGACCACCAGCTCCCCTCCCGACAGCGACACCGGGGCCGCCCGCGATGCCCAGGGCTCGCCCGCGACGTCCTCCCACTTCGCCAGGAGCTCCGCCATCTCCAGCGGGCGCGCCACACCCAAACGCGACAGCACGCTCTGGAGGAGCTCCCGGATCGGCGTGGGGTCGCTCACGGCCCGTCATCTCCCCCGGCGGTCACCGCTCCCCCGCCCACCTGCCAGCGGTGCCCCCCGGCCGCCGTGTCGCCCGGCCGGGCGGTCGTGGCGAACACCTGCGCCGCCGGGAGCCGCCGCACGACGGCGGTGGCGCGGGCGCCGTCGAGCTCCGAGAACACGTCGTCCAGCACCAGCAACGGCGGCGAGCCGGCCCGGTCGAGGACCAGGTCGAACGACGCCAGCCGCAGCGCCAGCGCCACCGTCCGCTGCTCCCCCTGGCTGATCATCGTGCGGGCGTCGCGCCCGTCGAGCTGCAGGGTGGGCTCGTCGCGATGGGGGCCGGTGGTGGTGACCCGGCGTTCACGGTCGAGCCACCGCCGTTCGCGCAGGCGCCCCAGGATCGCCGCCGCGGCCTCCTCGTCGCCTGCGGGTGTGTCGTCCCAAGCTTTCGCCACGTAGCCCGTGGTCAGCCGCACGCCCGGCTCTCCGGCCACCTCGCGGTAGACGTCGGCCAGCACCGGGTCGAGACGCTCCAGCAGCGCCAGGCGGCGCATCGCCACCCGGCCGCCGGCACTCGCCACCTGGGCATCCCACACGTCCAGCTCGGCGGCGGGGCCCTCGGCACGGAGCAGCGCGTTGCGCTGGCGCACGGCCCGCTCGTACTCGTCCTGATCGCCGCCGGCGACAGGCCAGATCCGCACTGCCAGGTCGTCGAGGTAGCGGCGCCGCTCCCCCGGCGGTCCCTTGACGAGCACCAGGTCGTCGGGGTCGAAGCTCACCACCGGCACCCGCGCCACGACGTCCCGCAGACGCTGCGGCCGCTTGCCGTTGTAGAGGATGCGCCGCCGCCCCGCCGCCGGCAGCTCGGCTTCGACCGTCGCCTCACCCGCCTCGCCTGCAAATGCGCCGCGGACGATCGCGGCCTCGGCGCCCGTCCGCACGAGTGCGCTGTCGGCCACGCCGCGGAACGACCGGAGCGAGCCGAGGTAGCCGATGGCCTCGACCAGCGACGTCTTACCCGCCCCGTTGGGCCCCACGAGCAGGTTCAGCCCCGGGTCGGGCTCCCAGCGAAGAGCGGTGTAGCAGCGGAAGTCGTGCACCTCCAGCCACACGAGCCGCACCGTTGACCTAGAGGCGGACGGGCATCAGAAGGTAGCGGAAGCCCTCCGACTCGGCGCCGTGGATCAGGCTGGGCTTGAGGGAGTCGCTCGTCTCGATGACGATCTCTTTGTCCTTCACCGCACCCACGCCGTCGTGGAGGTACCGCGGGTTGAAGGCGATCGTCAGGTCCTCCCCCGTGTACTCCCCTTCCACGATCTCGGTCTCGCCCCCGACGTCCTGGCGGGTCACGGTGATCTCGACGCCTCCCGACGACATCGTCATCCGCACCGGGATGTGATCTTCGGCGACCAGCGACGCCCGATCGATCGCCTCGAGCAGGGCTTCCTTGCCCACCACGAGCCGGTTCGGGTAACTGTCTGGAAGCAGCTGGCGATAGTTGGGGAAGGTCCCCTCGATCAGTCGCACGGTGAGCGTGCCTCGCTTCGACCGGAACGACGCCTCCCGGTCGGCCAGGGCTACGGAGATGCTCTCGGCGCCGATGGTGCGGTCGAGTTGGTTGAGGCCGCGCACCGGCACCAGGCCCTCGACCGGTGCCGTCACGTCGACCAGGTCACGCACCCCCAGCCGGTACGAGTCGGTCGCCACCAGGCGGAGCGATCCCTCGTGCTCCTCGAACAGGACGCCCGTGAGGATCGGGCGGTTCTCGTCGCCGGATGCCGCCACGCCGACCTGCGAGATCGCGCCGGCCAGGAGGGAGCCCTCGATCTCCACTGCGCCCGACATGTCCGGCGTGGCCAGGTTCGGGTAGTCCTCGACCTTCTGCTCACGGAAGCGGAACTTGGGCCCTCCGCCCGAGATCTCCACCTCGCCGTCGGCGACGTTCATCACCACGGCTCCCGGCGGGAGCTTCTTCACCGCGTCGGACGACAGCCGCGCCGGGATCACGGTGCGGCCCTCCTCGAGGACTTCCACTTCGAGCTCGGTCCTGACGGTCATCTCGAGGTCGGTGCCGGTGACGTGCAGCCGAGTGCCTTGCACGTCACAGAGGAGCCCTTGGAGGATCGGCTGGGGGGAACGCGCCCCTACGCCCCGGGCTGCCCGGGAGAGGACGTCGGCAAGGTCGTCTCGTTCGGCTCGTATGCGCACAGGTGTGGTCCTTCTGCTCCTGGTGTTTGTTTGAATCTCAGGTAGTAGTTGTAGTAGGCGCGGAGGATTCGGGGGGCAACTCGGTGTTCGCCAACGGGGGCGGCGCCATCGAATGGGGGCGCCAGCTGTGGACGGTGTGTGACTTGTGCACAGGCGGTCGCGCCGACGGGGCGCCGGGTGTGGGCAACATCTACGTTCTCCTCAGGGCGTGGGACAACGCGGTGACCCGGTCGAATATCTCCTGGTCGCTCTGCATGAGGCTCTTGACCCGTTCCAGCGCGTGGATGACGGTCGTGTGGTCCCGTCCGCCGAACTCCCGTCCGATCTTGGGCAGGGAATAGTCGGTGAGGTCCCGGCAGAGGTACATGGCGATCTGGCGGGCCCGGGCGAGGGGCTGGCGGCGGCTCGGCCCCGTCAGCTCGGCGACCGACAGGTCGAACGACTCCGACGTCACCTGGATGATCTCGGCCATGGTGACCGGGCGGGTGTCCTTCTCGGGGATGAGGTCCTGGAGCACGTCGGTGGCCATCGCCATGTCGATGTTCTGCTCCGTCAGCGACGCGTAAGCCGTGATGCGCGTGAGCGCCCCCTCCAGCTCCCGGATGTTCTCCGAGACGTGCTGGGCGATGAACTCGAGGACCGCGGCCGGTACCGGCTGGGGTGCGAACTCGGCATTCAGCCTGAGGATGGCGAGGCGGGTCTCGACGTCGGGAGGCTGGATGTCGGTGAGGAGACCCCACTCGAACCGGCTCCGCAGGCGGTCCTCCAGCGTGTCGAGGTGCTTGGGGTGGCGGTCGGAGGAGATCACGACCTGTTTCCCTGCCTCGTAGAGGTGGTTGAAGGTGTGGAAGAACTCCTCCAGGATCTGCTCTTTGCCCTGGAAGAACTGCACGTCGTCGAGCAGCAGCAGATCGATGGTCCGGTAACGGTTCTTGAACCCCTCGGTGTTCTTGCGGCGGATGCCGTCGATGAATTCGCTCAGGAACTGCTCGGAGGTGACGTACCTGACGGCCTTGCCCCGATGGAGGTCGAGGGTGTGGTGGCCGGCGGCGTGGAGGAGGTGCGTCTTGCCGAGGCCGGCGCTGCCGTAGATGAACAACGGGTTGTACCGGGTGCCGGGCCGCTCGGCGACGGCCATCGCCGCGGCGTGGGCGAAGCGGTTGGAGGGCCCGACCACGAAGTTCTCGAACTGGTACTTCTTGACGAGGTCGTCGGGATCTTCGGGAGGCTCGCGGGCCGGCGGCGCAGGGGCCTCGACGTCCTCGTCTTCCTCGAGCGGCTCGTCGGCGGTGACGACGAGGCCCGCCGGGGCACCGCCCTCCCGTGCGTCGAGCTCGACACGGGTGGCAGCACCGAAGGTCGCCGCCGCGGCGTGCTCGATGGTCGCCAGGTGCTTCTCGCGCACCCAGCGGAGGTGAAACTGGCTCGGTGCGAGGAGCCGCACGATGCCCTCATGTGCCGTCTCCGGTCGGAGCGGGTCGAGCCACGTTTGCCAGGTGACGGGCGTGACGGTCCTTCGAAGCGCCTCTCGGAACTCGTGCCAGGTCTCAGGCGTCGGTTGGGCCTCCATCTGCATCCGTCTCCCAGATCCGCTGCCAAATCTTTTCCACACGGTCATCCACAGGTGTGGAAAGGTTGGTGACGGAGGCAACCCGAGAAGGCACCCGGAGTCCCGTCTATCAACCCTGGTGGGGAAGCTGGACCGGGACGTTCCCCGGCGAGGAGCGAGTATCGCAGGGGCCGCGCGACCCCGCAAGAACGACAAATCCGGCCCTAGCCTCGCGGTCTTGCCTTCCCCGCACCCCGAAATCCCTCGGCGCGACTTGACGATTCGGCGGTCGCGCCCCCGGCCGCCGGGGCGCCCACCGCGGCGGACCCGGCGTCGCGCCGGGAAGAGAACTTTTCGCGGGACCGCCGCCGCCGGCGCCAGCTTTGACATACCCATACCCCCTCCGTAACCTTCCCGAGACCGCAAACCACCTGTTTGGATCCCCCTGATGAAGCGGACCTATCAACCCAACGTGCGCCGTCGCCGCCGCAAGCATGGCTTCCGAGCTCGCATGCGGACGCGTGCCGGGCGAGCGGTGATCAAGCATCGCCGTAGCAAGGGCCGGCGTCGCCTCGGCGCGTAACCGGCGGCCGTACACGTCGCTTCGGGGTCACCGCGAATTCCGTCGTGTACTCCGCTCCGGCCGGCGGCGGCGCCAAGGATGCGTGACCGTCGTGGCGGCCCCGGGCGGTGGCCCGCTTCCCCGGGTCGGGATCGTGACGGGCAAGGCCGTCGGCGCGGCCGTGGCCCGCAACCGGGCGAAGCGCCGCATCCGCGGGGCCCTGGCCCGAGTGCCGCTGCGGAGCGAGGAGGATTACGTGGTGATCGCCTCGCCGGAAGTGAACGATGTGGAATTCCACAGGCTGGTGGAGTGGCTGAGCCAGGCCGCCACCGGCGGAGGAGAGACGTGAGCGAAAAGCTGCGACCGTACCACCCGGCCTGGTGGATGATCGGTGCGATCCGCGTCTACCAGCGCACCTTGTCGCCCCTGCTCGGGCGGAGCTGCAGGTACCACCCCACCTGCTCGCACTACACGGTCGAGGCTCTCGACACGCACGGTCTGCTCCGGGGAGGGTGGCTCGGGCTGCGCCGGCTGGGTCGGTGCCACCCGTGGCGAGAGGGCGGCTTCGATCCCGTGCCCCCGCGAGTGCCGGCGGAGCGCGCCTGATGGGAGAGCTCTGGAACGGCCTGAAGGACCTGATCGGCTCGGGCTTGTCGTTCTTCTACGACCTCATCCCTAACTATGGGGTTGCCATTATTTTCCTTACCATCGTCATCAGCCTCCTCTTGTTCCCGTTGACGTTGAAGCAGACGCGCTCGATGAAGGCGATGCAAGAGATCCAGCCCGAGGTCAAACGGCTGCAGAAGGAGCTCAAGGGGGATCGCGAGGAGCTCAACCAGGAGTTGATGGCCCTCTACAAGGAGCGCAACGTCAACCCGGCGGCGGGCTGCCTGCCGATGATCGTGCAGCTTCCCATCTGGTTTGCGCTGTTCCAGGTGCTGCGGTCGCCGATCGAATCTCTACCGGCGGACTCCGCACTCGGCGACTATCTGGCAGATCGTGGCAAGGTGCTGGTCGAGAACGGGGTCGTCGTCGAGCGGGGCGGCGAGAAGGTGGCCACGCCCGAGAACTTCGACAAGCTCGACTTCCTCGGCATGAACCTCCAGTTCTCCCCGAGCGACGTGTTCAGCTTGGGCTCCATCGTCGAGGCTCTCCCCTACGTCGTGATCATCCTCGCCGTTGTTGCGACCGGCTACTACCAGACCCGCCAGACGATGGCGCGCCAGAAGGACAAGGGCGAGCAGACCCAGCAGCAGCAGACGATGCAGAACGTGATGAAGTTCTTCCCCGTCTTCTTCGGCGTCATCTCCTGGGGGCTGCCCGCAGGCCTCGTGCTCTACTTCGCCGTGAGCCAGTTGTTCCGGATAGGGCAGCAGGCGGTGATCTTGCGGCTGGACGGAGACGGAAAGGACGCGCCGGCCACCACCGTGGAGTCGCCTGGGCGGCGAGCGGAAGGCAGCCGGGGCAACGACCGAGGGAAGAAGGGCAGCGCCGGAGGCGGGCGCCAGGGTGTGACCGACGCCGAGCCGCCCCGCCCCCCGAGCCGGGCGCAAAGCGGCTCGAAGAAGAAACGCAAGCGGAGAAAAAGGTGACGCGGATGCAGCAGGAGTGGGTAGAGGTCCGCGGCCCGAGCGTCGAAGAGGCCGTGCAGGCCGGACTCGACGAGTTGGGCATCAGCTCGGCGGACCAAGCCGATATCGAGGTGATCCAGGAACCCAAACGGCGCTTCTTGGTCAGGGTGCAAGACGCGGTCGTCCGCATCAAGGCCAAGCCCGTCACCAAGAAGCGCCGGCGACGGCGCCGCAAGGGAGGCGGGGGTGGCGGCGAGGCGGGTTCCGGCGAGCGTGGCGGCGAAGGCACGCGAAAGCGCAGTGAAGGCGGTGGGAAGCGGCAGGAACGCAGTGGCGGAGGCGAGCGGGGGTCGGGCCGTCCTAGGTCCGGCAAGTCGGATGACCGACGCCAGCAGCGTGGAGGGGGCCAATCGACCAAGAGCAAGCCTGGCGGCGAGAGCCGCAGGGCGGGCCAGCGCAAATCGGAGCGCAACGAGGGAGGCAGTGTGGCAGCCAGCGACGAGGCATCGCAACAGGAGACGGTACAGCCGGCCAAGCCGGACCCGGCCGATCAGGCCGCTGTAGTCGTCGCGTTCCTCAGTGGCCTGCTCGAGGCGTTCGGTCTCGAGGGCACCGTCGACTCCCGAATCGAGGACGGAGCGATCTTCGTCGACGTGTCGGGGGAACAGACGGAGGCGTTGGTGGGACCGAAGGGATCGATCATG
>JBFJZV010000174.1:0-7127 GCA_041621915.1 Acidimicrobiia bacterium | reverse complement strand
GGGCCCGACTTGCCGGCCCGGCGGCGGCGGGTGACGCGGAGGTAGCCGTCGGTGGCGAGCCGGTCGAGGTGGTGGCGGGCGACGTTGGGGTGGATCGAGAACAGCTCCGACACCTGCGTGGCCGTCATGCCCTGCGGCGCCTCCCGCACCGTCACGTAGATGCCGCGCCGGGTCGGGTCGCCGAGGGAGGCGGTCAGGTCGCCCAGGCTGCGGTCGAAGTGCTTCGTGTCCATGCCGGCCCGGATCGGGGGAGAGGCACCGTCACTATAGTTTCTATCCCCTATCCCTATAGGAGAAGCCCCCCATGGACCCGCAGGCCGTTCGGCGCGCGGTCGACCAGGTGATCGAGCCGGCGCTGGGCCGCCCCCTCGGCGACCTCGGCATCGTGCGCGACGTCGAGGTCGGCGCCGACGGGGCGGTGGCCGTGCTGGTCGGCACCACGATCCCCGACGCCGAGGCCGAGCTGCGCCGTCGCATCCAGACCGCCCTCGCCGAGTTGGCCGGCGGCGGCGCGGTGACCGTCGACTTCGCCCCGATGAGCGACGACGAGCGGGCCGCCGTCGGGGGGCTGGTGCGGCCGGAGCGGGGCATCGCGGTGGGGGCGACCGGGTCGCCCACCCGGGTGATCACGATCGCCTCCGGCAAGGGCGGGGTCGGCAAGTCGTCGGTCACCGCCAACGTCGCAGTGGCGCTGGCGGCGGACGGGCACACCGTCGGCGTGATCGACGCCGACGTGTGGGGCTACTCGATCCCCAAGATGCTCGGCATCGACCGCAAGCCGCAGGTGTTCGACCAGATGCTCATCCCGCCCCGCCGCCACGGCGTGGCCGCCATGTCGATGGACTACTTCGTGGAGCCCGACCAGGCCGTCGTCTGGCGCGGCCCGATGCTCCACAAGGCGCTCGAGCAGTTCCTGGCCGACGTCCACTGGGACGACCCCGACTTCCTGCTGCTCGACATGCCGCCGGGCACCGGCGACGTCGCCATCTCGATCTCGCAGTTCCTGCCCCGGTCGCAGGCCGTGATCGTCACCACGCCGCAGGTCACCGCGCAGCGGGTCGCCAAGCGGGCCGCCCGGATGGCCGAGAAGGTCAACCAGGAAGTGCTCGGCGTCGTCGAGAACATGTCCTGGTTCACCGGTGACGACGGGAAGCGCTACCCGATCTTCGGCGAGGGGGGCGGCGCGGCGCTGGCCGACGAGCTGGGGGTCCCGCTGCTGGGCCGGGTGCCGCTGCTGCCGGCCATGCGGGAGGGCGCCGATGCCGGCGTCCCGGTGGCCGCCGCCGCACCCGGGTCGGAAGCCGCCGAGGCGTTCGCCGCGGTCGCCCGGGAGATCGCCGCCCGGCGGCCCCGCGTCAGAACCCATCCGGAGCTCGTCATCCGCTGATACGGCGCGCCGCTGAGCTCGTCATCCGCTGATACGGCGCGCCGCTACGATGCGGCGCCCATCGATCAAGGAGCCGGAAGTCGTGCGCGTGCGGATCGGCGTCGCCAACGCCACCAAGGAGCTGGACCTCGAGGTCGACGACGCCGAGCAGGTCGTCGCCGAGTACGAGAAGGCTGACGAGGCCGGCAACCGCATGTTCACGGTCACCGAGACCGACGGCAAGAAGCACATGGTGCTCGTCGCCGCCGTCCTCTACGTCGAGTTCGAGCCGGACAAGCGCCTCTCGGTGGGTTTCAGCCCGGAGTAGGCAGCTCCCACATTGCAGCCGACCCGGGCGGTCGGGTTGCGGTGCATCGGGTTGTGGCCCTCTCGGCTGCGGCTGCCGCCGGGGCTGGTCCTACGTCGTGGCCGGCCCGAGCGCCGGCCTGGCGCCAACCACATGCTCGCCCCCGCGCTTCGCCGCCGGCAGCCGGCCTCACGACAGCCGTTGCTCGCCGCAGTAGACGTTGAAGCCGTCGTCGCGTAGGAAGCCGATGACGGTGAGGCCGAGCTCCTCGCCCAGGTCCACGGCCAGCGACGACGCCGCCGACACGCCGGCCACCACCGGGATGCCCGCCACCGCCGCCTTCTGCACCATCTCGAACGACACGCGGCCCGACACCAGCAGCACCCGCTCCCCGGGCGGCCATGCGCCAGCGGCCACCGCCCCGACGACCTTGTCCACCGCATTGTGGCGGCCCACGTCCTCCCGCAGCACCACCAGCTCGCCCGCCGGCGCGAACAGCGCGGCGGCGTGCAGGCCGCCGGTGGCCGCGAACGTCTCCTGGCGGGCGCGCATCTTGGCGGGGAGCCCACCGAGCACGGCCGGCTCCAGCACCGGGCCGGGAGGGGGCGGCGGCGCAGCGATCCGCACCGCATCGATGGAAGCCTTGCCGCACACGCCACACGACGACGTGGTGTACAGGTTGCGCCGGAACTGCTCAGGGTCGACCTCCACCCCGTCGGCGAGTACCAGCTCGTAGCGGTTGCCCTCCGGGTCGGGCAGCGCCCGCACCTCGGCGACCTCGCGGGGGTGGAGCACGATTGCCTCGGTGAGCGCGAAACCCAGCGCCAGCTCGGCGTCGTCGCCCGGCGTGCGCATCAGCACCGCGATGGGGGTGCCGGTCAGCCGCAGCTCCAAGGGTGCCTCGGTGACGACGGCATCGGCGGCGGCCACCCGCCGCCCGCCCTGCACCCTCGTCAGCGTCACCGGCGTGCTCTTCGCCACCCGGCCAGGGTAGGGCTCACCCGCGCCGCAGCACCGCCTCGGCCCGGGCGACGTCGCCGGGCGTGTCCACCGACAACCAGCTGCGGCCGTCCTCGCCCCACTCGCGCCACTCATCCTCGCCGATCCCGTCGAAGTCCAGCCGGACGAGCAGCGACTGGATCGACCCGCCGGCGCCGAGCTCGCGATGCGCCTCGCCCGCCCACTCGGCCGGGTAGCGCGCGCACGTGACCTGGCGGGAGCCGCCCGCCAGCGGCACCGCCGCACGCCCGGCGGGCACCCGGGCCGCCAGCGCTCGCAGGGTGGCCGGGGAGGCGAGCGGCTGGTCGACGGCCACCAGCAGAACGGGGCGCCCGGCGGCCGCGTCGAGGGCGGTGGCGAGCCCCGCCAGCGGGCCGCGCCGGCCCGGCGAGCCGTCCGGCAGGCACGGGAGCCCGGCCAGCGTCCCCTCCCGGCCCACGACCACCACCTCGCCGGCCGCTTCCCGGAGCGCGGCCGCCACCCGCACGACCATGGGCAGGCCACCCACCGGCACGAGCGCCTTGTCGCGCCCCATCCGGCGAGCGCTCCCGCCGGCCAGGATCGCCCCGAGGCAACGGTTACCCACCGCCGCAGCGTATCTCCGCTCTAACCTGCGCGCAGCAAACGACAAGAGGATGAATGATGAACGTCAGGCGGTGGAGCTACGTTGGGCTCGCAGGCGGGCTGCTGCTGGTCGTTCTGGGGCTGGTGGTGCGCTTCGCCATCGTCCCCGGGCAGAAGCAGTTCCCCGACGACGTCGACACGACTCGTCTGTACTCCGGGACGCTCGACATCGTCAACGCCCAGGCGCTCGCCAGCGGCGACCTGGCGGGCGCGTTCGTGACGGGGTTGCCCGTTGAGGTCGAGCGGCGGGTCACCACCGAGCAGGTGGAGGGCGACCTGGCGCTGGTCCGCAGCAAGGCCGACGTCATCGGGCCCAACGGCCAGGTGATCATCGGCTCCGACGACTGGTACACGATCGATCGCAAGACGATGGAGCACGTGCCCAACTTCACGTCGGAGCAGCGCGTGTTCGACGGGCGGGAGGGCCTGGTGGTGGGCTTCCCGATCGGCACCGAGGCGCAGGACTACCCGGGGTGGAACGGCGACCCCCGCACGCCGCTGACGCTGCGCTACGCCGGTGAGGAGCAGCGGGGCGGCATCGACGCGTACGTCTTCGAGTTCACCACCGAGCCGGAGATCATCCAGGACCCCGCCACGCTCGCTAACTTCCCCAGCGCCGTGCCCAAGGACCTGATCGCAGGGCTCGCCGAGGTCATCGAGCTGCCGCCCGAGGTCGCACAGGCACTGCCCACCGTGCTGCCGGGCCTCCCCGACCCGCTTCCGCTCAGCTACACGTACGAGACCGACGCCAAGCTGTACGTCGACCCGGTCACCGGCATCATCGTGGATCTGGAGCGCCGTGACACCCGCCGGGCGGTGCTGAACCTCGACTTCCTCCCCAACCCGGTGCCGCTCGCGGCGGTGTACGACCTGACCTACACGTCGTCGCCGGAGACGCTGGCGGAGGCCGTGGCGGACGCCGAGGACGACGGCGGCCGCCTGCGGCTGTTCGAGAGCACCATCCCGCTGGTGCTGCTCGGGCTCGGTGTGCTGCTGCTGGCGGGGGCCGGCGCGGTCCTCTACTTCACGCGGCCCAAGCCGTCCGACCCGCTGCGGGACGGCGGGAAGCCGCCGGCCGACGACCCGGCGGCGCCGCTCGATGGGAGTGACCGGATCTGAGGGCGCTGGACGAGCGCGCCGCCCGGCTGGTCGCGGTCACCAAGCCGTTCTTCCACGACGGCTGGGGGGACGAGGCCCAGATCGAGCGCTTCACGGACCGGGCCAGCCGGCTGCCGCACGACGAGCCGATCGAGGTGCGCTGGCGGCTTCAGGCCGGCGGCCCGTTGCGGGTCGCCGACGGGGAGTTCCCCAGCCCGGGCCCCGAGCTGCCGGAGGAGTGCCGGGCGGCCCACGTCCGGCTGGTCGCCCCGCCGGGGCGCGCCGGTCGGGTCGTGGTGCTGATGGCGGCCTGGAACGACCACGGGTACCGGGTGCGGTCGCGGCTCGCCCGCCGGCTCGCCCAGCACGGGGTCGCTTCGGCCATCCTGGAGAACCCCTACTTCGGGGTCCGGCGGCCGGGCCGGGACGGGCACCCGGTGGCGACGGTGTCGGACTTCTTCGTGATGGGCTACGCGGCGGCCCGGGAGGGGGTTGCCCTGGCGGCCCACCTCACCCGCCACGGCGGTCCGGGTCTGCGCGCCCGGCCCCGCGTCGGCGTGTCCGGGTACAGCATGGGCGGCAACATCGCGGCGTTCGTCGCGACCCTCTCCCCGGTGCCCGTGGCGGCCGCCCCGCTGGCCGCATCGCACTCGCCGGCCCCGGTGTTCGTGGAGGGAGCGATGCGGGCGGCGATCGACTGGGCGACGCTCCGCAACGGTCACGCCGATCCCCAAGCTCGCCTCGCCGAGGTGCTCGGCGAGCTCACGGTCCTGCGGTTCCCGCCGCCGCCGCACGTGCGCCACGCCGTGCTGGTGGCGGGACGCAACGACGGCTACGTGCCCGAGGAGGCGGTCGAGCGCCTGCACGCGCACTGGCCGGGCTCGGAGCTGCGTTGGACCCGGGAGGGCCATGCCACGCTTCGATTCCTGCGGCTGCCGACGCTGGTCCAAGCGATCCTCGACTCGTTCGACCGGTTCGAGGCCTAGTGTTCTGAGGGGCCCGGGTAGCCCAGCACCATGACGGCGACGTCGTCGCGTGGCGACCCGCCCTGGAAGGCGTCCACGTCGTCGGCCAGCGCGGCCGCCAGGCTCCGGGCGTCTGCCCATCCGTGGTCACGCACGAACTGCCGCACCCGCTCCGGTCCGTAGAACTCGCCCGAACGGCGGGCTTCACTGACACCGTCCGTCGCCAACACCAGCGCGTCGCCGGGGGCCGGGTGCACGGACGTCTCGTGGAACGCGGGGTCGGGGAAGGCGCCGATCAGCGTGCCTGGCGTCCCGACCTCCGCCACGTTGCCGGCGACCGACGCCCACAGCGGGAGCGGGTGGCCGGCGGCGGCGATACGCATGCGCACCGCGCCGGAGTCGTCGAGGTTCACCCCCACCAGCAGCACCGTGCACATCGCCCCCTCGTGGTCCAGCAGGAACGCCGCGTTGAGGGACTCGAGCACGTCCACCGGCCGTCGCGCCTCCAGGGCGGCGCCCCGCACGGTGTAGCGGGCATACCCGGTGAGGGTGGCGGCCTCGACGCCCTTGCCGACGACGTCGCCGATGACGACCATCCACCGGTTGGGCTCGACCTGGAACACGTCGTAGAAGTCGCCGCCGATGACGTCACCGGAGCCGGCGGGACGATAGGCGGCCCCCACGTCCAGCCCGGGTATGGCGGGATCCACCGGCGGGATGAGGCTCGCCTGCAGCGTCTCCGCCAGGCGGCGAGCCGCCTGCTCGGACGCTTCGGCGCGGCGCTTGGCCGCCAGCAGCTCGCGCTCGTAGCTGCGCCGGCTCGCCGCCCGGAACATCGCCACCCGCACCACCTCGCCGAGGTCGAGGTCGGTGCCGGTGGCAGCGTTCAGCAGCATCGGCAGCCGCTCCCCGGCGGCGGTCTCGACCTCCACGGCGATCTCCTGCGCCTCGCCGTGCATCGCCAGCATCGGCGCCAGGTGCGTCTCGTAGTAGATGCGGTCACCCACCCGCAGCAGCTCCTGGAACTGCCGGCCGGTGAGCGCCTGGCAGGCGCGGCCGGTCCAGGCGCAGAACGTCCGGTTGACGCGCAGGATCGTCCCGTCCGGACGCAGGGTCAGCAGCCCGCAGGGAGCGTCGTCGTAGGGCGAGGCCGGGCCGTCGGAGCCCCTCAGAGGAATGCCTCGATGGCGGCGGTGGTCTCGGCCGGCGCGCTGAGGTTGGGGCAGTGCCCCGTAGCCGCCAGCAGCACGAACTCGCTGTCCGGGATCCGGTCCGCCACGTACCGGCCCACCGACTGGGGAGCGATCACGTCGTGGGCGCACTGAAGCACCAGCGACGGGACCGGGGTGGCCGGCAGGTCCGACCGGTTGTCCGAGAGGAACGTCACCCGGGCGAACTCGGTGGCGATGGCCGGGTCGGTCCGGCAGAAGCTGTCGGTCAGCTCCTCGCCCAACTCGGGCCGGTCGGCGTTGCCCATGATCGCCGGCGCCATCGCCGCCGACCATCCCAGGAAGTTGCTGTCGAGCGATTCGAGCAGCTCCTCTATCTGCGGCCGGGTGAAGCCACCGACGTACCCGTCGTCGTCGATGTAGCGAGGCGACGGGCCCACCAGCACCAGCCGGTCGAACAGGTCCGGCGCTGCGATCGACGCCAGCACCCCGATCATGGCGCTGACCGAGTGCCCGACGAAGATCACGTCCTCCAGCCCGAGCTCCCGGCAGATCTCCACCACGTCGTCGGCGTAGCCCTGCAGCGAGGCGTACTTCTC
>JBFJZV010000173.1:0-7133 GCA_041621915.1 Acidimicrobiia bacterium | reverse complement strand
GACATCCACCGGGGTCAGCCCCGAAGCGAGCGCCGCCTCCACGACGCCCCACGATCCCCGCTCGTCGCCGGCGACGAGCCGCGCCCGCAGCCGCGCTCCCCAGTCGGCGGATCGCCGGCCCGGCTGCGGCGTGGCCGGCGGGGAGGCGAACTCGTCGACGTCGGCCGTGTCGACCACCCAGGCGGCGCCTTCCTTGCGGGCCGGCAGCATGCCGAGCCGCACGTACCGGTACACGGTCATGTAGTGGACGTCGAGGCGCTCGGCGGCCTCGCGCAGCGACAGGGTGGGGGCGTCGGCCATGACAACCAAGTTAGTGCTAATGCCCCGCTAACCGGAGGCGGCGCGCCGAGAACGCGCAGTGCGTAGCATCGGCGGCGGTGTCGAGGTGGCGAGGGGGTTCATCGATGGCGACGAGAGACGTCCGGCTGCCGGGCAAGGCGGAGAAGCGCGAGGGAGACACGGCCACGGGGGTCGAGGACTTCCTCGACGACGTCGAGGTCCAGGCGTCCTACGAGATCAAAGCCCCCACCCGGGGCGCCACGGACGAGCCCCAGGAGGAGAAGGGGCTGCCGGACGACGCCGTCGTCGAGATCGAATACGAGGACGGCGTCAAGGAGTGGGTCTCCGTCGAGCGCCTGGCGGAGCGCCTGGGCGTGCCGCCGGGCTACCCGCTCACCCTGGAGGCGATCGTCCCCGGCGACGCCGACCGCGGGCTCGGCGACTGGCTCGTCACCGGCGTGCGCATCTTCACCGGCCGGGGCGCGAAGAAGGCGGCTCCGCACGTCGTCCGCAAGGCCATCGCCAAGGTGGAAGACAAGCTCGGGGAGCCCGACCTGTATCGGGTGCCCGGCACCTTCGAGAACGACAAGCTGGTGCTCGAGCCGCGGGGCAAGCTCGACGCCAACGAACCGTACCTGCTGTTGCTGCACGGCACTGCCTCCAGCACCGAGGGCAGCTTCCGGGGCCTGTTCCTCACCGACGATAGAAAGCCGACCCGGGAGTGGGCGAACCTCGAGCGGCATTTCGGCGGGCGAGTCCTTGCGCTCGAGCACAAGACGCTGAGCGTCAGCCCGATCGAAAACGCCATCGACGCCCTCGAAGCATTGCCCCGCCAGGCGCGCCTCCACGTCGTCAGCCACTCGCGGGGCGGGCTCGTCGGCGACCTGCTGACCCTCGACCAGATCCCCGAGACCGCCCAGCAGGCGTACGTCGCCAAGCGGCGCCGGCTCGCGGAGCGCAACGGCCTGCCCGCGCCCTTCGTCAAGCGCGAGGCCGAGCTGCTGGCGAAGCTGGCCGCCAAGCTCAACGAGCGCGACGTACACGTGGAGCGCTACGTGCGGGTGGCTTGCCCGGCGCGCGGCACCCGCCTCGCCGGGAACCGGCTCGACAAGCTGCTGTCGATCCTCACGAACCTCGTCGGGATGATCCCGCTGGGCGGATTCGGCAACGTGCTCCTCGGGTTCGTCAAGGCCCTCACCGTGGAGGTGGCCCGGCTACGGGCCGACCCCGAGTCGCTGCCGGGCATCGAGGCGATGATGCCGAAGTCCCCATTCGTGCACCTCCTCAACCTCCCGGAGGTGTCCACCGAGGACGACCTGGCCGTGATCTCAGGCGACATCGAGGGCCGAGACGTGCTGCACCGGCTGGCGGTGTGGGCGTCCGACATCTTCTTCGGCGTGCCCCACGACCTCGTCGTCAACACCGACGCCATGTCCGAGGGCGTCCGCCGCAAGGGCACGCCCGTGGTGTTCCCGCACCGTGGCAGCAAAGTCAACCACTTCGCCTACTTCCGGGGCGCCGAGAGCCGCAAACACCTGGCCCAGTGGCTCACGAAGGCGCCCGACAAGCAGGTGGAGGGTGCCGAGCCGCTCGTGCAGACCCGGGGCAGCGCCGGCCTAACGACGCCAAAGACGCGCTCCACCGCCGAGGACGTCCCGCGCGTCGTGCTGGTCCCCACCGCACTCGCCACCCACCTCGGCGGCGACTCGCCGCTGTGGCTCGACGCCGACGCCATCCTCCGCCAGGGCCTGGCTCCCCTGGCGATGAACGGGCCGGCCGGCGACGGCGAGGCCACCCCGATCACCGTCAACTCGGTGTTCGAGACGCCGTACCAGCCGCTCGTCGAGCGGCTCAGCGCCGACTTCGCCGTGCGGGCCTACCCGTACGACTGGCGCCAGCCGCTCACCCGCTCCGCCGACGGGCTGCTCGCCATCCTCGCCACGCAGCTCGGCCACGGCGACGGGCCCGTCCACATCGTGGCCCACGGCACCGGGGGCCTCGTCTTCTGGCTGGCGCTGGCACGCGACCCGAGCATCTGGCAGCAGCTCGCCGACCGCAAGAGCCGCATCGTGCTGGTGGGAGTCCCCGACCGGGGGGCCCACGGCATCCTGCAGCTCCTGCGCGGCGGCGGCGTGCTGTTCGACCAGCTCGACACGCTACTCACCGAGGAAGGGCTCACCCGGGACGGTCTGGCCGCCCGCTTCCGCCACATGCCCGGGCTGGTCGCGCTGCTGCCCGGCGACCGCAAGGCGTGGACGGGATGGCTCGGCGACGACCTCGCCGATCTCGACGAGATCGAGGGGATCCGCCAGCAGATCGCCGCCGCCGTGGCGGAGCGCGGGCCGGAGGTGCTCCGCATCGCCGGGCGGGCGACGTTCACGCCGTCCGGGATCGCCGACGGCCGCTGGGCCCACTCCTCCGACGGGGATGGGCTGGCGCTGGACACGGCGCAGGCGCTCGGCAACCGGGCCTGGTGGGCCGCCGTCGCCAATGGCGACCTGCCGCGCCGGGATGAGGTCGGGCGCGCCGTCCGCGACCTGCTCCTCGACGGCACGAGCACTGCTTTGCCACAGTCCGCCCCCCATGCGCGGCCGGCGCCGGACGCCCGGCCGCCGTGGGAGGTCACCAGCCTCTTCCCAACCGGCCAGGACCTCGTGACGGCCGCCGTGTTCGCCCGGCCGCCGCAGACCGCCGACCGGTCCCCCGAGCGTCATGTGCTCAACGTGTCGGTGAGCCACGGCTCGCTCGAACGTGCGGCCGGCCCGGTGCTGATCGGCCACTACCGGGGGGACCTCATCGTCGCCGCCGAAGCGGTGCTCGACCGTGAGCTGGGCGGGCGCCTATCCAGCCGCCACCAGCTCGGGGTGTACCCCGAGGAGGTCGGCGAGCACGAGGTCGTGCTTACGCCTCCCGCCGACGTGCGGGCCGGCGTCGTGCCCGGGGCGATCGTCATCGGTCTGGGCGACGTCGGCAAGCTGACGCCTGCGGACCTCACCCGCGGGGTGACGCAGGCCGCCCTCCGCTACGCCATCGAGCATCTCGAGCATTTGGGTGGCCAAATACGCTCCGACACGTGGCTGCCGGCCACGATCTCGCCGCTCCTCGTCGGCAGCAACAGCGGCATGGCGCTGACACTCGAGACCTCGATCGGAGCGATCGTCAAGGGGATCGTCCTCGCCAACCGGGCGCTGCGCGACCTCGGATTCTGGGACCGGGTGCGTATCCACCGCGTGGAGTTCATCGAGCTGTACCTCGACCTGGCGACCCGCGCCGCCCATGCCGTCGCCGACATCGACCGGCACCTGCGGCTGCCCAAGGCGAAGGGCGAGGAGGTGCGGGGAGGCCTGTGGCTCGAGAACAAGGGAGGACGGCCCGGCCAGCCGTCGCTCGAATACCACACCGGGTGGACACGCCGGCTGCAGATCACGGCCGGAGACGACGAGGCGACCGCCCGCGAGCCGGAGGACGGAGACGGCGGGCCCAGCCCGCAGACGATCGACCTCAAGTTCCTGGCGCTCACCGACCGCGCCCGGGCCGAGGAGACCAACCGCTCGACGCAGCGCAAGATCATCGACAAGCTCGTGGCCGGCACCATCGAGGGCCGGGCGGAGGGCAACCTGATCAGCGGCGTCCTGTTCGAGCTGCTCCTGCCGAACACCTTGAAGGAGCAATCCAACGAACCGGCCAACCTCCAGCTCGTGTTGGACAGCCGGGCGGCAGCGTTCCCGTGGGAGATGCTCACCGACCGGGCCGACCTCAGCAACCAGCCGCTGGCGGTGCAGCAAGGCATCCTCCGCCAGCTCACGACGCGGCGCTTCCGCCGCCGCATCGAGTCGCCGCGCGGCCGGCATGCGCTGGTGGTCGGGGACCCGAACCTCGAGGGGATGAAGGGATACCGGCAGCTCCCGGGCGCGCTCTTCGAGGCGCAGCAGGTGAAAGACACGCTCGAACGGGCCGGCTACACGGTCAACGCGGTGGTCGACGACGCGGTCGAGCAACGCTCTGGGGACGAGGTGTTCCTGCGGCTGTTCGACCGCCAGCGCGAGTACAGCATCGTGCACATCGCCGCCCACGGCCAGTACGACCGCGGCAACGTGCACAACAGCGGGGTGGTGGTCGGCGACGGCCAGTTCCTCACCGCAGCGGAGATCAGCCAGCTGCGCGTGGTGCCGGAGCTCGTGTTCCTCAACTGCTGCCACCTCGCCCGCATGGACGACCCCACGCTCGATGCGGACGAGCGCGCCGAAGCACTGGCGCGCGGGAGCGACTTCAGCCGCTTCGCGGCCAGCATCAGCGAGCAGCTGATCGAGATCGGGGTGGGGGCGGTGGTCGCGGCCGGGTGGGCGGTCGACGACCGGGCGGCCGCCGACTTCGCGACCGTGTTCTACGAACGCATCACCCGCGGCGACAACCTGGCGGAGGCGGCGCTCGCCGCCCGCCAGGCCGCCTGGGAGCTCGGCGGGACCACCTGGGGGGCGTACCAGGTGTACGGCTCCCCCGACTTCCGCCTCTACAAGGAGTCCGCCGCCGCAGCGCGCCAGCAGCGCCGCATCGTCGCCGAGCACGAGTTCGAGGCGGCGCTGCGGGAGCTCCAGACCCGGGCCCAGGGAGCGTCCGAGAGCGCCCGGATCGACGAGCTCAGCGCCGAAGTCGACCAGCTCGTGGCCGAGATGCGCCCGGAGTGGTCGTCCGGCAGCGTCCTGGATGCGCTCGGCGGGTGCCTCGGGGAGCTGCGCCGCTTCGACGAGGCCATCGGCTTCTACACGCGGGCGCGCGACTCGTGGGACAAGCGGGCGCCGCTCGAGGTCCTCGACGAGATGTACAACCTCGTGGCCCGGGCTGCGGTGGACCGTGTCGACGGGCCCGACATCGACCCTCAGGCGGTCGCGGAGGCCGGCGCCGCCTGTGAGGACGCGATCGAGAAGGTCCGGGGACTGCTCGTGGCGGCGCCCAGCCCCGAGCGATGGGCGCTGCTCGGCAGCATCCAGAAGCGGCTGGCCCGGGTCGTCGACACGGTCGACGGCCGCAACGAGCAGCTCGCCGGCGCCCTGGCGTCCTACGTGCGGGCGCACGAGGACTACGTCGCCAAGCGCAGCGACTCGTCCAACATGCCGGCGATGTGGCCCCGCTACGCGTGGAACGTCATCGTGCTGCGGTGGCTGTTGGACCTCGTCGGGCACGAGATCGACCCGAGGGAGCGGGACAAGGCGTCCGGCGTGTCCCTCGACACACTGGGGAAGGCCGCCGAGTCGCTGCGGGGGAGCTCGGTGCAGGATGCCTACTGGACCAACCTCGTGTCTGCCGACATCGCGATGATGCAAGCGCTGGAGAGCGGCGACATCGCAAGCCACGTCGAGGAGCTGGCTGACCGCTACCGCGCCATCGCCGGCGGGACACCGAAGATGCGGTCGTCACCGGTGGAGCAGCTCGCCTTCATGGAGCAGATGCTGGCCGGGCACGACGAGGACGGCGTCGCCGACATGCGCGAGGCGCTGGCTTCGCTGCGACACAAGCTGAGCTGAGCTAGCCGGCTAACCCTCGGTGATCACGCCGCGTAGCCGCGGGAAGTGCACGGGAGCGTGGCGGTGGCAGAAATCCGCCTTGTTGTACTTCGACAGCACCGTGTCGCACTCCTCTCGCCGACACACCCGCCCGTCGGAGAACGTGCGGGGCCGCCGCGAGTTGGAGCCGACCCGGAAGGCCCTGAGCGTGTTGTTCATGTCCACTGACCTCCTGGTCGTCAATTTAGTGCTAAAACCAGGAGTTGTCAAGCAATCTCCCCCCGCCCGCAGCACGTCGGACGCGCAGAAGCCCGCCCCGTCCCGACGCGAAACGTGGTCGGCTCCAGGCGGCCGCTCGCGGCCGCCACGCCTCAACGTCCCGACGCGGCGGCAGCCGCCGCCGGGAGGGCCCCCGACGCGAAGCGCCCACCGCGAGGCCCGGCCCGGCGGCCATATGACTGCGCTAGCTCTTGGCGGCGATCTCCTCGACGATGTCGGCGTTGGCGAGGGTGGTCACGTCGCCGAGCTGGCGCTGCTCGGAGATGTCCTTCAGCAGCCGGCGCATGATCTTGCCGGAGCGGGTCTTCGGCAGGTCGTTGGTGAACACGATGCTCTTCGGCCGGGCGATCGGGCCGATCTTCTTCGCCACGTGGTCCCGGAGCTCGGCGATCAGGGCTTCGTCGCCCTCCACGCCGCCCCGCAGGGTCACGAACGCGGCGATGGCCTCGCCGGTGAGCTCGTCGGACCGGCCCACCACCGCCGACTCGGCCACCGCCGGGTGGTCGACCAGCGCCGACTCCACCTCGGTGGTGGAGATGCGGTGGCCCGACACGTTCATCACGTCGTCGACCCGGCCCAGCAGCCAGAAGTAGCCGTCGGTGTCGCGCTTGCAGCCGTCGCCGGCGAAGTACCGGCCCGGGAACCGCGACCAGTAGGTGGTGACGTAGCGGTCGGGGTCGCCGTAGATGGTGCGCAGCATCGACGGCCACGGCTTGGTGATCACCAGGTAGCCGCCCCCGCCGAGTGGCACCGAGTTGCCGTCGTCGTCGACCACGTCGGCGGCGATGCCCGGGAAGGGCCTGGTCGCCGACCCCGGTTTGGTGGCGACCGCCCCGGGGAGCGGGGTGATCATGATCGAACCGGTCTCCGTCTGCCACCAGGTGTCGACGATCGGGCACCCCTCCCCGCCGATCTGGCTGTGGTACCACATCCACGCCTCTGGGTTGATCGGCTCGCCGACCGTCCCCAGCAGCCGCAGCGAGGTGAGATCGTGGCGGCCCGGGTACTCCTCGCCCCACTTCATGAACGCCCGGATCGCGGTGGGGGCGGTGTAGAAGACGGTGACCCCGTACT
>JBFJZV010000172.1:0-7332 GCA_041621915.1 Acidimicrobiia bacterium | reverse complement strand
GTGGTCGTGAACGCCCTGGTCGGGGGCATGCTCGGCCAGGAGCGCACGGTGCTGCCGCTGCTCGCCCGCGACGAGTTCGGGCTCACCGGCGTCACGGTGGCGCTGACGTTCATCGTGGCGTTCGGGCTGGTGAAGGCGGTCACCAACTTCGCGGCGGGAGCGCTGTCGGATCGGCTGGGGCGCAAACCGGTGCTGGTGGCCGGCTGGCTCGTCGGGCTGCCGGTCCCCCTGTTGCTGATCTGGGCGCCTGCCTGGGGCTGGGTCGTCTTCGCCAATGTGCTGCTCGGCATCAACCAGGGCCTGACCTGGTCGACCACCGTCATCATGAAGATCGACCTCGCCGGGCCCCGCCAGCGGGGGCTGGCGATGGGCCTCAACGAGGCGGCGGGGTACCTGGCGGTGTCGGCGACCGCGCTGCTCACGGGTCTGATCGCCGCCGAGGCAGGCCTGCGGCCCGAGCCCTTCTACCTCGGCATCGCCTACGCGGCGCTCGGCCTCGGCCTGTCCGCGGTGCTGGTGCGGGAGACGCGCGGCCACGCCGACCTGGAGGCTGCGGGCCAACCCGGGGCGACCCTCGAGCACCTCTCTACGCGGGAAGTGCTCGTCCGCACCAGCCTTTCCGAGCCGTCGCTGTCGGCGGCCAGCCAGGCGGGCATGGTCAACAACCTCAACGACGGCATGGCGTGGGGGCTACTGCCGCTGTACTTCGCCGCTGCCGGGGTCTCGGTGGGCCGCATCGGCGTGCTGGCGGCGCTATACCCGGCCGTGTGGGGGATGGGCCAGCTCGTCACGGGCGCCTGGTCCGACCGGGTGGGCCGCCGCCGGCTGATCGTGGCCGGGATGTGGGTGCAGGCGGCCGCCATCGGCGTGATCGCCGCCGGGTCGAGCTTCGGGGTGTGGGCCGGGGCGATGATGCTGCTCGGGGTGGGCACCGCGCTGGTGTACCCCACGCTGCTCGCGGCGGTGGCCGACGTCGCCCATCCCGCGTGGCGGGCCTCGGCGGTCGGCGTGTACCGGCTGTGGCGGGACGCCGGGTTCGCGGTGGGGGCGGTGCTCACCGGGCTCATCGCCGACGCCGTCGACGCGGCCGCCGCCATATGGACGGTGGCGGTCCTCACCGCCGCCTCCGGCGCCGTCGTCGCCGTGCGGATGCGCGAGACCCACGCCGCCGGGGCCCGCCGATGACGCGCTGGGACCTGTTCGTGTGGCTGCTCGCTCCTGCGGCGGCGATCGTGGCGGTGGCGGGCACCGCCGTCTGCGTCCTCAAGCGGCGGCGGGTCGCATCGCTGATCGGCGTGGTCGCGTCGGTTCTGGCGGTCACTGTCGCGGTCGAAGCGCCGGGCGCCCGGAGCGAGTCGTTCGAGGACATCGGGCTCGCCGCTACCTACCTCCTCGCCGTCGTGCCCGCCACGCTGGTCACGCTCGCCCTCGCGACCCGACCTGCCCGCCCCGGGTCCTGGTGGGCGCGCCGGGCCGAGCCGCCCCCCGGTTGACGTCTCTCTCGAGCTTCGGGCGGCGCCGGCAGGACCCGTCACGCCGCCGTCCGATCCGTTGTCCAATGAGGTGATGGACGAGCTTGACCGTGAGCTGATCGCCGAGCTGTACCGGCCGCTGCGCCGGTTCGCCGCGGTGGTGTCTCCCCCCGAGGAAGACCCGGACGACCTCGTCCAGGACGTTCTGGTGCAGACGCTGCGCCGGATGCGATTGGCCGACCTCGACGCCCCACTCGCCTACCTGGGTCGGCCCGGACGAGGCGCTGTCCAACATCGGCGGCATGGCGCTTCCGGACGGCCGCTGGCTGGCGATCTACCTGGGCGGCCCGGTCACCGAGTTCGCCCGGGTCGAGGTCACCCATCCGACGGCTCGGTCTTCACCGGCGACGTCGTCGACGGCTACTGGCTGCTGGCCGTGCCCGCCGACGAGCCGCCCGACGAGGTCGGGTTGCGCGCCTTCGACGCTGCCGGCCTGGAGGTCTCCGCGGCCCTGGTGCAGACCGCGCTCGCCGAGTAGCCCCACCCGCGGGGGGCGTGGCGGCGGGCCCGCTACCGCATCTCGGGCGGGAGCTGGGCGATGTAGGGGAGGGTGCGGTGCCGCTCGGCGTAGTCGAGCCCGTACCCGACCACCCAGACGTCGGGGATCGTGAAGCCCAGGTAGTCCAGCCCTACCTCCTCCAGGGTGCGGTCGGGCTTGTGCAGCAGCGTGCAGGTCTTCAGCGACGCCGGTTGCCGCGCCTCCAGCAGCCGGCGGAGGTAGCCCATGGTCCGCCCGGTGTCGACGATGTCCTCCACCAACAGCACGTGCTGCCCGGCGATGTCGTGGCGGACGTCCATGAGCAGCCGCACCGACCCCGGCTCCTCGCCCTCCCTGTCGCCGTACGCCGACACGGCGAGGAACTCCACGCGGCGGGGGATGGTGAGGCGGCGCGCCAGGTCGGCGAGGAAGACGAACGAGCCCTTCAGGACCCCGATCAGCACCAGCTCGCCGGCATCGGCGTAGTCGGCGTCGATCTGGGCGGCGAGCCCGGCTACGCGGTCGGCGATCTCGGTCTCGGTGAGGTAGGGCGGTGGTGGCTCCGGCATGGCCCTGACGCTACCGCGACCGCCAGGCGTCGAGGATGCAGCGTTCCTGCTCCGGGCCGAGCCCGGCCCGCCGCGGGCCTAGTCTTATACTGACATGATACACTATGTGTGATGTCTATCGTATATACCGCGCACGCCAGCACCGCCGTGCAGGCGCTCTCTGAGCTGGCCGCGTCCAGCCCGCAACCCGGCATCGACGACCCCACCGGCGAGGTGTGGTGGCACCTGCTCGGCCTGGCGGCCGATGCCTCCGATGTGGACGGTTTCGTCGACCAGATCGAGCAGATGGACCCGGTGCGGTTCCGGTCCGCCGTGCTCGGCTACACGGCGTGGAGCTGGCGGACGGTCGCCGGGGAGTCCCTCCTCGCCGCCGCGGTCGCCGGCGACCACGGAGCCCAGGCGGAGCTGCTCGCCCACGACCGCTACTACGGCGGCCTGGCGGGCAAGGCGCTGCGGGAGATCATGCCGCTCGACGCCGACGAGACCCGGGACCGGTTCCTCGCCGCGCTGCGGGCCCACCCGGAGCCGGACTCAGGTCCCGAGCTCGCCCGTGTCGCGGCCGCCCTCGCGGCGGCCGCCGCCCGCGAGGGCTGGGTGGCGGCGATCGAGGGCGCTACCGGGTTCCGGTACGTGCCGGAGCCCGAGGCAGAGCGAGTTGTCGTGCTCCCGTACGTCGGCGGCGAGTCGCTGGTGCTGGCACAGCACGACGATGCTCGGCTGATCGCCTTCGGAGCGGAGCCGCTTCCCGATGTCGCCCGGCGAGTCGTCGAGCTGGGCACCGCGCTGGGCGACGAGTCGCGGGTGGCGGTGCTGCGAGCGTTGGCGGCGGGGCCGTCACCGCTTGGTCCGCTGCTGGATGCCACAGGGCTGACGCGCTCGACGCTCCACCACCACCTGCGGGTCCTGCGCGCCGCCGGCCTGGTCGTGGTGGAGGGCAACGCCCGCGCCTACCGCTACGCGCTCCACCGCCACGCGGTGGGCGCCATGTCCGACCTGCTCGCCGAGCTCCTGGAGGAGGAGCGATGAACCGACCCGTCCGCATCGCCGTGCAGATCCACCCCCAGCACGCCGACTACGCCGCGATCCGCGACACCGTCACTCGGGCCGAGGAGGCCGGTGCCGACATCGTCTACAACTGGGACCACTTCTACCCGCTCTACGGGCCGGCCGATGGCAAGCACTTCGAGGCATGGACGATGCTGGGCGCCTGGGCCGAGCAGACGTCCCGCATCGAGATCGGGTGCCTGGTCACCTGCAACAGCTACCGCAACCCCAACCTGTTGGCGGACATGGCCCGCACCGTCGACCAGATGTCCGGCGGGCGGCTGGTGTTCGGCATCGGGTCGGGGTGGTTCCGCCGCGACTACGACGAGTACGGCTACGACTTCGGCACCAAGGGTTCGAGGCTCGACGCGCTGGCCGAAGCGCTGCCGGTCATCGAGCAGCGCTGGGAGAAGCTCAACCCGCCGCCCACCCGCAAGATCCCGATCCTCATCGGCGGCACGGGGCCCCGCAAGACGATGCGGCTGGTGGCCCGGCACGCCGACGGCTGGCATGCGATGTTCCCGTCGCAGCCCTCCGACCTCGACGAGCCGGTGGCGGCGCTGCGCAAGTGGTGCGCCGAGATCGGCCGGGATCCCCACGACGTCGAGTGGGGCCTAGGGCTGGAGCCGGAGGACCGCACCCGGATCCTCGCCGAGCACGCCGAGACCTATCACCGGATGGGCTTCACCCAGTTCACGCTCGGCACCAGCGGGCCCGACTACCCGCTCGACGGGCTGGAGGAGTGGATCGCCTGGCGCGACGAGAAGAACGCATAGGGGGTGCGCGTGACGCGCACCCCCGCCGCAGTTGTTCCTAACTTCCCTTCTCGACCTTCCACTCCGTCTCGACGTTGCCCAGTGCGTTCCCCTCTTCGTCGTACTCCGTGTAGGTGACCTTGATCTCCTCGAAGTTGTTGCCCACCACGACGATGGGCGGCCCGGCTGCGGCCGAGCCGCTGACGTCGTAGTCCGCGCACTGCACGTTCTTCATCTCGTACCGGAGGTACGTCGCTCGCCCCGTTTCGCCGAAGGTCGAGGTCAGCTCGATCTCGAGCTTGGGGATCACCTTGCCCTCCAGGCAGGCCTCGAGGAGCTTCGGCGCCGACTTCTCGTACTGGAAGCTGATGACGAAGTTCTCGACGGCGGGAGCGCTGCGGCGTCTCGACGTCCCGGTGGCGCCGGAGTCGGCCCGGTGGACTCCCCAATCGATCGAGAGGACGTCGATCCACTTCTTGTGGTCGGAGTCCTTCGCCTCGCCGTCGATGCCGTCGTACTTGGCGAACCACGCCTCGTTCGACGGCAACGGCGGGAGGACGTCGTCCCCGCCGCTCTGGAAGAACGCCGCTGCCGGCGCCACCGGTGGTGCGGCGTCGGCCTCGTTGCCGATGGTCTGCCAGAGCAGCAGCCCAAGCATCGCAACGGCCAGGCCGACGGCGATCCCGCGCCGGGTCGCCCGCGTAGTCGTGTTCATGTGCTCCTCCTCGCTCGTGCCGATCGTTGCAGCGTCGGCTGGCACCAGGTACGAACCTAGAGATCGAAAAGGCATTGGCTAGGGGCGATTGCCACGAAAGAAGTGCCGAGCGGCGGCCCGCTCGCCGGGCGGTCGAGCGGGAGGTGCTGCCCGGCGTTCGGGCGCTGCCCGCCCCCGGCCACTTGGCGGTGGCGATCCCCTCGCAGGGTGAGACTGCGCTCCTCGTGGGCGACGCGTTCGCCCACGAGGTGAACGTGGCCCATCCCGACTGGAACCACTTCTCCGACATGCTGCCGGGCCAGGCCGCCGCCAGCCGGCGGCGCCTGGTGGCGCGTGCCGGCCGGGACCGGGCCATCGTGGTGGCGTCGCACGTGCCCCGGGTGGGCCTGGTGGTGCGCGCCGTGGCCGGCGCCCGACTGCTGGCCGCATGAGCCGCCTCGCACCGGGCCTCGAACGTGTGGCTCGATACCGGGTGACGCAGGCGATGTCGTCGCCGCATCTGCAGCCGGCGTCCGTCCTGGGCTCGTCGGCGCTGGTGGAGCTGATGGAGCAGACCGCGCTGGAGTCGGTGGCATCGGCCCTTGGGGCCGGGCGAGACCACGGTTGGCACGCTCATCCGGCTGGAACACCTTCGCCCGGCAGTCGCCGGCGAGGAGCTGGCGGTCTCCAGCCGGCTCGTCGCGATCGGCCGGCGGCTGGCGTTCGAGATCGAGGCGGCGGTGGGTGACCGGGTCGTGGGCCGGGCCACCCACGAGCGAGCGATCGTCGACCGGGCCCGCTTCGGCCGGCCTCAGACCTCGACCATGTAGCCGCTGGCGAAGAAGAACTCCCAGCCGTCCATCTCGGGCGGCTCGACGCCGAGCTGCGTGAGGATCGTGGCCACCTGGGAGCGGTGCTCGGTGGCGTGGTTGACGGCCTGGAGCAGCAGCAGCGCCGCCGGCATCCGCCACGTGCCCGGTGGGTCGTCGCCGCTCACCTGCACCTCGTGGTCCGTGTCCGCTCGGGCGGCCGCCTCCTCCAACATCCCGTTGGCGAGCGCGTACCGCTCGGTCAGCGCCTCGAAGCCGGGGAACGGCTCCTCGGGCAGCGGTTCGGGCCGATCCCGGTCGAGGAAGCGGCGGGCGTAGCCCACCTGGCTCTCGGCGACGTGGACGAGCGTGGCGCCGACGCTGCCGAACGTGCCCTCCACCGTGGCGGCGAGCTGCTCGGCGGTGAGACCGCGGCACACCTCCACCAGCCGGTCGTTCATCATCGTGTTGTGCCGGGCGAACTCCACCATGAGGTCCATGGCCGGACAGCGTAGTCCGGCGGGTCGATCGGCCCTTTCGCTAGGGCCGGGGGTCGGGTTGCGCGCGGCGGGCCCGGCTGCGAACCTGCGGCTCGCCTGCTGCGGAGCCGTTTCACGCCCATGTCCCGGGTAGCCGAGACCACAACCGATCGCCGGCGCCTGCCGGGGCCGCTGCGCGCCGCGCTGGTGGTGATGCTGCTCTTCGTGTTCCTCGTCGGCGTCAAGCTGCTGGAGAGCGGCATCAAGGGTCTCGGCAGCGACTTCACCGACGCGCTCTTCGACAACGTCACCAACCCGATCGCAGGGCTGTGCGTGGGCATCCTGGCCACGGTGCTGGTCCAGTCATCGTCGGTGACCACGGCGACCATCGTCGGGTTGGTGGCTGCCGGCGTCGTTGACGTCGAGTCGGCCGTGCCGATGATCATGGGCGCCAACATCGGCACAACGGTCACCAACACCCTCGTGTCGCTGGCCCACGTGCGCCAGACCGAGGAGTTCCGCCGGGCGCTCGCCGCCGCCACCATGCACGACTTCTTCAACCTGCTGGCGGTGGCCGTGCTGCTGCCGCTGGAGCTGATCACCGGCTTCCTGTCGAAATCGGCGGCCGAGGTGGCGGGCTTCCTCACCGGTGGCAAGGAGCTGGGCGGCAGCTTCGACAGTCCTATCAAAGGAGCGGTGGGTTGGGCGGCGGATCGCGTCGAGGGCACTTTCGAGGCGTTCGTCGGCAACGAGACCGTCTTGGCCGTGCTGGCGATGGTCGCCGGCATCGGCTTCATCTTCGTCACGCTGACGTTCATCACCCGGAACATGCGGGTGTTGGTCGCCGACCGCATCGAGCGTTCGCTCAATGCGGCGCTCGCCCGCAGCGGAGTGGTGGGCATGGTGGTGGGGATGCTGGTGACCATCGCCGTGCAGTCGTCGAGCATCACCACGTCGATCCTCATCCCGCTG
>JBFJZV010000171.1:0-7674 GCA_041621915.1 Acidimicrobiia bacterium | reverse complement strand
CCCGCCTCCAGCTCTCGCAGCCGACGTGGTCTCCCGACGGCGCCCGCCTGGCGTGGACCCATGTCGACGCCACCGGTGAAGGCGACCCGGTGTTCAGCGTCGAGACGGCAGCCGTCGACGGCTCCGGCCGCACCTCGGCAGCCACGCCGTTCCCAGTGTTCTACATCCTCTGGGACCCGACCGGGCAGCGGCTCGCCTACCTCCACTCCGGCGTTCCGACGCTCGAGATCGGGTTCGTCGACGTCGGGGCCGGCGGGGATGCCGCCACGACCTTCGACACGGGCCAGCCGTACTACTTCTCCTGGTCGCCCGACGGGACATCGCTGGTTGCCCACGTCGGCGCCGACCGCCTCGACGTGCTCGACACCGGCGGCGGAGACCCGCGGCCGCTCGACGGCCCGGGCCGCTTCCAGGCCCCGAGCTGGGGAGGCGACGGCGCGCTGGTCTACGCCGCGGCCGGCGACGGTGGCCAGCGGCTCGTCCGCCGCACCGGCGAGGAAGGGGAGGCCGCCGAGCTGCTGGCCTTCGACGGGTTCATCTGGTTCGTACCCAGCCCCGACGGGGCGTCGGTCGCCTTCCAGGTGGTGAGCGGGGACGGCAGCCAAGGGGTCACGGCAGGGCTGCGAGCGGCGCAACCGGCCGACGCTCCGGTCGGCGCCCTGGCCGTTGCCGACGTGGCGACCGGCAACGTGACCACGCTGGCCGCCGAAGCCGCGCTCGCGTTCTTCTGGAGCCGGCAGGGCACGCTGCTGTCGCTGCACCCGGACGGCGACCGGGCGGGATGGTTCCGGTGGCGGGCGTGGGGCAACGAGCCGTTCACCGGGCCTGCGTACCGGCCGACGCTCACCGTGGCCCGCGACTACCTCCCGTTCTTCGACCAGTACGCGCAGAGCATCACGCCGTGGGCGCCCGACGGGTCCGCGTTCGCCTACGCGGGACGCCACGAGAGCGGCAGCGAGGGCATCTGGGTGCAGCCCGCCACGCCGGGAACCGATCCGGTGCGGATCGCCGACGGCAGCTTCGCCGTGTGGTCGCCCGCCCCCTGAGGTCCTCCTACGGTGCGTGCCGCTCCAGGAACTCGTAGACCTCGGTCAGGTCGACACCGGGGAACGTCCCGGCGGGCAGCGCGGCGAGCACATGGCTGTGGGCGCGGGCCTGCGGCCAGGCGTGACCCGCCCAGTGGGCGGCCAGGTCGGGCGGGGGCTGGCGGCAGCACGGGCCCTCGGGGCAGCGAGACTCAGCTCGACGGTCGGTGTCCGAGCCGCGGAACCAGCGGGCCTCGTCGAATGGCACGCCGACGGTGACGGCATGCTGTGGATGCCGGCCGGACTCGACATGGGTCGAGCAGAAGAACGTGCCGGCCGGGGTGTCGGTGTACTGGTAATGGATCGAGAAGCGGTCGTCGGACTGGAACGCGCGGCGGGTGGCCCATTCCCGGCACAGTCGCTGGCCCTCGATGGCGCCGCCGGGGTCCACCGGGTAGGGCACGCCGTCGTTCTCGTAGGCCTTCCAGATGACCCCGTCCTCGTCGGAACGGGTGAAGTGGAGGTTGATCCCGAGGTGGCGGGTCGCCAGGTTGGTGAAGCGATGGGCGGCCATCTCGTAGGACACGTAGAAGAACTCCTTCAGGTCTTCGACCGACAGGTCGCGCCGCCGCTTGGCGTCGGCGAGGAAGCTCACAGCCGGCTCTTCCGGTGCGAGGACTGCGCCGGCGAAGTAGTTGGCCTCGACCCGCTGGCGGAGGAAGTCCCCGAAGTCGGCTGGGTCCTCGTGGCCGAGGACGAAGTGGCCGAGCGTCTGCAGCAGCACCGAACGGACCTCCCGGCTGCCGCCGTCGTCGCGCTGCGGGAGGTAGATCCGGCGGTGGTGGAGGTCGGTCACCGACCGGGCGCTGCCGGGCAGGTCGGGCACCTGGTGGATCGCGAATCCGAAGTGGCGGGCGAGCGCGGTGAGCGTGCCACGGGGGATCGGCCCGCTGCCACCCCGGCCGACCGCTTGGAGCGCGTCGCCCGCCACCTCCTCGATCTCCGGGAAGTAGTTGCCCCGGCGGCGCATCTCGTCGCGCAGCTCGGCGTTGGCCTTGCGAGCCTCCTCCGGGGTTGCGGCCCGCAGCGCGGACCGCCGCCGCAGCTCGCGGTAGAGGCCGACCACGTGCTCGAGCGCATCGTCGGGCACTCTCGCGGACGGCCGCAGGTGGCCCAGCCCGAGCGACTGGTACAGCGGGTCCTGCTGGGCCCGCGCCAGCTCGACCTCGAGTGCGGCACGGGGGGTGGGAGGGGCCGGGTCGAGCAGCTCGCCGGCGGCCACGCCGAGCGCGGCGGCCAGCTCGCCGACCAGGGAAAGCCGGGGCTCCCTCTGGGCGGTCTCGACCATCGAGAGGTACGAGGCCGGCTTGTCCACCCGGGCGCCCAACTCGGCGAGCGTCAGCCCGGCTTGCTTGCGGAGATGGCGTAGCCGATGGCCGAACACCATCGGGTCCAGTGAAACAACTGCGGTTCCTTCCATGTTGTGAACTTTACTCGATATTCCGAGCGGTGGCGGTTGACGGCGCCCCCGATCCTGCACATGATGAGAAACATGATGGATTTTCAGCCACCGCCCGTCGACAACGTCCTCACGCCCAAGGCGACCGCATTCGTCGCCGACCTGCACCGTCGCTTCGATCCCACCCGGCGCGACCTGCTGGCCGCCCGCCAGGAGCGGCAGGCCCGGGTCGACGCCGGCGAGATGCCGGGGTTCCTCGCCGAGACCGCGGAGATCAGGGCCGCCGACTGGCAAGTCGACCCCGCCCCCGCCGACCTCGCCAACCGCCGGGTGGAGATCACCGGCCCCGTCGACCGCAAGATGGTGATCAACGCCCTCAACTCGGGCGCCCGCGTCTTCATGGCCGACTTCGAGGACGCCAACTCGCCGACCTGGGACAACGTCGTGCGGGGGCAGGCGAACCTGATGGACGCGGTGCGGCGGACCATCGCGCACGAGGAGAACGGCAAGCAGTACCGCCTTGGCGACCACCCGGGCACCCTTATGGTGCGGCCCCGCGGCTGGCACCTCTCCGAGCGGCACGCCCGGATCGACGGCGAACCGGTGTCGGCGTCGCTGTTCGACTTCGGGATGTACCTGTTCCACAACCACCGGGAGCTGGCCGCCCGCGGCACGGGGCCGTACTTCTACCTCCCGAAGCTCGAATCGCATCGGGAGGCGCGGCTATGGAACGACGTCTTCGACTACGCCCAGCGCCGGCTCGGCATCGCCCGCGGGACCATCAAGGCGACGGTGCTGATCGAGAACGTGCTCGCGGCCATGGAGATGGACGAGATCCTGTGGGAGCTGCGCTCCCACTCGGCCGGGCTCAACGCCGGCCGCTGGGACTACATCTTCAGCGTCATCAAGAAGTTCCGGAACAGCCCCAAGTTCCTGCTGCCCGACCGGGCGCAGGTGACGATGACCGTGCCGTTCATGCGTGCCTACACCGAGCTGATGGTCAAGACCTGCCATCGGCGGGGCGCCCATGCCATTGGCGGCATGGCAGCGTTCATCCCCAACCGCCGCGACCCCGACGTCACCGAGCGGGCGCTGGCCGCGGTGCGGGAAGACAAGGAGCGGGAGGCCGCCGACGGCTGCGACGGCACGTGGGTCGCCCACCCCGACCTCGTCCCGGTGGCCCGCGAGGTGTTCGACGGAGTGCTGGGTGGCTGGCCAAACCAGATCGGACGGCAGCGGCCCGACGTCGACGTCACGGCCGGCGACCTCACCGACGTCGAGATCGCGGGCGGCACGATCTCCGAGGCGGGGCTTCGCACCAATGTCAAGGTCGGGATCCTGTACCTGGAGTCGTGGCTGCGGGGCACCGGGGCGGCAGCGCTGTTCAACCTCATGGAGGACGCCGCCACCGCCGAGATCTCCCGCTCGCAGATCTGGCAATGGGTGCGCCACGGCGCTCGCCTCGACGACGGGCGCCAGGTGACCGCCGACCTGGTGCGCGAGGTCGTCACCGACGAGGTGACCGGCATCAGGGAGACCCTCGGCGCCGAGCATTTCGACAGCGGCCGCTTCGGCGACGCCCGCCGCGTGTTCGAGACCGTCGCCCTCGGCGACGACTTCACCGACTTCCTGACCCTTCCCGCCTACGAACTTCTCGACTGAAAGGAAACCCGATGACCACCATGCGCGACGAGGCACTCGAGCTCGCCGAGTCCTGGGCCGCCGACCCCCGCTGGGAGGGGATCACCCGGCCCTACTCGGCGGAGGACGTCATCCGGCTGCGCGGCTCGTTCGCCGTTGAGCACACGCTCGCGCGCCGCGGCGCCGAACGGCTCCGGGAGCTGCTGGCGTCGACCGACTATGTCCACGCCCTCGGGTCCATGACGGGCGGGCAGGCCGTGCAGATGGTCAAGGCGGGGCTCCGCGCGATCTACCTGAGCGGGTGGCAGGTGGCGGGCGACGCCAACCTGGCCGGCCAGATCTACCCCGACCAGAGCCTCTACCCCGTCAACAGCGGCCCGACGCTGGTGGAGCGCATCAACAACGCGCTGCGGCGCGCCGATCAGATCGAGTGGTCGGAGGGGACGCAGGCCCGCGAGTGGATGGTGCCGATCGTCGCTGACGCCGAGGCCGGGTTCGGCGGTCAGCTCAACGCCTACGAGCTGACCCGCAGCTACATCGAGGCAGGGGCGGCCGGCGTGCATTTCGAGGACCAGCTCGCCGCCGAGAAGAAGTGCGGGCACATGGGCGGCAAGGTGCTTGTGCCCACCTCGCAGCACATCCGCACGCTGACCGCCGCCCGATTGGCGGCCGACGTCGCCGGGGTGCCCACGGTCGTCGTGTGCCGCACCGACTCGCTGGCGGCGACGCTGCTCACCAGCGACGTCGACCCCCGCGACCGCCAGTTCGTGGAGGGCGAGCGCACCCCGGAGGGCTACTTCCGGGTCCGCAACGGCATGGACGCCGCCATCGCCCGCAGCCTGGCCTTCGCCCCGTACTGCGACCTGATCTGGTGCGAGACGTCGACGCCGGACCTCGAGGAGGCCCGCACCTTCGCCGAGGCGATCCACGCCGAGTACCCGGGCAAGATGCTGGCGTACAACTGCTCGCCGTCTTTCAACTGGAAGAAGCACCTCGACGACCACACGATCGCGGTGTTCCAGAAGGAGCTGGGGGCGATGGGCTACAAGTTCCAGTTCATCACCCTGGCGGGTTTCCACTCGCTCAACGCCGGCATGTTCGACCTCGCCCGCGGCTACGCCACCGAGGGCATGAGCGCCTACGTGCGGCTCCAGGAGAGTGAGTTCGCCATGGAGGGCGACGGCTACACCGCCACCCGCCACCAACGCGAGGTGGGGGCCGGCTACTTCGACCTCGTGTCCCAGGCGATCACCGGCGGCGAGGCCAGCACCCTGGCCCTGAAAGGCAGCACCGAAGAGCAACAGTTCTGAGGTCGGTCCGGTTGCTCCCCCCGGCCATTGACACCGCGTGGGGGGAGGGGGGCAGGTTCGAGGCGCGTGGCGCATCCGGCGAGGAGCAGGACGCCCACCGCAGCGCCTCCCACGGCGACGGTTCGCCCTCAGGGGTCCCCGGGTAGCCTCGGCGCGTGGCCGATCACCTGCCGCTCGCCGACGATGGGGCGGTGCGCACCCTGCGCCTGCATCGCCCCGAGGCGCGCAACGCCCTGACGGCGGCGCTGATCCGCGATCTCGGCGAGGCGCTGCGGGCGGCGGAGGCCGACGTCGGAGTTGCGGCGGTGGTGGTGACGGGTACCGACCCGGCGTTCTGCGCCGGGCTGGACTTGAAGGAGCTGGGCGCGTCGGGAGCGAACGTAGCGCTGGCTGGCCACGACGCCGACCCGTGGCAGGTCCTGCGCCGCATGACGAAGCCGGTGATCGGGGCAATCAACGGTCCGGCAGTGACCGGCGGCTTGGAGCTGGCGCTCGGCTGCGACTTCGTCGTGGCGTCGGAGCGAGCGGTGTTCGCCGACACGCACGCCCGGGTGGGGGCGATGCCCGGCGGCGGGATGACGCCGCTGCTGCAGCAGGCCGTGGGCTTGCGGAAGGCGCTCGAGATGTCGCTGACCGGCAACTTCGTCGACGCCGCCGAGGCGCTCCGAATCGGCTTGGTCAACGAGGTGGTCCCCCACGCCGAGCTGGCCGGCCGCGCCGCAAGGCTGGCGGCCGACATCGCCGGCTGCAACCCGGCGCTCGTGCGGAAGCTGAAGGCGACCTACCGGGAGGCGGCTGCGACCACGGTCGACGAGGCCTGGAACGTGGAGCGACGCGAGTTTCGAGCCTGGCGTCTCGACCCCGCCGAGGTGGAGCGGCGCCGGGCCGCCGTCACCGAGCGGGGCCGGGGCCAGACCTAGGAGGGTGGTCGGTAATGCTGTGGATGGATCTCCGGAGGATCGTCGTCAGCTGCCACAGGCCGGGAAGCGAAGGCGTATCCAAGGCGATACGTCGAGCTTCTCCGGCCGCAGACAGGGGCGGCGAGACCCGGAGAGGCGCCACATTCGATGGCCGACCAGCCTCCTAGCGCTCGACGAAGCTGGACAGGCGTCGGGCGGCCGGCTGGGGACGGACCCGGCGGGACGCCTCGGGCACCGCCACTCCGCCGGCGGCGAGCTGGGCCCGCAGCTCGGCGACGTCCTGACGGACATGCTCGAGCCGGGCGGCGTCGCCGCTGCGGAACGCCGAGAGCAGGTCGTCGAAGGCCGCCAGGAAGGCGGTCCACGGGCCGATCGGTGTGGCTTCGGCCGGCGAGGCAGTCCGTCCGACATCCCGGGCGGCTCGCTCGGCGATGCTCACTTCGTAGAGGGTGGGGGCTGGCATGGTCATTGGGGTTCTCCTCCGAGAACATGTACACCCACTTCTACCCCCGAATCCACATAATGATTCCCGGCTAGGAGACGCGTTCAGCGCCTAGAACGGAGATCATGCTGATGATTCGCAAGTTGATTCTATGATCCGCTTGTGAACATGCTGCTCCGTGAATTGAGGCCGGGCTCAGGCTTTCGCATCCGCGAATTCGGGATCGCCTGGTCGTGAAGCTCGACGGCATCGCGTGGGACATCCTCGAGCACCTGCAGCGGGACGGCCGCGTCGCCTACGCCGAGTTGGGGCGCCAGGTGGGGCTCAGCGCTCCCGCCGTGGCGGCCCGGATGCGGGCGCTCGAAGAGGCGAAGGTGATCCGGGGGTACACGGCCATCATCGACCCGGAGGCGCTCGGCCTCACGGTGCAGGCGTTCGTCCGCATGAACGTCCGCGGCGGCCCTGCGACCCACCGCCAGTTCCTGCGGGAGGCGCACGGCATCGCCGAGGTGCTCGACCTGTGGCGGCTGTCGGGGGCCGAGACCTACTTGCTGCGGGTCGCCGCCCGGTCGGTGGGCGACCTGGAGCGGGTCCTGCGGCCGTTGTGGACGTACGGCGACACGATCACCAGCGTGGTGATGTCCCAGCCCATCGGCGACCGCCCCCTGCGCCGCGACGCCGCCGGCGGTGCCTGAGACCTCGGGGCTTCCCACCACCGGGGAGGCGTTTATACTCGCGCCCGTCCCCCCTGCGTCGCGCAGCGGCGGTGGGCCTATCCTGCGGGAACCGCCCCCATCGTCTAGCGGCCTAGGACGCTGGCCTTTCAAGCCGGTAACACGGGTTCGAATCCCGTTGGGGGCGCCCTGACGGGGGCGTG
>JBFJZV010000170.1:0-7730 GCA_041621915.1 Acidimicrobiia bacterium | reverse complement strand
TCGAGCTGCTGCTCGCGGTCGACGGCGACCTGGCCGCCCGCGTGGCCGCGGCGCGGCACACCGCGGAGCTGGACGTCGTGCGGGTGGGGCCGTGACCCCGCGGGTCGCCACCGTGCTCTCCGCCCGGCCGTGGGAGGCTGCGCTGGTTGCGGCCGCTCGCGACACCGCTTCGGTCCGCCTGGTGCTCCGGGCGTACCAACCCGACGACATCGAGCGCCAGCGATCCGAGATCGACGTCGTGGTCGCCGGCGCCGAGACGTCGTGGGTGACGCCGGCGCAAATCGCCTCGTGGCGGAGAGCCGGACTGCGGGTCGTCGGCGTCCACCCACAGGGCGACGAGCCTGCGCGCTCGCTGCTCGAGGCCGGCGGAGCCCACGAGTTGGTTCCCGACGATGCGCCCCCGCAGGCAACACTCCAGCTCATCCGCTTCCTGCGCCCCGCCGCCGCCGGTGACGCCCCGCCGCCCACCGGCAAGGTCGTGGCGGTGACGGGACCACGAGGCGCGCCCGGCCGCACCGAAGTGGCACTGGCGCTGGGGTGGCTGTGGTCGCGCGACCACCCCACGGTCCTCGTCGACGTCGACGTCGAGGCGCCCGCGCTGGCGGTGCGCCTGGGCTGCCCGCCCCGGCCCGACCTCACCGACCTCGCCGACCGGGTCCGGGAGACGGGCCGCCTCGCCGGCGATGCCGTGCAGCGGGTGGGCAAGCTCGCCGTCGTCGTCGGGTCACACCGGCCGGGCGAGCCGGAGCTGCGGTCGGCACTGGTGGAGGACGTCGTGGAGGCGGGCGCGACCTCCTTTGCGCTCAGCGTCCTCGACGCCGGGCCGGCCCGCGGCGACGACCGCCTCGTAAAACGCGCCGACCATGCTGTCCTGGTGTGCGAAGCCGGCGCCGTGGGTCTGGTGCGCGCCGCCCGCGCCGCCGCCGAGTGGTCGGGCCCGCCGCCGGCGCTGGTCCTCAACCGGGTGGAACGGCGCGACCGCAAGGACGCGATCGTGGCGGCCCGCCGCGCCACCGGCCTCGACCCGGTCGCGGTCATTCCCGAGCGCCCGGCGACCCGGGCTGCGGCGCGCGCTGCCCGCCCGCCCGACCGCGGGTTGCTTCGGGCGGTGCGCCGGTTGAAGGCACCCGTGTGACCGCCACCCGCTTCGGCTTCCTGGCGCCCCTACTCGCCGACCCCGGCGTCGAGGAGATCATCGTGTTGGGCGGCCACCGCACGTTCGTGGTCCGCGACGGCGTCAAGGAGCTGCTCACGGACGTGTCCGACGTGGCGACGGTCCGTCGCATCGCCGACCAGCTGCTGGCGGGCAGCGGCCGCCGCCTCGACCTCGCCCATCCCATCGTGTCCGCCCAGCTCGACGATGGCAGCCGCGTCCACATCACCGGCCCACCCGTCACCCACCCCGACCGCCTCAACATCCAGATCCGCAAGTTCGTGCTGACCGCCGAGCGGCTGCAGGCACTGGTCGAGCGCGACACCCTCAGCACCGCCGCCGCCCGCCTGCTCGCAGCCGCGGTGCGCGCCGACAAGACCGTCGTGGTGGCCGGTGCGCCCGGGGCCGGCAAGACCACGCTCGTCAACTGCCTGCTCAACGAGGTGCCGCCCGACCGCCGCGTGGTCACCTGCGAGGAGGTCTTCGAGATCGAATGCGACCTGCCCGACCTGACCCAGATGCAGACGCGGGAGATCGGACTCGACGGGACCGGGGCGATCACGCTGCGCGACCTGGTACGGGAGGCATTGCGCCAGCGCCCCGACCGCATCGTCGTCGGCGAGGTGCGGGGGCCCGAGGCGCTCGACATGCTGCTGGCGCTCAACGCCGGCTGCTCGGGCATGGCCACGCTGCACGCCAACTCGGCGCGGGAAGCGCTCGAGAAGCTCGTCGGGTACTGCGTGTTGGCGGGCGACAACGTGTCGATCCCGTTCGTACGACGCACCGTTGCCGCCGTCACCGACCTCGTGGTGTTCCTGCGCCGCCGGGGCCGGCACCGCCGGGTGGAGGAGATCGCCGCGGTGCCGGCTCAGCTCGACGGTGACGTGTTCACCACGATCCCGATCTTCCGGTGGGACGGCGCGCTGCGCTGGACACGGCAGCGTCCCCCCGACGACGAGGCCTACGTGAGCGCCGGGATGGAGTGGCCACCATGAGAGGCGTGGCGGTGCTGCTGGCGGTGGCCGCTGCGTGGCTCGTCTCGGGCGCCCCGGTGCCGCCGGTCACCCGGCCGCGGCTGCGCCTCCCCCGCCTCGACGCTGCCGCGCTCGGCGGTGCCGCGGCCGCCGGCCTGGCAACGTACGCGCTGGCCCTCGGAGTGACGACCGCGCCGGCGGTCGCCCTGGCGCTGGCGGTGCTGGCCGCCGGGGGCCCGCTGGCGGCGTCCTCGGCCCGCCGGGCGCAGCGCCGTGCCGCCGTCGTCGAGCAGTGGCCCGACCTGCTGGCCGTCCTCCGCAGCCATCTCACGGCCGGAGCGGCGCTCCCCGACGCGTTCGTCGCGGCGGGGCGCCGCACCGGCGGGCAGCTCGCCGAGGGGGCGGAGCGGGTCGAGCGTGCGATCGCCGTGGCCGGCAATGCGTTCCCCTGCGCCCTCGCGCAGCTCCGCGAGGAGCTGGCCGACCCGGTGTCCGACCGGGTACTCACCACGATCGCCGAGGCGCACCGCGCCGGCGGCCACCGGGTGGGCGCCGTGCTCGGCTCGCTGGCCACGTCGGTGGCCGACGAGCTGCGGCTCCGCAAGGCCCACGACGCCGCGCTCACCCAGCAGCGGCTCACCGCCACGGTTGCGCTCGTGGCGCCCTGGGTGCTGCTGGTCCTGACCGTGACGACCAACCCGCAGGCCGCCGACGTGTACCGCACGTCGGACGGCGTGACGGTGGTCGGCATCGGCCTGGCAGCCACGCTCGGCGGTTACCTCCTGGCGCGGCGGGTGGCCCGCCTGTCCCGACCTCCCCGGCTGTTCGGGTGAGCGTCGTGCTGGCGGCCGTGGCCGGGCTCGGCGTGTTCCTGATCGTGGCGGGCCACCGGGCGCCGGCCCTGGCCGACCGGGTGGCGGTGTACCTGCGCCGGCCGGCCTCCGCCCCTGCCGTCGACGCGGCCCCGCCGGAGGTGCCGGCGCCGGTCCGCCATGCCGGGCTCCTCTGGAGTGCCGGGTCGCTGCGGGCCCGGAGGCTGGCGGCCATCGCCGCCGGCGCCTTCGTCGGGTTGCTGCTCGCACAGGGGGACCTCTTCCTGGCCGGCACCGGGCGGTCGCTGCCAGGGTTCGCCGCGTTGGGGAGCGCCACCGGCGCGCTCGCCTTCAGCATGTGGATGACACGGCGGCGGGAGCGCCGGACCGAGCTGCTGCGCCAGGAGCTGCCGGTGGTCGCCGACACCGTGGCGCTGCACGTCGTCGCCGGCGAGTCGGTGGCGACGGCGCTCGAGATGTTCGTCCGGGCGGCATCGGGCGTCGCCGCGGACGAGCTCGGCTACGTGCTGCACCGGTACCGGCAGGGACGGTCGCTGCCGGAGGCGCTCCTGCAGGCGACCCGTGACACCGTCCACGACGACGCCGCCCGCCTCTACACCCTGCTCGGCAGCGCCCACGAGACCGGAGGGCGCCTCGCCGACTCGCTGGCCGAGTTGGCGCGCGACTACCGGGCCGGGCTGGCCCGGGACCTCACCACGGAGGGCGGCAAGCGGGCCCTGGCGGTCTACGGCCCGATCCTGGCGCTGATGATCCCGGTGGCGCTGCTGTTCCTGATCTACCCCACATTGACCGGGCTGGGCGACCTGTCCGCCGGACCGTGACGTCGACGACGAGGAGGTAGCAACATGCGCACCCGCGGGAACGACCAGGGCATCACCACCGTCGAATGGCTCGGGATGGCGGCGATCGCCGTCATCGTCATCGCGGTCCTCCTGCCGGGGATCCGCGGCTCGGCAGTGTCGCTGTGGAACTCGATCACCGCCCAGCTCACCGGCCTCTTCTGAGCGGCGACCGGGGCAGCGCGATCGTCGAAGGAGCCGTGGCGCTCGCCGTCGCGTTCCTGCTGCTGACGCTGCTGGCGCAGGCCGGGCTGGCGGTGGTGGCCCGCAACGCCGCAGAGGGCGCGGTGGCAGCCGCGGCGCGGCGCGCCGCCCGCCCGGGCAGCGACCTCGGCGACGTCCAGGGCCAGCTGCGCGCCACGCTGGCCGCCACGGTGCCGGGCGTGGCCGAGCCGCGCTCCGACGTGCGCCGCGACCGGACCACGGCGCGGGCTTCGGCCTCGTTCCGCTGGAACCCGCCCGGCCCGGCATGGCTGCCCATCCGCATCGCCGTCGCCGCCGAGACGCCGATCCTGGCGCCGCCATGAGCCGGGGCAGCGCACTGCTGGAGGTGCTGGCGATCGGGTTCGTCGCCAGCGTGATCGTGCTCCAAACGCTGGTGACCGTCGCCCGGCTGCAGGTGGCCGGTGAGGAGGTGAGCGAAGCCGCCCAGGCCGCGGCGTTGCACGGGGCGCGCCACGGCGACGTCGTTGCGGCCCACCGGGTGCTCGCCCGCATCTCACCGCGGTCGGCAGCCACCGTCGGCATCACCGACGACCATGCCTATGCCGAGGTGCTGGTCCGCGTGCCGCTCGTCGGACCACCCGGCACCCCGCTCAGCACCAGCGTGAGCGCCGCAGCCACGGTGCGGGTGAGCCCCTACCGCAGTGCCCGGCCCGGCTGACCGCGGCTCCGCCATGCCCGCGGTGCTCGCCGTGGTGCTGGGCGGCGTCCTCGTGCTGGGGCTGGCGCTCGACCTCGGCCGCTGGGCGTTCGTGCAACGAGAGGCGGTCTTCGCCGCCGACGCGGGAGCTCAGGCCGGCGCCGCGATCATCGACGACGAGGCCGCCTACCGCGGCGCCACCGAGCTCGACCCGGGCGCCGCCCACGCCGTCGCCGTGCAGGCCGCGCTGGAGGCCCGTCCCCGCTCCGGCCGCTCCGCATCGGCGTCGGTCCGGCCTGCCGAGGTATGCGTCACGGTGCGCCAGCCGTTCGCGACCACGCTGCTGCGCGCCGCCGGGGTGGGGGGCGGCGAGATCCGGGCGTCGGCGTGTGCCCGGCCCGCCCAGGGCTGAGTCGTCGCCTGATTAGGCCCCGTGAACTCCGGGTAGGTCCCCGTCGTTACACATCGGCGAGCGGCGGAACTCCGCGCTCGGAGCGGGCAAGCAGGGGAACGGATGGCCAGGGAACACTCCACAGGGCACGGCCGGTTCCGGCGCTACGTCGCCGCAGCCGCGCTGCTGTTTGCCGCGTGCGGCACGGCGTCCGGCGGCCCCGCTCCGCAGGGCCCGGGCGACGACCCGGCGCTCGAGCCCGTCGCCGCCCCACCCGCCTCGGCGCCCGGCGCAGGCGCGCCCGCGCAGCCGCCCGACGCCGCCTGGCGCGACGTCTCCGCCCGTGCCGTGATCTCCCCCACGGACGCCACCGCCCCCGGCTGGACCGTGGCGTTCACCATCCCCTTCGGCGAGGAGGAGGCGCAGGCCGGCAACGGGCTGATGGACTCGCTGCTCGACGACCCCCAGGACAAGGCCGATTACGGCCCGTCGGTGGCAACGCTCGACAGCCGCGGCCGGTGGTGGGTGGCCGACGGATGGAAGTCGCGCCTCGCCCGCTACGCCGGCGACGGCACGTACCTCGACTCGATCCCGCTCGAAGCCACCGAGCCGCTGGAAGCGCTCGAGGTGTTCGACGACGGGACCGCGGTGGGCATGACCGCCGACCGCCGCTGGGTCGTCGTCGCCGACGACCGCGCCTCGACCGTGGCCGCCGGCAACGACCTGCTGTTCGCCAACAGCGACGGGGCCAACGCCTACGCCTGGTCGCTGTTCGGCGGCGGCATCGACGCGATCACCGTCGGGGAGCAGCGCCTGCCCGCCGGCCGGGAGGCCCGCTGGTTCCAGACCCGGGCCGGCACCCGGTACGGCATCGACTTCCCCGCCGCCGACCGCATCGTCGTGACGCTGCCGGACACCCGCACCCGGGTGGCGCTCCAGGTGCTCGCGGACACCGGCCAACCGGTGTTCGTCGCGTCCGAGGTCGACAGCGACGCGGCCGGCAACCTGCACTTCCTGCTGCTGGGCTCGGTCACCGTTGAGCCGCTCACCGACGAGGAGCCCGACGAGCGCCACGTCACCCGGGCCGCCCACGTCGTGCTGTCGCCCGAGGGCGACGTGCTCGCCAACCGGCCCGTCCCCAACCCGTACGGCGAGTGGGATTACGGCGTGCCGCAGCGGCTCGTGGTCGACCCGGCCAGCGGGCGGGCCCACATCGTCACGGTGCAGCCCGACGGCGTGTACGTGTGGCAGACCACGACGGCCTGGGCTGGCTCTGCGCCGGCCGGCGTCGAGATCGGATTCCCTGCCGCGCCGTAGCTCGCCCTCTAGTGTCCTGCGTCGTAGGTTCGTGCCGATTTCGCCGAGGCATCGGCGTTCCTGGCAAGGACGCACAACGAAGGCGCATCGATAGATGCGTCGAGGCGGAGGACGCCGCCAGGGGCGTCGAGGGCCGGCGAAATCCTGTGCAGACTTGCGGCGCAGGGCACTAGCGTGACGGTCGCGTCGGAGGGAGGTCGTCGTGGCGTTGCGTGACTGGCTGCTGTTCTTCCACATCCTCGCGGCCATGGTGTGGCTGGGTGGCTCGGTCCTGCTGCTGCTGCAGAGCTACCGGGTCAGGCGGGCCACCGGCGACGATCGCGTCCGCTTCCTCCGAAACGTCGACTTCGCGGGCAAGTTCGTATTCAACATCTCGGGGATCGCCGTGTTCGCGTTCGGGCTGTGGCTGGTGATCGACTCGAGCGTGTTCGGCTTCGACGACTGGTGGGTGAGCCTGGCCATGCTGGTGGTCATCGTGTCGGCGGGCCTCGGCATGGCGTTCTACGGCCCCCAGACCGGCAAGGCGCTCGGCATCGCCGCCGAACGCGGCGGCGACGACCCGGCGGTGGTCGGCATCACCGACCGCCTGGCCCTGGTCGCGTCGATCGAGCTGGTGTTCCTGGTCTTCGTCCTCTGGACGATGGTGTTCAAACCCGGGAGCTGAGCCGACCCGGCCCGGGCGCGTACCATCGGGACGCGACGCAAGGGTTGCCCGACTACGACGTCTTCGTCAGCTACGCCCACGCCGACGCCGCCGCGGTGGCGCCGCTGGTCGCCGCGCTGCGGGACGGGGGCTTGGCAGTGTGGCAGGACGCGTCGGACATCCCCCCGTTCGAGTCGATCACCGATCGCATCGTCGGCGGGCTGGGAAGCGCGAAGGCGATGCTGGCCTGGTACTCGGCAACGTACCCCCGAGTTGGCGCCGGAGGCACCGGTGACGGCGCAGCGCAGCAGGTAGCCGGCTTCGTCGAACAGGTCGACGGCCACCCCGGCGGCCGGCATCCCTCCGGCTGCGACCAACGTGACGCCCGAGAGCGCCGGTGCCGCATCCAGCGACAGCGCCAGCGTGCCGACCTCGGTGGCGTCCCACCCGCCGGCGAGCGGGTAGTACGTCTGGCCGGGGAGGTGGCCCATCCCATTTGCGCCTGGTAGTCGGGGCCGAAGTCGTCGCTGCAGGCGACCTCGACCAGCGACCCGAGGTCGGCGCCGGCGTAGACCGCCAGCACGGTGTCGTCGTCGGGTGACGCGAACGACGAGCCGGCGGTGTCGGCTACCACGCCGCCGGCTGCGGTGGCGTCGAAGCGGAACCAGACGGCATGGCTCTCGGCGGGGAACTCCCAGCACGACGGTTCCGGCTCGCC
>JBFJZV010000169.1:0-7754 GCA_041621915.1 Acidimicrobiia bacterium | reverse complement strand
GGGGGACCGAGGGAGCGACGGACGAGGGTTGGGACCTCGAAGCCGGGGTCGTCGGCGGGGGAGGGGCGGTGCTGGTGCCCAGGTCGGCGGCGCCCGTCGCCGAGGCGCCCAAGCCGGCCGAGGATGCCGAGCCTGAGCCGGTGGCGGATGCCGAGCCTGAGCCTGAGCCGGCCGACGATGCTGAGCTCGAGCCGGTGGCGGAAGCCGAGCCTGAGCCGGCCGAGGATGCCGAGCTCGCGCCGGTGGCGGAAGCCGAGTCCGAGCCTGCCGCCGAGGCCGATCCCGTCGCGGCCGGAGAGGAGTCGCCGGCGCCCGAGGAGCCCGTCGCAGCCGAGGCAGAGCCGGTGCGCGCCTTCGTGGCCGTCGACCTCACGACCACCGCCGGCATCGAGGAGCGCAAGCCGCTCCCGGTCGCCGAGGACGCGACCCAGGACAAGGTGCCGGTGGGCACGGCGCCCAAGCCCGTGGAGGCGCCCGCCGGCGTGTTGGTCCGCGGGCTGCGCTGCATCCGGGGCCACTTCAACCACCCGCGAGCCCGGTTCTGCGCGCTGTGCGGCATCTCGATGGTGCAGCAGACCCAGGTGCTCGTCGATGGCGAGCGGCCACCGCTGGGCATCCTGGTCTTCTCCGACGGCAAAACCGTCGGCCTGGCCACCAGCTACCTGCTGGGCCGCGACCCGGGCATCGATGCGGCGGTGGGGGCGGGCGAGCTGCTGCCGCTGCAACTGGACGACCCCGATCAGATCCTCAGCCGCGTCCACTGCGAGGTGCGGCTGGTCGAATGGGACGTGCAGCTCGTCGATCGGAACTCTGCGAACGGCACGTTCGTTCGAGAGGGGGGTGCCGAGGAGTGGCAGCGCCTCGCCTCTGGCGACCCCACCACGCTCGCCCCCGGTATGGAGGCCCGGGTCGGCTCGCACCGGTTCGTGTACGAGTCGCACCACCAGCAGAGCTGAGCGCGTTTCGCGTTCTCGGCGTAGGCTCTTGGCAGGGAAATGCGTGCGGTGGTAGTCTAGCTACATAGAGTGGTCACAACGGCCACCGAGGAACGAGGCGATGGCGAGACGGCAGGTACTCCGGCTCGGAGCAGCGCTTGCGCTGCTCGCAACGGCTGTGCTGCTGGCGTTGGTGATCCCCGCGCCGGTGGGGGCCCAGACCGCGCCGCCGAGCATCGAGCTCATACCTGGGAGCGGCCCACAAGGCACCACCTTCAAGGTCGAGGGGTTTGACTTCTCGCCAGGCGTTTCCGTCGCCATCCGATGGGATAGCCCTGCGGCAACCATTGGTGGCGCCACAACGGGTCGGAGTGGCAGCTTCGCGACGTCTGTCACCGCCCCGGCGCCGTCATCGGTCGGCGGGCACGTGGTGGTAGCGGAGTGTGCCAGCTGTCCAGCGCCTCAGATAGCCAGGGCGACCTTCACCGTCCTCAACTCACCGCCCAACGCCAACGGTGACAAGATCATGGTGGCGGCTGGCGAGTCGAGGTCGGTCGACGTCGTCGCCAACGACACGGACGTCGACGGCAACATCATCGGCGTCACGAGCGTGACGCAGGGCGCCAAGGGCTCGGTCGAGTTCGGCGGGCGCATGGTCACCTACACCGCCGACGGCAACGCCGTCGGCAGCGACTCGTTCCGATACACGATCTGCGACGAGGGCCAGGAGTGCGACTCCGCCACGGTCGACGTGACGATCATCGCGCCCACGACCACCACCTCCAGCACCACCACGACGACGACGCAGCCTCCGACGACGACCACCACCACCACCACCACGACGACGCAGCCGCCGACGACCACGACGTCGACCACCTCGACCTCCACCACCACGACGACGCAGCCGCCGACGACGACCACCACGACCACGACACGGCCGCCGACCACCACCACTACCACGCGGCCGCCCCGCACCACGACGACCACGTCGACGAGCACGACGACGACGACAACCCCGCCGACGACGACCACCAGCACCACGCGGCCCGACAACGCCCGCCCGGAGGTCCTGCAGGACACGGCGGTCACCGAGCCGGGCACGAGGGTCACGGTCGACCCGCTCGCCAACGACCGCGACCCCGACGGCCGGCTCGACCCGGACAGCCTCACCATCGTCCGCGAGCCGCAGCACGGGTCCGCCTCGGTGGCCGGGGGGCGCATCGCCTACCGGCCCGACCCCGGCTACGAGGGCGAGGACAGCCTGGTCTACCGCGTCTGCGACGACGGTGGCCTCTGCAACGCGGCCCGAGTGGTGTTTGTGGTGGAGGCGCCGCAGGCGCCCGTGACGACCACCACCACGGTGCCCGATGAGCCGTGCGAGATCGATCCCGCCGACGTGGTGGCGTTCACGGTCGACCCGCCGCGCGGCCCGCCGGGCATCGACGTGTTCCTCGACCTCGAGGTGTCGGCCGACGTCGTGACGGGCTGCCTGCTCCCGGAGGTCCAGTTCACCTTCAACGGCGGCGCCCTCGGCCCATCGGTGCCGCTGCGACCGAACCCGGGGGCGTCGGCCACGGTCACCGTGCCGGCCGACGCCCCCGCTGGGATCCACACCGTCGGCGCCACCCAACTCGGCGCGGCGCCGGTGGAGCTGGGCACGACGGAGTTCGAGGTGATCGGCGCGGCGTCGTCGGGGGGCGGCATCCCCGGCTGGCTCCCGCCCGCCGCCGGCGCCTCGGCGGCGCTGGCCGCCGCCGCACTCGTGTTCCGGCGCCGGTCCCCGTATCGCCACGTCCCGGTCTCCGGGGGCGGCGAGTGCTCCAGCCTGCGCCAGCGCCTTCTCGACGCCCGTCAGGAGGCGGCCCGCGTCGGCGCCTCCGCCGACGAGGCCGCCATCGCAGCCACCAACGCCCGCACGGCAGCCGACGGCGCCCGCGCCGACCTGCTGCGCTGTCGGGAGGGAGGCGCCCCCGGCGCCGGTGACGACGACATGCGGATGATGGGCGGCAAGCCGCCATCGCAGGACGCCGGCGAAGTCGGGGAGGGCTTCCACTTGCTCGACTACGACAACCCCAACGCCCCGCTCCAGGAGGACGGGCACTTCGGGTGGTACTTCCCCGCCCGGGCGGCAGCGGTGTCGGGCGTCGTGCTGCACGTGACCCGCGCCGTCTCCGGGGCGGCGGTGGAGGGCCCGGCGATGTCGGTGGCCGACACGTACTCCAAGTCGCAGGCGCCCCGCTCGGTGCACGCAGTGGTCGACGAAACGGGCGCCGTGCCGCTGCTGCCCGACGACTACACCGCTCTCCACACCCCCGGCAGCGACGACGAGTCGCTGGCGATGGAGGTGGTGTGGGAGCCGGCGATGGGCGAGGACGCCGAGGTGCTCGAGAACGCGGCGGCCTGGTTCGCGGCGAAGGTCAAGCAGCACGGCATCCCGGCCCGCCAGGTCACCCGCGAGGAGTGGCTGGAGGGCAAGGAGGGCATCATCGGCCACGAGGCGCTGGTGGCCGGCGGCGACGACCTCGGGTTTCCCTGGGAGCGCTTCCTCGACCTCGTCGACGCCGCCGAGAAGCTGCCGCAGCCGGTGGCGTTGCGCATCCACCGCCGGGCGCGCCAGGCCGCCGACCCGTGCTCCGGCCTCTCGGAGCAGGCCCACACCGCCGAGAGCGGGGCGCTGACCGCCGAGCAGGAGGCCGGCTCACTGCAGGCGGCGGCGCTGTCCGCCCAGTCGCAGGTGGAGGCGCAGCGAGAGGCGGTGTGGGACTGCGAGTGCCGCACCCCCGCCGAGGAGGTGCCGCCGACGCCCGAGGAGGACGAGCCGGAGCACCGCCGGGAGCGCTTCTACCTGCTGGAGCACGAGAACGAGCTCGCCAAGATGCGGGCCAACGGCAAGCGGGGCCACTACTCCACCGTCCGCAAGGGCCTCATCCGCGGCATCGTCGTCCACACCGCCGAAGGGGACGACGCGGCCGGGGTCGCCGACTACTTCGCCACCGTCAAGCGGGCGGTCTCCGGCCACGTCGTGGTCGACCCGCAGGGATGGGTGAAGCTGCTGCCCGACCGGTACGCGGCGTTCCACGCCAAGCGGGCGAACGACGACACCCTCGGCCTGCTGTTCGCCTGCCACGCCGCCGACTGGGGAACCGACCCGGTCTCCGACGCGGCGATGCTGCGCCTTGCGGCGATGTGGGCGGGCGTCAAGGCGAAGCTCTACGGCATCCCACTCCGGAGGCTGACGAAGGCCGAGTGGAAGGCGGGGGAACGCGGCTTCGTCGCCCACTCCGACATCGACCGCGGCTTCAGCGATCCCGGCGACGGCTTCGACTGGGAGGCGTTCCTGGCGATGGCCGGCGGCAAGCTGCTGACGCCGAGGTGACTGCGGCCATCACCGGGCCGGCGACCGGCGCCGGCGCCCGCTGATACGCTGACGTGCACGACGACTGAGGGGGCAACCGTGGCGAACGGCGGCGGCGCCGGCCGGGTCGGGCGCATCCTGGACGGGCACGAGCAGATCTCCCTCGCCGAGGCGAGGGACCTCCTGAACGTGCTCCGCGATGGAAAGCAGTTCGCAGACGCCCGCAAGCTGTGGAACCACATGATCCGGGCGCTGGGCTACCCCGAGGACGAGTGGCGGGCGGCGTATCAGCTCCTGGCGGCAGCGGAGAGCTCCGACGCGTGGGAGCGAGCCGAGGAGATCGTCACCGGGAGCGACCCGGTCGACTTCGGCACCGCCATCGGGCTCGCCAACGTGCTTCGCAAGTACAAGAGCTTCAAGCAGGCCCGCCGGCTGGTGCGCCACGTGATCGACCACCCCCATCCCGCCGGCCACGACAGCCGCAAGGCGCATCAGATCCTGGCGATGTCCCTGTACCACGACGCCGAGTACGCCAAAGGCTCGACGCTTCGCCGAGCGCGCGAAGTGCTGGAGGCAGGGCAGCCTGTCGCCGAGGCCAAGCTGGACCCACCGGACGCGGAGAAGGCGGAGCATCTCGGCATCGCCGGCGCGATCGCCAAGCGGCGCTACGCCGTGTCCGGCCGGTTGGAGGACCTCGAGGAGGCCCAGGCGCTCTACGACGCCGCCGTGACCCAGTCGGTCGCCGGCGTCGACGAGAACGGCCGGCGGTCGTTCAACGACAACGGCTATGCGGCGATCAACGCCGCCTTCGTGCGGGAGCTGCTCGCGGCCGGGACCTTCGACGAGGGGCGGGCCCGGGGGCTGCGTGCTGCGGCCGACCTGCTGCGCCGCGACATCGTCCACGACCTCGAGCGAAAGCCGGGGGAGGAGTGGAACTGGTGGGAGGCCGCCACCTACGCGGAGGCCAAGCTCGGCCAGGGCGACGCCGCCGCCGCCCGCGACGCCATCCTCCGCTTCGAGAGCTTCCGTATCGTTGACCTCGGCGAGTGGGAGCGGGAGACCACCGCCCGTCAGCTCGCGGCGCTGGCGGTCGTCCGTGCCGAGGGGCGTGGCGAGGACCCGGGGCCGGAGGTGGCGGAGCTGCTCGGCCACATCGCCCAGTGCTCCCATCGCCGCTACCCGGTGTCGCTGCGCGGCACCTTTGGGCTGGCCTTCTCGGGCGGCGGGTTCCGCGCCTCGCTGTTCCACCTCGGGGTGCTGGCCCGCCTCGCCGAGCTGGACGTCCTGCGGTACGTGGCTGTGCTGTCCTGCGTGTCGGGCGGCTCGATCGTCGGCGCCCACTACTACCTGGCGCTGCAGGAACTGCTCGAGAGGAAGCCGGACGCCGAGATCGACCGGGAGGACTACATCGAGCTGGTGCGGCGCGTCGTTGACACGTTCGTCGAGGGCGTGGCGGGGAACGTGCGCCAGAAGGCGTTCTTCAGGCTCGGCAACGTCGGCCGGAAGCTGCGGTCGTTTCTGCCCAAGGCCAAGCCCTACAACCGGACGCTCCGCGCCGGGGAGCTGTTCGACGAGCTGTTCTACGACCGGGTCGGCAAGCCGCCGTCGATGCGGCCGCGGCCGCTGCGCGACCTCCTGGTGACGCCGGCCGGGGAGGTGTGGTTCAATCCCAAGCTGCACAACTGGCGGCGGGCCGCCAAGGTGCCGATGCTGGTCATCAACGCCACCACCCTCAACACCGGTAACAACTGGCAGTTCGCCGCCACCTGGATCGGCGAGCCCGACAGCGACTACTACGAGGGCATCGACGTGCTCCCGGACGTGCCCCGCATGTACCTGAGCGACGAGGTCCCCGAGGAGTACCGCGACTTCCCGCTGAGCGTGGCGGTGGGCGCATCGGCGTCCGTGCCCGGCGTGTTCCCGCCGGTGGCGCTGCCCGGGCTGCTGGAGCCCGACGAAGAGCTGGGGGGCCGCGTCCTGGCGCTTGCCGACGGCGGCCTGCAGGACAACCAGGGTCTCGGCGCCCTCATCGACCAGGACTGCACGCACGTCCTGGTCAGCGACGCCAGCGGCCAGATGAAGTACAGCTCCAAGCCGGCGGCTGCCGCGCCGCTCGTGGCGATCCGGTCCAGCTCCATCCAGGGCCGCACCATCCGGACGAACATGCTGTTGGACATCGACGAGCGGGCACGCGGCAGGCGGCTGCGCAAGGCGTGGGTCGTCCACCTCACGAAGGGGCTGCGCAACGCTCGCAACGGCAAAGAGCCGGTCACCCCCTACGGCGTCCCGATCGAGGTCCAGAAGCGGCTCGCCGCGCTCCGCACGGACCTCGACACGTTCAGCGAGGTCGAGGCGAACGGGCTCATGCTGTCGGCGTACCGGATGACGCTCGCCGAGTTCGACGAGGACGCCGAGTTCCCGCACTCCCACGAGCACCAGGCCGACTGGCCGTTCCGAGAGCTGGAGGAGGCCATGCAGCAGGGCTACGAGCAGTACGGGGAGCTGCTGCGGGAGCTCGAGCTGGGACGCCACCCCATGCTGCGGGGCTTGCGGCGGCGCTTCGGCGGACGGCCCCCGGGTTAGCGTCCCGAGGGCGGGCGCGGCGTCAGCCGAGCGCCCGCTCCAGCACCTCGCGCACGCAAGCCCCGACCAGCGGCAGCTTCCAGCGCGTCATCGGCAGCGGAGTGGCGCCCTCGGCCGCCAGCGCGGCCGCCCCGGCGATGACCTCGTCCGTCGGCGCAGCGCCCGCCAGCGCGTGGTCGACGTGCGGCAGCGCTCTGGGCACCGGAGCCACGCCGCCGATTGCCACCCGGGCGAGCGACACCCGGCCGCCCTCCACGACGACCCGGGCGACCGCCTCCACGGCTGGCCACTCGGCCTCGAAGCGGGAGATCGCCCGGAAGTAGCCGGCCCGCTCGCCGTCGGCCGGCGGCGGCAGGTGCACCCCGACTATCAGCTCGCCGGGCGCCAGGGTGCTGTTGCGGGTGGGGTCCGACCCGTCGCCGAAGAGCTCGACGACGGGGATCCGGCCCCGGGCGCTCGTCTCCACCTCGGCGCCGTAGGTGAGCAGCGCCATCCCCAGCGTCGACGGGTGCGGGGCGATGCACGGCCCCGTGTCGAAGATCGCCAGGTGGCGGTGGTCGCCGTCGCGGGCCGGGCAGCCGTCGCCGCCCGACTGGTAACAGTCGAACCGGGGGCTGCGGTAGTACCAGCACTGCGGGCGCTGCGCCAGGTTGCCGCCCAGCGTCGCCATCGCCCGCACCTGCGGCGTGGCCAGCCCCATCGCCGCCCGGGTCAGCGCCGGGTAGGCGGCCCGCAGCGCTTCGTCGGTACCGATCGCGGCGACGGTCGTCAGGGCGCCCACCGACGCCCCGCCGTCGTCCCGCCAACCGGCACCCCGCAGTTCGAGCCCGGCGATGTCGACGATCGGGCCGGCCGAGATGCCGAGCCGGTACCGCTCTTGG
>JBFJZV010000168.1:0-7788 GCA_041621915.1 Acidimicrobiia bacterium | reverse complement strand
TCGCCTCCGACGTCGACTATGGCGGCGCCCTCGTCCCAGAGCCGGCAGCCGTGAGCTACGGCAGCACCGGCATCGTGGTGTGCACCGCCGTCGCTGAAGGAGTCCGGGGTGACGTTGACGATGCCCATCAGCGCCGGGCCGGCGGGGGCGGAGACGATCCGATCGCTGACGCGCCAGCGGGCGGCCGCCCGCTCAGGTATGGCCGACCTCGCTCTGCACGGCGCTGATCCGGTCGCGAGCGATCGCCTCGGGCGGCCGGATCCGCATGGAGCCGCTCTCGTCGTGCTCCCACTTCGGCACGTCCTTGAGCAGGTCGGCGACCTGTGCTGCGTCAAGCGTCTCCTTCTCGATCAGCGCCTTGGCGAGCAGCTCGAGGGCGTCGCGGTGGGCGGTGAGGATCTCGCGGGCCTCCTCGTGGGCCTGGGTGATGAGATAGCGCACCTCTTCGTCGATCCTGGAGGCGATCTCGTCGGAGTAGTCCTGCTGGCGGGCGTAGTCGCGGCCAAGGAACACCTCGCCCTCCGGCTTGCCGTAGCGCATCGGGCCGAGGTGGTCGCTCATGCCGTACTCCATGACCATCTTCCGGGCCAGGTTGGTGGCCTTCTCGATGTCGTTGGAGGCGCCGGTCGACGGGTCGCCGAACACGATCTCCTCGGCGGTCCGCCCGCCGAGCGCGTACGCGAGCTGGTCGACCAGCTCCGAGCGCCGCTCGTAGTACTTGTCCTCGGTGGGCAGCGCCAGCGTGTAGCCACCGGCCCGACCGCGGGGGATGATCGTGACCTTGTGGATCGGGTCGAGGTGCGGCAGCACGTGCCCCACCAGGGCGTGACCGCCCTCGTGGTAGGCCGTGAGCTCCCGTTCGGACTCCGAGATCACCCGGCTGCGGCGCTCCGGGCCGGCGATGACCCGGTCGATCGCCTCTTCCAGTTCGTCCATGCCGATCTCGCTCTTGCCGCGGCGGGCGGCCAGCAGCGCGCCCTCGTTGATCGTGTTGGCGAGGTCGGCGCCGGTGAAGCCGGGGGTGCGGCGAGCGAGGACCGCCAGGTCGATGCCGTCCGAGATGGGCTTGCCCTTGGCGTGGACCCGCAGGATCGACTCACGGCCGTTGAGGTCGGGACGGTCGACCACCACTTGGCGGTCGAAGCGGCCCGGGCGCAGCAGCGCCGGGTCGAGGATGTCGGGCCGGTTGGACGCCGCCACCAGGATGACGCCCTTGTTCTGGTCGAAGCCGTCCATCTCCACCAGGAGCTGGTTGAGGGTCTGCTCCCGCTCGTCGTGGCCGCCGCCCAGCCCGGCGCCCCGGTGGCGGCCCACCGCGTCGATCTCGTCGATGAACACGATCGCTGGCGCCGCTCCCTTCGCCTGCTCGAACAGGTCGCGCACCCGGCTGGCGCCCACGCCGACGAACATCTCGACGAAGTCGGACCCCGAGATCGAGAAGAACGGCACGCCGGCCTCGCCGGCCACCGCTCGCGCCAGCAAGGTCTTGCCGGTGCCCGGGGGCCCGTACAACAGCACGCCCTTCGGGATCTTCGCCCCCATCGCGCGGAACTTCTGCGGCGATGACAGGAAGTCGCGGATCTCCTCCAGCTCCTCGACGGCCTCGTCGATGCCGGCCACGTCCTTGAACGTGACCTTGGGCATGTCGCGGGTGACCTGCTTGGCCTTGGACTTGCCGAACTGCATCACGCGGTTACCGCCGCCCTGGAGCTGCAGCAGGATGAAGATGAAGATCCCGAAGATCAGCACGTACGGCAGGATCGACGTGAGGAAGACCTGGAAGAGCGATGGGGTCTCCGAGTCGGACGTCACCGCGACGCCCGCGTCGAGCAGCTTCTCGGTGAGGTCGGCCTCGTAGCCGTCGGGGTAGGACGACTCGAAGCTCGGGTCGGTGTTGGGCAGCACTGCGTCGGTCTTGAACTCGCCGACGACCGTGTTGGACTTCTGCTTGACGGTCACCTCGGCGACGGAGCCTTCGGCGATGGCGGACTCGAGCTCGTTGAGCGTGAGCTCGCGCGGGTCGGTCGCTCGCGAAACGAACGCGTTCACGACCATCACCACGACCACGATGACCGCGACGTACACCAGGATCGAGCGCGCGGTGCGGCTCACCTGGCGGGCATTCCGTGATGGGTGGGTACGTTCATGTGTCTCCGGCGCCCGGGCATGGCGAGCGCTACCGGCGGGCTGGGCCCGGCTCCGATCCTATGGTATGCGCTCGCACCGCCAATGTGGCGTCGGGGCGACCCGTGGACCGGGATCAGGACCCCGCGTCCTCCTCTTCCATCACGGCGACGTACGGCAGGTTGCGGTATTTGCCCTCGAAGTCGAGCCCGTAGCCGATGACGAAGTCCGGGGGGATCTCGAACCCGACGTACCGCACGTCGATCGGAACCCGCTGGATGCCGGTCTTCAGGAGCAGCGCCGCCACCTCGACCGATTCGGGCTGGCGGACCCGCAAGTTCCTCAGCAGGTAGCTGAGCGTGAGGCCCGAGTCGATGATGTCCTCGACGATCAGCACGTCGCGGCCCTCGATCTCCTGGTCCAGGTCCTTGAGGATTCGCACCACGCCGGAGGTCTGTGTGGCGGAGCCGTAGGACGACACCGCCATGAAGTCGAACTCGACCGGGAGCTGCACGTGGCGGGCCAGGTCGGCCATGACGATGAACGCCCCCTTCAGCACCCCCACCATGAGCAGGTCCTTGCCCCGGTAGTCCCGGGTGATCGCCTCCCCCATCTCTGCCAGCTTCGCCTGGATCTGCTCGGCCGACACCACCACGCCGCCGATCTTCATGCCGCCACCCGCTCCAACCACTGCGCCGGCTCGTCGATCTCCTCGAGGGTCGGCAGGTTCTCGGGCCCCGCCCAGGCGGCGTCCAGGGCCGCGAACCCGGCCTCCCGCTCTACGCCGAGCACGAAGCGCTCCCCCAGCTCGTATTGCTTCATCTTCATCTCCATGCCGATCAGCCGCAGGAACGCCGCCGCCCGGGGGTCCTGGCGCCGCCGGCGCAGGATCGCCGACATCCGCGCCTGGCTCACCAGATGGCGGGCGCCGATGCGGTCCATGATCACGTGTCCGTGCCCCTCGAGCAGCGCCATCAGGGCCTGCACCTGGTCGATCACGTCCCGCTGCTCAGGGGTCGCGAAGATGCCCATGAGACCGGCTTCCCCAACGATCGGCTCGCCGGCCGCGGCGGCCTGGCGCAGCTCCCCGGCCACTCGCGCCAGTCGGCCCGGCTCGGGAGTGGCGGTGGCGACCAGCTGGCCGACGAGCCCGAGAAAGTGGTCGCGCAGCCAGGGGACGCCGACGAACTGGAGCCGGTGGGTGCATTCGTGCAGCGCCACCCAGAACCGGAACTCCGATGGGCGCAGCTCGCTGGCCCGCTCCATCCACAGCACGTTGGCGCCGACGAACAGCACCACGTCGCCGGCTTCGTCGTCGCCGGTGGGCAGCACCATCTCGTACTGGCCCAGGACCCGCCGCGACAGCAGGCCCAGCAGCGCCCCCATCTCGGCCGCCACGACCCGCTCGGCCAGGTTCTTGCCGAAGCCACGGCGGCCCTCGAGCCGCTCCTCGGCCGGGGCCAGCAACTTGGCGAACACCGCGACGTTGTTCTCGACCCATTCCCGTCGGGACACGACGCCGACCTCCGGGGCGCCGGGACCGGTGAGCCCCGTCTCTGCGGAGACCAGCTCCGCGGCCCGGGAGACCAGCTCAGGCGCCTGACGGGCGAACAGCGCGTCGTGGTAGGTGCCTTCGAGGGGGTAGCGGCCCGCCAGGCGGTCGGCGACGCGCACGGCCAGCGGCCAGCGGAGCGGGCTCACCGCACGACGCGGTAGCGGCCCCGCACCCGGATCGCGTACAACACGACCACGAGCGCCAGCACCACTGCGCCGAGGGCGAGCACGGTGGGCGCCAGGTAGCGCGCCGTCCACGGCGGCTCCTCGTCGGCCGGCGGCTCCTCGGGCACCTCGACGGCGGGCTCCTGCGCAACAACGGTCGCCGCCGCCGCCGCCGGGGGTGCGGCGAGGCCCAGGCCCGCGACCGGTGCCACCGGCATGAGCAGGATCCAGAGCCCGGCGAGGAGTTCACGCAGCTTCACGGCGCGCGAGGTTAGTAGGCGCGCCGCTGCCTGCTTCGGGCTCGCGAGGCGGCGCCGCCGCATAGCTCGGTCCGAACAACCGCGCCCCCTCGCCCGCAGGCGGGGGGAGATGCTCCCTATGTCTCGGGAACGATGCGGCCGCGGAGGCGGGGGAACCTGGTCGGGGCGTGGGCGTAGCAGTGGTCGCGGCGGTTGTACTTCGACAGGGTCGTCGTGCAGCCCTTGTGGACGCACACGCGGTCCTCGTCGAAGGTGCGCGGGGCGCGGAGCTTGCCGCGTATCCGCTGTCCCTTCACAACGTCAGACATGTCGGTCTCTCCAATGCGTTTCGGGGGGACCTACCCGCCCGGCCGCTACTTCAGGCCGGGGCGTCGTCCCTGTGCTCGTTCAAGAACGTTCGCAGACGGTCGATCAGTTCCGGCGGCGCGGGCTCGGCGCCCTTACGACGGACGACGTCCATGAACCGGGCCTCGAACTCGAAAGCTGAATGGCAGGGGGAGCACCGGCGCAGGTGGCGCCGGATGCGCAGACGTTTGTACCACGTCATCTCGCCGTCGAGGAAGAAATAGACCTGCTCGACGGCCTCGTCACACTTGTGCTGTGTTGCCATGGGTTACTCAGGAGTCCGGGGCTCGGCGATACCGCGCTGCTCGGCCAGGTCCCACAACCGCTTTTGGAGCGCCTTTCTTCCCCGATGGAGCCGCGACATCACCGTCCCGATGGGAATCTCCATGATCTCGGCGATCTCCTTGTACGAGAAGCCTTCCACGTCGGCGTACAGCACCGGCAGGCGGAAGTTCTCGGGCAGCGCCTCGAGCGCCGCCCGCACGTCGGCGTCGACGAACTGCTCCAGCACCTCCTCTTCGGCGCTCCGGGACGCCCCCGAGCCGCCGGGATCCCCCAGGCGCCGGTAGAGGTACAGGTCCTCGAGCTCGCCGAGCTCGACCTCGGACGGCCGCCGCTGCTGCTTGCGGTAGCGGTTGATGTACGTATTGGTGAGGATGCGGTAGAGCCAGGCCTTCAGGTTGGTGCCGGCCTGAAACGTGTGGTAGGCGCGGTAAGCCTTGAGGTAGGTCTCCTGGACCACGTCCTCGGCGTCCGCGGGATTGCGCGTCATGCGCAACGCCGCCGAGTAGAGCTGCGGTGCGAACTGGAGCGCGTCCCGCTCGAAGTCGGCCTGATCAGCCATGTCGTCCCACCCGACTGGAGCGGAGCGCAAGCATACCGGCGCCCCGGGCGCGCGGGACCAGCGCTACGATGCCCGTCCCCGGCCGGGGTAGCTCAGGCGGTAGAGCAGCTCACTCGTAATGAGCAGGTCAGGGGTTCGAGTCCCCTCCCCGGCTCCACCTTCACCGATCGCGCTCTTCCGGCTCCGACGGGTCAGTCCCAGTCGGCGCCGGGCCCGCCCCGGGTGCCTTCCATGTCGTCGTCGCCGCCCGCGGCCTTGTCGCCCTCAGGCACCTGATCCGGCTCGTCGATGTCGCCGCCGGGCTGCGGCGCGCTCGGCTCCGGCTTCCCACCGTCCCCGGCGGTGGACACGATCGTCAGTTTCTCGGCCAGCGTGGACATGCCGTCCTCCCCTGTCGTCGCCCCTGTGACCAACCCAGCCTATCGCGGAGGACTGTCCACCGGGCGGGCCCAGCCGGCCATCTCGGCGAGCGTCCCGGCCGTCCCAGCGGCTTCGAGGGCTGCCAGCTCCTCGGCGCCGAGCCGACCCGTCAGCTCGGCGCGACGGCTCTCGAGCCGGTCCCGCGCAGTGGGATGGAAGACGAAACCGGTGCGCTCCGCCAGGGCGCCGACCGCCCCCAGCAGCGCCGCCGCTCGCTTGGGGGCGCCCTCCCGGATCGCCAGCTCGACGTGGGCGGCCAGCACCTCCAGCACGCCCAGCGCCCGGTCTGCGGCGACGAAAACCTCCAGCGCGGCGTCGAGGTCGGCCCGCGCCCCGGCGAGGTCGCCTGCCAGCAGCCGGTGGCGGCCCCGCAGCTGGATCGAGTCGACCTCGTTGACGCGGTCGGCGATGGTCCCGTATAGCTCCATGGCCCGCTCGAGAAGACGGGCGGCGCGGTCGTGGTCGTCGGCTGCGAGCGCCACCGCGATCTGCTCCCGCACGGTGACGGCCTCGATGTTGTGCAGCTCCCGCTCGCGATACGCAGCCACCGCCCGCCCCAGCAGCTCGTCGGCCGTGGCGAGGTCGCCGCGATGGAACGCCAGACCGCCCCGGACCCGGAGGACGTCGGGGCCCTCCTCGCCGTCGCCCGCCTGGACCGACCACGCCGCGAGCTCGGTGGCGAGGCTCTCGACCTCGTCGAGCCGCCCCGACGAGAGTGCCACCTCGCTGAGGTTGATCAGCAACCACGGCACGAACGGGTCGCCCTGGGGCCGCACCAGCGCGAGGCCGGCCTGGTACTGGTCGGCGGCGAGGCGCAGGTCGCCGCGCCGCCACGACAGCCCGGCACGCAGGTTGAGCGACCGCGCCTGCACGGCCGGGTCGTCGACGTGGGCCGCCACCTCGGCCTCGCGCAACCCGAGCTCGTCGGCTCGATCGAGGTCCCCGGCGTCGGCGGCCAAGCCAGTGGAGAACCGGAGAACGGCGGCCAGGTCCGCCGACGGCTCGAGCCCCTCGAGCTCGACGATGGGGTTGAGCCAGCGGCGCGCCTCGTCGTAGTAGCCGCGCCGGTACCAGTAGCGGGCCATGCCGGCGCCGAGGCCCACCGCCAGCTCGGCGTGGCCGCCGACCAGTGCCCAGGCGAGCGCGGAGCGCAGGTTGTCGTAGTCGTCGCCCAGCCGCTGTAGCCAGTCCGCCTGGCCCTTGAACATCAAACGGGAGCCCCCGCCCCGCACGAAGTCGCGGTAGTAGTCGGCGTGGCGGCGCCGCATGGCTGCCTCCTCGCCAGGCGGGAGCGTGCTGCGGGCGTACTCGCGCACCGTTTCGAGCATGTCGAACCGCCCCCCGTCGACGAACACGAGGGAAGCGTCGACCAGCTCTTGGAGGACGTCGACGAAGTCGGCCGGGTCGACCGGCCGGCCGGCCGCAACCTGCTCGGCGGCGCCGAGGGTGAACCCGCCTGCGAAGACGGCCAGGCGACCGAGCAGTAGCCGCTCCGGCTCGCCGAGCAACTCGTAGCTCCACGCCATCGTCGCTTCCAACGTGCGCTGGTGGGCGGCCTGCCCCCGCTCCCCTCCGGTGAGAATGCGGAACCGGTCCGCCAGCCGGTGGTCGAGCTGCTGGAGGTCGAAGATCCGCAGCCGGGCGGCCGCCAGCTCGATCGCCAGCGGCAGCCCGTCGAGCTTGCGGCAGATCGCGAGGACCGTCGCCGCGTTGGACGCATCCACCACGAACGACGGCCGCACGAGCCGGGCCCGGTCGGCGAACAGCTCGGCGGCGGGCCCGAGCGCCCCGCCCTCGACCCCCACCGCCAGGGGCCGGACCGGCCACTGGGCCTCGCCGGCCAGCCCCAGCGAGTGGCGGCTGGTGGCGAGCACCCGGGTCCCGGCGCAGCGGCGGAGCACCTCGCCGGCGAAGCCCGCCGCCCCGTCCAGGAGGTGCTCGCAGTTGTCGAGGATCAGCAGCGTCTCCGTGTCGCCGAGGTGGCCGGCGACGTCGTCGATGAGATCGGACGACGCCCGCTCCCGTACTCCCAGCTCGTGGGCCACCGCGGTGGCGATGCGCTCCGGATCGGCGAGC
>JBFJZV010000167.1:0-7794 GCA_041621915.1 Acidimicrobiia bacterium | reverse complement strand
CCCCCGGCGGCGAGATCGCCGTCGACTCGAACCCGGTGGTGGTCCCGGTCGTGCTCGGCGAGACCGTCACGGCGGAGCTCGTCGTGGACGCCGACGGCGACGGCGCGTTCGCCGCGTCCGAGCAGGTGCAGGAAGGCGCCCACCGCATCGAGTACGAGATCCGCGTGAATCAGCCGCCCGGCACCGCCGTCAACCTCGGCGACGTGGTGGTGGCGCCGTTCGGCGACGTGTCCGGCTTGGGCGACTGCCGCCAGGGCGCGCCGGCCGGGACCTGTCGCTTCGCGGTCGACCGGGACGGAGATGCAGGCGACACCGTCGAGGCGGTGCTCGACACCGAGGCCCTCGTCGGCGTGCCCGGGGGCTCGACCGCCACCGTGCGCTTCACCGACGCCACTCCCGTCCTCGCCGTCGACGTCTCCGGGCCGGCGCAGGCCGCGGCCGGCGAGCGCGTGACGATCTCCGTGTCCGTCCCCAACTTGTCGGTGCCCTCCGACCCGGTGACGCTGACCGCGCTCACCACCGGCGGCGGGGCGGCGCTGGCAGGCCTGCCGGCGTCGACGTGCACGCTGTTCGACATCGCTCCCGAGCGCACGGCGTCGTGCACCTTCGGGCTGGACGTCACGGCGGCGCCGGGCGCCACACAGAGCATCACCGTGGTCGCCCGCGGCGTCGACGACGACGGCAGCACGGCCCAGGCGAGCGGCGGGCATACGCTGCTCGTCGTGGGAGCCGACCCCGGCCCATCCGTGGAGATCTCCGCTGCTGCGGATCCACCCGTCGCCTCGCCCGGCGACACCGTCACGTTTGAGTTCGTCGTGCTCAACACCGGCGGCGAGACGCTGAGCGGCGTGGCGGTCGCCGACACGGTCACGGGCCGGTCGGGGCCGTGCGGCGACGTGTCGCTGGCGCCCGGCGTCGTCACGTCGTGCACTGATGATTACTTGGTCACCGCCGCCGACGGCGCGGCCGGCCAGGTCACGAACACCGCCACCGTGACGGCGACGGGCCCGGTGAGCGACAGCGACTCCGCGGTGGTCAACGTCGTGCCGATCGTGGCGGCGGACCCGCGGCTCGTCGTGGCGGTGAGCACGTCGCCGCCCTCGGACGCACCGTTCAGCTTCGGAGGCGCCGCCCGTGCCGTACTGCGTGACGGTCAGCGGGCGTCGTTCCGCCGGGCGCCCGGGACGTATATCGTCGAGTTGCAGGGCATACCAGATCTCTGGGTCCTGGACGCGGTCGACTGCGGCCCCGGCGGGGCCGGCGACCCGGGCGCTGGTCGGGCCACGTACACGCTCGCGCCGGGCGCCAACGTCGTGTGCACGTTCAGACTCGCCGGTGCGCCGGTCGTCGACGCAGATCCGGAGGTCGTGAACTTCGGCACGGCCCCGGCGGCCGCGAAGGACGTCGAGGTCGAGAACGCGGGCACCGCACCGGTGATGGTGACGCCCGTGGAGGACTCGCCCCACTTCGCGATCACCGGCGGCGACTGTGGGCGGGTGCTTCCGGCGGGCGACTCGTGCACCTTCATCGTGGCGTACACGCCTCAGGACGGCGGCGCCCACGACGCCTTCGTCAGGCTCATCCGCGACCGCCCTGCGGTGGGCGACACCCAGGTGCTCGTGGTGGGCAAGGGCAGCTAGCGCCGTTTCGGTCAGATCAGGCTGGGGAGCGACACCAGGTAGAGCACCACCCACACGATGGTCGCCGCCACGAACGCCAGCACCACCGTCGTCGAGCGCCGCAGCCACCGCCCTCGCACCGCATAGAGCGCCAGCGCGGCCGTCGCGCCGACACCGAGGATGGCGGTTGCGATGCCGGCCAGGTACTGGCCCCAGCGGAGCACCGCGGCGGGCTGGCGGCACGATGCGGCGCCGAGCCCGGCGCCGCACGGGTCTCGGAGGTCGTCGACGAACGGCACCCACACCACCAGCGCCACCACCACGGCGGCGCCCAGCACCGCGGCCAGCACGCGGCCGACCGTGCCGGGGTCGGCCGTGGGCCGTTCGGCGGTGGGCGGGAGCGCAGCCGTCATGGCGCCAAACCTACACGGCGTCCGACCCGAACTGCCGGCGCCATCGCGAGCCGATTGCTATTCCGGGCGCTCGACGCTCAGCTCCGGGTCGTTCACGCGAGTTGCCCGGAACTCGTAGCTCAGCGTGATGCGGCCCACGTCGACGCCCTCGAACTCGTCGCCGAACGCCACCACGAACGAGCGGGAGGGGCCCGTCACCTCCAGGTCCAGCTCCAGCAGCCACGGCTCGATGGCATCGGTCACCACCACGAACTCGTTCACCGCGATGCCGGTGCTCTCCGGCAGGAAGCCCATCGAAATCAGCGCGGCCTTGTCGAGCTCGTACCGCACGCCGGCGCGGGCCTCGTCGCCGACCTCGACCCGCTCGCCTTCCCTGTCCTGGAGCGCCACGTCGAGGCGGGAGTCGGCCAGCTCGACGGCCCAGCCGGGGCAGAAGATGACGTCGCTCTCGAGGAAGGCCGTGTCGCGCGACGCCTTGGTGTACCCGGGGCTCCCGTCGCCGACGATGTCGAACCACGCGTCGTCGCCGGCTATGACGTACCGCTTCTTCTCGGTGAGGAAGTCGACGGCGAGCTCGAACGTGCATGCCATGGCGTTCTCCTCGACCAGCACCACCCCCTCGGTCTCCACGGTGGTGAGCTGCAGGCCCCGGTCGATCCGCTGCTGGAAGTCGAAGGCGTAGGCGGTGAGCGGCTCCGGCTCGGGCTCAGGCTCCGGTGGGCGCACCGTGCCTCGCAGCACGTCGAGCAGGTGTTGCTCCAGCCGCTCGGCCAGCGAGATCGCACGCAGCCGGAAGTCGCCGCCCTCCTCGTGTATCACGGAGCCGAAGGCGACAATCCGGCCCAAGCGCAGCGCGACGACCGTCTCGAACGACACCTGCTCCTCGTCGCCGAACGGAGCCAGCCGCAGGGTGAAGGCAACGGCTTCCTCGCCGATGTCTTCCACGACAAACGGGTCCGTCTCCAGGATCTCCAGGTCGGTCGGCCGGCCGCCGCCGATGCGCTTCGAGGCGTCGTCGAAGAAGTCCGCCAAGTACCCGCTGGCGCCGTCGACCGTGGTGAAGAGCTGCACGCTGACGTGCACTGCGATGACGCCCAGTCGGGCCACGGGCAGCCGGGGGAGGGAGAAGTCGGCGCGGGCGCCGTTCTGGCGACCGAAGCGGGCGATGTCGTCGGCTTCGTCACCCGCCTCCCGCAGCGCCACCAGTGCCGCGTCGGCGTTGGCCACCAGCTCCTGGCGGTCGCGGACGAAGAACGGGAACGGCAGGGCGGAGGGCTCCATAGTCATCAGCAGCAGTTCCTCGTCGGAGATGACGCGGCGGGTGAGCGGGTTGCCGAGCGGTGCGGTGGTCGGCGGGGTCGTCGTGGCGGCGGTGGGCGGCGGAGGGGGGAGGGTGGTGGTCGCCCCGGCGCCGGGCAGCGCCAGCGGGGTGCCGAAGTTCACGGGATCCGTGGTGGTCGTCGCGGCCTCGCAAGCGGCGGTTGCGAGGGCGAGAGCCAGGGCGAGCAGGGCGAGGGTGCGTGGCACGAGCGTCGGTTCCCGGTGGCGGCCGCGGCATGGTACCGGCGGTCCCGTCGCATGGGAGATACCACCCGGCGTCGCTATCGTCGCGGCCATGCAGCCGTACGACTCCCCGGAGGAAGCCGCGTTCCGCGCCGAGGCCAGGGCCTGGCTCGAGGACCACGCGGTGCGCTACGCCGAGCCGCCGGTGTCCCCGTCGGCGATCGTCGCCGAGTGGACGGCCGAAGAGGAGGAGAAAAAGCTGACCGAAGCCAAGGAGTGGCAGCGCACCAAGTTCGACGCGGGCTGGGCGGGCATCGCGTGGCCCGCCCAGCACGGCGGGCGCGGTGGCACGCCGATCCAGGCGGTCATCTTCGGCCAGGAGGAAGCCCAGTTCGACGTCCCGCACGACGCCCTGGTCGTGGGGCTCGGCTGGTGCGGGCCGTCGGTGATGCAGCACGGATCCCCCGAGCAGAAGGAGCGGCTGCTGAAGCCGCTGCTACGCGGCGATGAGGTGTGGTGCCAGCTCTTCAGCGAGCCGGACGCCGGATCCGACCTCGCCGGCCTCAAGACGCGAGCGATCCGCGACGGCGACGAGTGGGTGCTCGACGGTCAGAAGGTGTGGACCACGTTCGCCCATCGCTCCGACTGGGGCCTGTGCATCGCCCGCACCGACCCCGACGTGCCCAAGCACGGTGGGCTCACCGCGTTCATCGTCGACATGCAGACGCCGGGCATCGAATGCCGCCCCCTGCGCCAGATGACCGACAGCAGCAACTTCAACGAGGTCTTCCTCGACGGGGTGCGGGTGCCCGACGAGCACCGCATCGGCGCGGTCGGCGACGGGTGGCGGGTCGTGATCACCACGTTCATGTACGAGCGGTTCAGCGGCTCGTTCGCCGGCTCCGGGGTCCTGCGGTCACTGCGCAAGCTGATCGAGCAGGCCGGCAAGGCCGACGACCCCGCCGTCCGCGACCGGTACGCCTCGCTGTACGCCCGCGGCCACGCCATCCGCTACAACGGCTTGCGGCTGGTGACTGCGGTGTCGCAGGGGCGGATGCCGGGCCCGGAGGGCTCGGTCATGAAGCTGGCCGGCACGCTGCTGCTCAGCGACATCTACGAGTTCGCGGTGGAGCTGCTTGGCCCCGGCGGCATGCTGCTGGCCGGCGACGCCGCGTGGGCGGGGGAGTGGCACGACGCCTTCCTCGGCGCCCCCGGCCTGCGGATCGGCGGCGGCACCGACCAGGTGCAGCGCAACATCATCGGCGAGCGAGTCCTCGGCCTCCCCCGGGAGCCCCGGGTGGACAAGGACGTACCCTTCACCGAAGTCCCCGGCTGAGCGGGACGAGCACTACTCCCAGAACGCGTCGGCGGCGGCCTGGTCCTTGGGGATGCCCCACGCCTCGGACACCTTGCCGTCGCGGACGTGGAACACGAACACGTTCTGGCCGTCCAGCGTCTTGCCGGGCTTCGTGGCCTTGCTGTTGACCAGCACCACGACGTGGTCGTCACTGGCGAGGATGTCGTGCGGCTGGTTCTCGATCTGCGCCGCCGAGGACACCTCGCCCATCATCCGGACGATCGCGTCCGGGCCCTGATGGTCACCCGAGAACTGGTTGTTGCCGGCGGTGTGCCAGACGGCGTCGTCGTGGAACAGGCCCTTCATGGTGGCCATGTCGCCCTCGGCGAATGCCTGGAATCCCCGCATCACTACCTGCGCGTTGGGGTGCATGCCCCCTCCTTCCGGTCGACGTCCCTTCCCCCGGCAAGCATACGCGCCGTTCGCGGGGGAGGGCCCCTGAACGTCAGCCCCAGAACGCGTTCTCCGCCGCCTGGTCGGGGGGGGATGGACCACGCCTCGGTGATCTTGCCGTCGTCGACGCGGCACGCGACCACGATCTGGCTGTCAAGGACGTCGCCGCCCCTCTCCATTTGGCTGTCGTCCAGCACGACCACGTGATGCTCGCCGGCGAGGACATCGTGCGGCCTCCCTTACCACCTGCGCGTTGGGATGCATGCCCGCTCCTTCCGAGAAGTGCGAGGGCGGCTCGCGGCTTATGCGTCAGGTCACCAGGCGGGCCGCCCACCACGCCGCCGCCCCGAACGACAGCACCCCGATCAGCGACCGCTTCGTCACCGCGGCGCCCACCACGCCGCCGCCCGCCGCCACCAGCGCTATCGAGAGGTCGAGGTCGCCGTCGGGCGCGGCCAGCCCCACCGTCGCCAGCGACACGAACAGAGCAAGCGGGAACACGTCGAGGAACCGCCCCACCAGCCCGCCCGGCGGGTCGCCGGTGCGGACGAGAAAGGCCACCCGGCTTGCGTAGGTGATGGCCGCCATCGCAACGACGAGTGCGAGGTCGCTCACCGGCCCGCCCGGTCGGGCGGTAGCAGCGTTCCGGCCGCGGCGGCGGCGGCCGCCGCCCCGGTGACCCGCCACGCCTCCGGCAGCACGAGAACCGAGGCCAGCGCCGCGGCCACCGACATGGCGACCACCATCCAAGCCCGCCGCCCCCGTACCAGCGGCGCCGCCAGTGCCAGGAACATCAGCGGGAAGAACACCGTGGCGCCCCACGTCTCCGGGTCGACCCGGCCGCCGGCCAGCGCGCCCACTGCGGTGAACGCCACCCACATCGAGTAGAGGGCGAGGTCGGCGCCCGCCTTGTATCGCACGGGGTCGGCCACGCCCCGCTGGGCCGCGGTGATCGTCAGCCCGAACGTCTCGTCGACCAGCACCCACGCCAGCGCCAGCCGCAGAGCCGTCGAGCGCGGCCCGATCATCCCCGCCAGCCGCGCCCCCATCGGCACGTGCCGCAGCGCCAGCCCGGTGGTGGCCACCAGCACCGGCACCGCTCCCGTGGCCAGCAGCCCCACGAGCGCGAACTGGGCGGCGCCGGACACCACGATCACCGACGTCAGGACCGTCAGCCAGCGGGGCAGGCCCGCCTCCACCGCCAGCGCCCCGAACGCCACGCCGAACAGCGCCACGGCCGGCACGAGGACCCCGCCGTCGCGCAGGCCGGTTCGGAAGCTCGGGTCGCGGAGCATGAACGGTGGATGCTACGGGCGCGTAGGCTTGCCGTGGTGAACGGATTGCGGGACGTCTATGTGCTGGGGGCGGGCGCTTCTGCCGTCCACGGTGCGCCCGTCACGGACCGGATCTTGCCGTACGCGTTCGAGCACCTCGGCGGGGACGCGCGACTAGGGCCCGTGCGGGACGTGCTGCTGGACCTCTTCGCGGTCGACCCGACGGCAGCACTTGAGAGCGAATACCCGAGCCTGGTGGACGTTCTCAGCGTCGTCGACATGGCGATCGACCGCGCCGATCACCTTGCCGCCGGTTACGGCGATGAGCGTCTTCGTGCGATCCGCCGCGCGCTCGAGTACGCCATCCTGGGCTCCCTCGAGGAAGCGCTGCTGAGCAGCGACTCCTCCTCGCCGGCAACTCAGGATCTCGCAGCTTGGCTCACGCCGCGCTCGGCGGTCATCTCTTTGAACTACGACGTGATCATCGATCGGGCGATCGCATACCGTGACGAGAGCGACCCATACGGGGAGGTCCTCAGGGGCCTGCGCGAGGAGCGCGGCCCGCGGATGATCGACTACGGCGTCGAGTTCGCCAACGTGCCCGAGACGCTCGGCTTCCCACGGCCCACAGGAGCGGGCGACAGTCGCGGGCCGGACGTCGAGCCGGCAGGTGCCGGCCCGGCGGACCAGCGGGTGCCGCTGCTGAAGCTGCACGGCTCGTTCAACTGGCTCGAGAGCGGGGTGACCGGCGACCTCTACTACGGAGGCCTGACCAAGAGCGTGCGCTTCCTGTTCGAGGCGGCCGACGACGTGGACGTCCCTGACCTGCACGCGGGCCGCCACGCTTGGATGTCGCTGCCGAAGGCCGAGCTGCGGCCGGTGATGATCACGCCGACGCACATGAAGGACCTTCGTGATCCGCACGTCGCGCGAGTCTGGCGAGCGGCCGAGTCGGTCCTGTGGCGCGCCGATTCGGTGGCGTTCATCGGCTACTCGCTTCCCGGCGACGACATCCACGTGAAGTACCTGTTCAAGAGGGCGCTGAGCACTCGCCCGGACGGGTCGCGCCCCAGGATCGTGGTGGTCAACCCAGACGCGGCTGCGGTGGAGAACTACGAGCGGTTCTTCGGGCGCATCGACGATCACCACGCCGACTTCGAGGAGTTCGCCGCCGGGCTCAGCGGTCGCGCAGGGTGACCGCGGTGCCGGTGGCGGTGACGACCACCCGACCGCCT
>JBFJZV010000166.1:0-7851 GCA_041621915.1 Acidimicrobiia bacterium | reverse complement strand
TGGCTGGAGGAGCCGCTGCCGCTGGACGACGTCGACGCGTGCGCGCGGCTGGCAGCGGAGTCACCGGTGCGGATCGCCGGCGGCGAGTTCGTGCGGTCACTGCCGGAGACCCGGCGGCTCCTGGACGCGGGCGCCTACGACGTTGTGCAGAACGACGTGGTGATCTCCGGCGGCGTCACCGGCTGCCGCCGCGTCGCGCAGTGGGCCGCCGGGATGGACATCGTGTGGTCGCCGCACACCTGGTCGACCGGCTACGGCCTGCTGGCCAACCTCCACGTGGCCCTCGCCTTGTCGACGGGCGAGTACCTGGAGCTCCCCTACGACCCGCCCGAGTGGTCGCCGGCTCGCCGCGACTTCATGCTGCCGGAGCGCCTGGTGCTGGCGCCCGACGGCACGCTGTCCCCGCCCGCCGGCTCGGGGCTCGGCGCCGAGCCCGACTTGGCGGCGCTGGAGCGCTGGCGGGTCGGGTGATACTCCGGGCGCCACCGGCGGGCTGAGCGCACTCCCGCAACCCATCGCTACGCTGAGTGGCCCACAAGCCACTCCAGGAGAGCCGACGTGACCGCCGCCGCCCGCAGCCTGCGGCTCGGCAGCCGGGAGTACCCGGTGGTGCTGCCGACCCTCCGCGACCCGCGGCTGCACCTCGCCACCGTGATCATCTCGATCCACGTGCTCGGGCAGGTGGCCCTCGGGTTCCACGTGTCGATCACGCAGATCCTCGCCGCTATCGGGACGTGCGCGGTCATCGAGGTGGGCTGGACGCTGCGCACCACCGGCAGGCTCGTCTGGCCGGCCAGCGCGATGCTCACCGGCAGCGGGGTGGCGCTGATCTTCCGGGTGCTCGGCACGGAGCACGGCGACTGGTGGGCGACCCGCGGCTGGCACCTCTTCGCGATCGTGGCCGGGGGGTCGCTGCTCTCGAAGTACGTCATCCGCTGGCGCGGGTCGCACGTCTTCAACCCGTCGAACCTCGGCCTCGTGGTGGCGTTCATCCTGCTGGGCAGCAGCCGGGTGGAGCCGCTCGACTTCTGGTGGGCGCCGCTCGGCCCGGGAATGGTGCTCGCCTACGCCATCATCGTCGTGGGCGGGGTGCTGATCACCCGCCGGCTGCGCCTGCTGGAGATGGGCGCGGCGTTCTGGGTGACGCTGGCGGCGGCCACCGGAGTCCTGGCCACGTCCGGCCACTGCTTCACTGCCCGCTGGGCGTTCGAGCCGGTGTGCGGCGGTCACTTCTGGTGGGTGGTCGTCACCTCGCCCGAGGTGCTGGTGTTCCTGTTCTTCATGATCACCGACCCGAAGACCGCGCCCGCCGGCCGGGTGGCGAGGGTGGCATTCGGGGCTGCCATCGCCGTACTGGCGACGGTGCTCATCGCACCCTTCCCCACCGAGTTCGGCGCCAAGGTGGCGCTGCTCGGCGCGCTGGTCGTGATGACGGCGGTGCGGCCGCTATTCGACCTGGTGTTCCCGGCCCGGGGCACCGCCGAGGACGACCTGAAGGCCTGGCTGCGGGCGCTGCTGCCGGAGCCGCGCCGTGGCCTCGCCGCCGGGCTGATGGGCGGCGTCACCGCAGTCCTGCTGGTCGGGGCGGCGATCGTCGTCGCCGGCGCGCCTGCCCGACAGCCGGCCGGAGCGCTCGACGCACCGCCGCCGCCCGAGGGGGGCGTCGAGATCGACGCGGCGGCGCTGCCGGAGGTCACCGTCGATCCGGAGGTCGCGGAGCTGAGCGCCGACTTCGCCGGGCCGGGCGCCCAGGCGCTGGCAGAAGCGCTGTACGCCAACCTCCAGACCGAGGCGCAGGCGCTGCTGGCGGGCGACAAGGAGCTCCTGGCTGCCGCCGATGCCCACTCCCGGCTGGTGCAGATGGAGACGATGATCGACGAGGCCGCGGCCGCCGGGCAGGCCGTCGTCCCGACCTACGACTTCGACACCCTCCACCTGGTGCGCGCCTTCCCCTACGGCGAGCAGGGTGGCGCCCGCCCGGGGTTGGAAGCCCGGGGCACCCAGACCGACGTCGCCTACGACGCCGCCGGCAACGAGGTCGGCCGCACCACCGAGCCCTGCGCGTACGTCTTCGCCCTCGGCGAGGCCGGCGAGGGGCGGTGGCTCATCCTGAGCGCCGTGCCGCTGGAGGCCTGAGCGCCGGGGGCGGCAGGTCGACCGCCGTCAGACCCAGGGCGAGTGGGTGGTTCCCGACCCGAACGCCTTGCCCTCGGCGTAGCGGGAGAAGCGGAACGGCTCGAGCTCAGCCACGGGCTGGGCCCCCTCGAGCCGGCGGGCGACCAGCTTGCCGATGCCGGTCATCTTGAAGCCGTGGTTGGAGTCGGCGATCATGAACACGTTGGGCAGGATCCAGTCGATCACCGGTACGTTGTCGGGGGTGAACGCCCCGATGCCGCCGTTGCGCCGCTCCTTGAAGTGGGGACGGATGCCCTCGAACCGCTCCATGAACATCCCCATGCACGCGGTGATGTAGTCGGCGAACTCCGGCCCGGCCTGATAGTCGTCGTTGGCGTGGCCGTACGGCTCGACCCGGGCCGACGATCCCAGCTTCACCGGCATGCCGCCGCCCTGGATGCCGGGCCGCTCCATCCGCTCGCTGCCGTTCTTCCAGTAGACGTACACGCTGTCGTCGAGCTTCTCACCGGTGACCGGGTCGTGGACGGGCGTCTCCATCAGCTCGATGTGGAGCACCGGCGGGTTGACGCCAGCAGCCGTGTAGTAGGGCCCGTCGTAGTAGATCTCGCCCTCCTCCAGCCGCCAGTAGGTCCACATGTCCTTGTCCTCGGCGACCGAGCCGTCGGCGTAGCGAACCTCCGGCAGCGTCATCGGCTTGCCGAGCATCTGCCAGTGCTTCGGGATCCACGCCCCGAGGCCGAGCACCACGACGTCGGCGGCGATGCGGCCCTCGCTGGTCTCGACCGCCTTGACCTCGCCGCCCTGCACGTCGTAGCCGGTGACCGCCACGCCCTCGTGGATCTGCACCCCGTGGCGGCGGCACATCTCGGCCAGCCCGGCCACCGCCTGAGCCGTGCCGGCGTAGCCCGACGGGTGCTCGTGCAGCACCACGTCGGTGGAGTGGGGCTTGAAGTCGGGCCAGATCGATCGCAGGAACGCCCGGGCCTCGTCGCCGACGTACAGGTCCGATTGGTAGCCGGCGTCGTTCTGGCTGCGGTGGATGCGCTCGTAGTCGGCGAGCTGGTTGTCCTCCCCGCACGACACGTAGCCCACCTGCTGGAAGCCGAACAGCACGGGGTCGTAATTCCACACGTCCACCGACTCGCGGATGATGGCGTGCAGCGGCTCCGTCATGTACAGGTTCCGCACGCAGCCGCAGGCGATGCCGGTGGCGCCCGCCCCGGGGCGGGTCTTGTCGACCAGCACCACCTCGGACCCGGACCGGCCCTTGCGTTCCAGCTCCATCGCCAGGTGCCACGCGGTGCTGAGACCGTGGATACCGGCGCCGACGACGAGATAGGTGGCGGACTCGGGCAGGCTCATGCCGCTCAGCGTAATCTCACGCGATGCCCGCGGTCTATCGCCTCCCGTGCCTGCTCGCCGACCCGCCGCCGGCCGCCGGGGCCACGCTGCTGCGAGGCGGCACCGTGTTCGACGGGACCGGCGCGCCGGCTCGCACCGCCGACCTGCTGATCGCCGACGGGGTCATCGCCTCGGGCGACCCGCCGCCGGGCGCCACCGTGATCGACTGCGCCGGGAAGTTCGTGACGCCCGGCCTCGTCGACGCCCACTCCCACCTCTCCATCCGGCCCGGCCCGCAGCCGGCCGGCGGCGCCGAGCGGCTGCGGCCGGGCGTGATGGGCCACTTCATCGCCGCCGAGCTGCGGCGCGCGCTGCGGATGGGCATCACCACGATCCGGGAGGTCGGCGCCTACGGGGACGTGGTGCTGGAGATCCGCCAGGCCGTGCGATACGGCGCCTTCCGGGCGCCCCGGGTGCTGAGCTGCGGGCGCATCGTGTCGGCCACCTCTCCGGGCGGCGCGTACTTCACGGACATGTACCGGGAGGCCGACGGCCCCGACGAGATGCGCAAGGCCGCCCGGGAGCAGATCCGGCGCGGCGCCGACTTCGTGAAGATCATGTCTACCGGCGCCCGCAGCGTCGAGCTGGAGAACCCCGACCCCTCGCAGGTCACCGCCGACGAGATGACGGCCATCGCCGACGAGACCCACCGCCTCGGCTACCGACTGGCCGCCCACTGCGAGGGATTGGTCGGCACCGAGCTGGCGATCGTCCACGGCGCCGACACCATCGAGCATGGGTTCTACCTGCATCGCCGCCCCGACCTGCTCGAGCAGCTCGCGGCCCGGAGCGGCGTGCTGGTGCCGACGCTCACCTTCCTCCACGACATCGCAGAGACCCGGGCCGACCAGTGGTCGCCACACCTCGTGGAGCGTGGCGGGTACAACCTGGAGGAGGCCTACAAGACGATGGAGGCGGCGCTCGCCGCCGGGGTGCCGATGGCGATGGGGTTCGACTCCAACCCCGAGCACCTGGCCGCCGCCGAGCTGGGCAGGATGGTCGACGCCGGCATGACATCCCATCAGGCGCTGGTCGCCGCCACCGGCACGGGCGCCCGGGCGCTGGCCATCGACGACGTCGTCGGGACGCTGGAGCAGGGCAAGCTGGCAGACGTCGTGGTGGTCGACGGCGACCCGCTGGCCGACATCGGCGTGCTCACCGACCCCGCCCGCATCCATCTCGTGTTCCAGCTCGGCCAGCCGGTGGCGGGCGCCGCCCTAGACCCTGCGCCGCCCTAGCGCCTCCGGCTCGGCGGGTGGTCCATCCCCATGTACACACCGCCCTCCCGCAACTCGTCGAGCATCTGGGCGATGCGCTTGCGCCGCGTCTCGGGACGCTTGGCTCGGCCGATCCACGCCAAGTAGTCGTTGCGCTGATACCAGGGGCGGGCGGCGTAGTCGTCGGCGAGCCCTGCCGCGTCGAGGTCGGCCCGCACGTCGGCGGGCATGGGATGTGTGGGGCGCCGAGCCAACGCGTCTCTAGGCCGGCCGGCCGCCATGGGCGAGCCAGGCCCGGTAGCCACCGATGAGATCGGTCGCCAGCGGTATCCCCAGCTCCTGCAGTTCCGCCGCGGCCAGGCTCGACGTGTACCCCTCGTTGCACATGACGATGACCCGCTGGTCGGGCCCGATGTCCACGGCCCTCGCATCGCTCGACGGTGCGAGCCGCCAGAACAGCACGTTGCTGTCGATGACGAGCGCGCCCGGCACCTCGCCTTCACGCGAGCGATGCTCCACCGGACGAATGTCCACGAGGAGCGCTCCCTGCTCCATCTCCCCGGCGAGGGCCTCGACCGGAACCCGGTCGAGGCGAGCCCGCGCCGCCTCCAGCTTCTGGTCGATGGTGGTGACCATCTGCCACCTCCTCCGTGCGCTCAGTGTACGTGCAATAGGCTGATCCCGCCATGAAAGCCGCCGTGTTGCGCGCCGTCGGGATGCCGCTCACGATCGAGGACGTCCAGATCGACGAGCCGCGCCCGCTCGAGGTGCTGATCGACGTCGCCGCTGCCGGGCTGTGCCACAGCGACCTCGTGTTCATGACCGGCGGCTACCCCGCCGAGGTGCCCGCGGTGTTCGGCCACGAGTCGGCGGGCATCGTCGCCGCCACGGGCGCCGAGGTGACCCATGTGTCCCCCGGCGACCACGTGATCACCTGCCTGTCGGTGTTCTGCGGGAAGTGCGAGTTCTGCCTGTCGGGCCGGTCGAACATCTGCATCGACCGTCACGCCACGGCCCGCGCGCCCGGCGAGCCGCCGCGCCTCAGCAAGCTGGGCCGGCCGCTGCACCAGTTCCTCGAGCTCGGCTCGTTCGCCCAGCGGATGCTCGTCCACGAGAACGCCGTGGTCCAGGTGACGAAGGAGATCCCGCTCGACCGAGCTGCGCTCCTCGGCTGCGGGGTGGCCACCGGCCTCGGCGCCGTGTTCAACACCGCAGCCGTGCGCCCCGGCCAATCGGTCGCGGTGATCGGATGCGGCGGGGTAGGCCTCAGCGCCGTCCAGGGCGCCCGCATCGCCGGCGCCGGGCGGGTGATAGCGATCGACCGGCTCGGCGCCAAGCTCGACCTGGCCGCGGAGCTGGGCGCCACCGACGTGGTCGACGCCACCACGGCCGACCCTGTGGAGAAGGTGATGAGCCTGACCGCCGGCCGGGGCGTCGACCACGCCTTCGAGGCAGTGGGGCTCACTGCGACCGCCGAGCAGGCGTTTGCGTTGCTCGCGAGGGGCGGCACCGCCACCCTCATCGGCCTGGCGCCGGTCGGCGACCGTATCTCGCTGCCGGCCCACGCTTTCATGTACGAGCGCAAGATGCAGGGCTCGGTGATGGGCTCGAACCGCTTCCGGATCGACGTGCCGCGCTACGTGGGCATGTACCTGGACGGGCGACTGCGGCTCGACGAGATGGTCACGGAGCGGTACGCCCTCGACGACATCAACCGGGGATTCCAGCGGATGCGCACCGGCGAACCCGCCCGCAACGTCGTCGTGTTCTGATTCAGGCGCACTCGATGCACACGGCAGCGGCCGGACGGGCCTCCAGTCGGGCTGGCGAAATGGCGGCGCCACAGCCGTCGCACGTGCCATAAGTTCCGTCGTCCAGCTTGGCCAGCGCCCGATCGACCTCCCCGAGCGAGGCGGCCAGCGAGCGCGCGGTGGCGGTGGTGCTGATCCGCTCGACGGCCTCGGTGGTGCCGTCGCCGACCCGCTTGCCGAACGAGACGGTGGCGCCGGACTCGGGCGGCGCGGTCAGCCGCTCGATCTCGGCGGCGAGGCGCTCCCGCTGCGCCCGCAGGTGGCCGGCGACGGCATCGCGGTCTACTGGCCAGCCCCCTGGTACGTGCCGAAGCTCCACAAGTTGCCCTCGGAGTCGCGCACGCTGAACTCCCGGGCGCCGTAGTCCTGGTCGACCAGACCGTGGACGACCTCGGCGCCCGCCGCGGTGGCGCGAGCGAAGAGCCCGTCGGGGTCGTCGCAGACCACGTAGAGGGCGCCGGCGCCAGCCTCCCGCCGGCCGAAGGCGGTCTCGTCACGGCCGGCCGTGGCCAGCATGAGGCCGCCGCCGAGCGGCCAGCGCAGCTCGGCGTGCTCGACGACCGAATCGTCGCCGTCGCGCGTGTAGACGGCGGCCTCAGTGAACCCGAACGCCTCCTTCAGGAAGGCGATCGCGGCGGGAGCGTCGCGATAGGCGAGGATCGGCCAGACGGTGGGGGCGGGCGTGTCGCTCATGCCGGGGAGTATGCCTGCTGGGGGGACGATCATGCGCCCACGGTCTCGGGCTGGCGAGGGATCGAGTCGACGGCGGCCATCTCGGGCAGCCCCTGGGCGGCCGCCGGGCCCTGGCATCCCGCCCGCTTTCCGGCGAACGCGTCCGCCGGCTCGGCCAGCCGGCGCAGCAGGAACGCCACCGGTACCACGGCCGCCAACCCCACGCCGGTGGCGAGGTAACCGGCCTCGATGGAACGGGCACGCGACAGCGCCCCCAGCCCCACCTGGCCGCCGACGCCGCCGGCGCTGCTCATCATCGAGTCGAACGACACCACGGTCGCCCGCTGGGCGCTCGGGATGCTCTCGTGGAGGTAGGCCTGCCGCACCGGCCCCAACACGCCCAGCGCCCCGGTCGTCGCCAGCAGCGCGACGAGGGCGATCCAGAACTCCCCCGCCAACCCCACGCCCACCGCACCGGCCGCCATCACCCCGGACGCCCACAGCAGCAGCGTGGTGCGGCGGCCGCAGAAGCGGGAGAGCCACTCCACGATCGAGTTGCCGGCGATCGTCGACACCGCCACCAGGGCCGCCACCACCCCGGCGACCCAGACGGC
>JBFJZV010000165.1:0-7859 GCA_041621915.1 Acidimicrobiia bacterium | reverse complement strand
CAGCGTCGTCACCCCCTCGTCGAGGGCGGCCTCGAACGAGGGCAGCGTGCTCTCGGGCTTCAGGCCGCGAGCGCCGCGGTGGCCTTGGATGTCGAGTGAAGGCACCGTCGTGCCGGGACCGGAACCAGAGCTGCCGGCGTCACCGCAGGCGGCGACCAGCAACGTCAACCCGACGAGCGCAGGACGTGCAACCAGGCCCATGGCGCCGCATTCTCGCACGTCGCCCCCGCAAGCCGGGCCGTTGCCCGCCGACGGGACGATCGCGGTGTTCCGAGCCGAGCCCGCCCCATCCCTGAGCGAGCCGGCCGCCCGCGCCCGGCAGACCTTCGAGATCCCCGTGCCGCTCGCCGAGCTGGCGGTGATCGAGGAGCGCTGGTCGACCGACGGTTGGCAAGCCCTGGCGACGTTCGCCAACTGGGCCACGTGGGCGGTCTTCGTCGTCGAGTACGTGGCCGTGGTGACCCTCGCCGAGGATCGCTGGCGCTACACCCGCTCGGCATGGCTCGACATCGCCGTGATCGTGCTGTCGTTCCCACTGCTGCCGGTGCTGACGGCGTCACGCGGCTGGCCCGGCTCGCCCGCCTCGCCCGGGTGCTGCAGCTCCTCCATCTGGTGGACCTGGCGGCCGTGGTCACGAAGGCTGGGAACGCCATGCGGGCGGTGCTCAGCTCGCACGGCCTGCGGTACCTGGTGGCCGGGACGGCTTCGCTCGTGCTGTCGTTCGGCGCGATGTTCGCGCTCGTCGAGGCGGGCGTCGGCAGCTTCACCGAGGGCCTGTGGTGGGCCGTGGTCACCGTGACGACCGTCGGCTACGGCGACGTGACGCCGGCCACCCCGCTGGGGAGGCTCACCGGCGCGACGCTGATGCTGGTGGGGGTGGGCTTCGCGGCGGCGACCACCGCGGCCGTCGCCGCCCGGTTCGTGGTGGAGGACGAGGAGGAGGTCATGGAGGAGACCCATGAGATCCGCGAGCGCATGGACTCGGTGCAGGACCAGCTCGACCGGATCGAAGCGCCGCCCGAGACCATCCACGCAGGGCGGTAGGCCGCCATAGGCGCCGGGCCGGAGGGGGCAAGTGGATCCCCCGCACAGCACAGCGGGGGGAGCAGGCGGTAACCTCGTCGTCATGACCGATCGGTTCGAGGGGTACGCCGAGCGCCAGATCCGGGAGGCGATGGAGCGAGGCGAGTTCGACGACCTGCCGGGGGCAGGGCAGCCGCTGCCGGACCTGGGCGACACCTACGACCCGGCGTGGTGGGTCAAGCGCTGGGTGGAGCGGGAGGGCATCTCCGCCGACGAGCTGCGGCGCGCGCGCCAGGAGCGCCGGTGGCCCGGTACCTGATCATCGCCTACCAGACCGCCGAGAACCCGGCGCTGCTGCGCGAGTTGCGCCGCCTCGCCACCGAGGACGCCGACGCCGAGTTCGTGCTGCTGGTGCCGGCCACCGCCGCATCGCACCTGCGCATCGCGGGCGCCGGCGAGTCGTACGGCCTGGCGAAGGACGCCGCGGCGCGCGCCACCGACCGCCTGCGGGCCGAGGGCATCGAGCCGGCCGCGGTGCGGGTACGCGACCCCAACCCGGTGGTGGCCGCCGAGGCCGAGCTGGCCGAGCACCCCGGCTACGACGCGCTGGTGGTGTCGACGTTCCCGCCAGGCCTGTCACGCTGGCTGCGGATGGACGCCGTGAGCCGGCTGCAGCGGCTGGCCGGGGTGCCGGTGCACCACGTCGTGGCCGAGGCGGTCGCCGGCGAGCCCGGCGCCTGAGCCGTGGGCCAGCCCATCACCGTCGACGCGACCGTCGTAGGCGACGTGGCGGTGCTCACCGGCGACCGGTCCATCACCGGCCAGGACGGCGCTGCGTTCACCGCTGCCGACCCTGACCCCGACGCGGGGTTCGCAGCGGCGCTGGCCGGCCGCCTGTTCGCCGCCGACGAGGGCCTGGCGCACGTGTTCGTCCACTCGAACGCCGTGGTGCTGCGCAGAGAGGGCGGCTGGCCCGACGGGCTGGCCGACGCGGCCCGGGCCGTCGTGGCGGACTTCTTCGTCTTCTACCGGGAGGGCGCCGGCGACGAGGAGGCGCCGGTCGGCGGGGTGGGCCGGGGCCTGGAGGTGCGCCCCTCCCCGGCGCCGCCCGCTGACGAAGCGACCGCAGCAGCGCTGCGTGCCGAGCACTACAACGCCACGATCTCGTACCTCCGCCGCGCTCACGACCAGCTCTGGATCTTCGGAGTGAAGCCCGACGGTGGGGTCCCCACCTACGACGCCGGCCAGTATGCGACGCTGGGCCTCGGGTACTGGGAGCCCCGCATCGACGAGCTGGCCGAGGACCTGACACCGGAGCAGGCCGCCAAGCTGGCACGCCGGTCCTACTCGATCAGCAGTCCGATCCTCGGGCCCGACGGCGAGCTGCTCCCGGCCGGGCCGGAGGAGGCCCTGGAGTTCTACGTGGTGCTGGTGGAAGCCGACTGGCAGGGCACCCCCGCCGTGCTGACTCCCCGGCTGTTCCTCAAGGACGTCGGCGACCGGCTCTACATCGGGCGCAAGATCGCGGGCCGGTACCGGCTCGACCGCATGGACGACCCCGACGCCGACGTGTTCTTCCTCTCGACGGGCACCGGCGAGGCGCCCCACAACTGCATGGTGCTGGACTTGCTGCGGGACGGCCACCGCGGCCACATCGTCGCGGCGTGCACGGCCCGGTACCGCCGCGACCTCGCCTACCTCGACACGCAACGCGCGCTCGAGCGGCGGTTCCCCAACTACCACTACGTGGCCATGACCACCCGGGAGCCCGAGAACGAGGGCCGCAAGGTGTACCTGCAGGATTGGGTCGACTCGGGGGCGGCCGAGGAGGAGCTGGGCCTGACGCTGGACCCCGACCGGACCCACTTCTTCCTTTGCGGGAACCCGGGGATGATCGGCCTGCCCGAATGGGACGGCGACGAGCCGTCGTTCCCCGCCACCCGAGGAGTGGCCCAGGTGCTCCATGAGCGCGGCTTCACGCTCGACCGGAGAGGCGTCGCCGGCAACGTGCACTACGAGGAGTACTGGTAGGCGAGCTGCCGCCGATCAGGCCCGGCGGCAGAGGGTGCTCTCCCACACCAGGCCACGATCGCGCTGCGTTGCCCCGAGGCCGTGGTCGGCGGCCACCCGCAGCAGCATCTCGGGGTCGTGGACGTAGGCGCGGAACGAGCGGCCCGCGATGCGGAGCAGGGCATTGCCGAGGTTGACCGCGGCCCGCACCCACCAGGCGTTCCTCGGGTACGTCAGCGCCAGCGCGGTCCTCGCCGCGGCCGCCGCGCGGCCGGTCATCGCCTCGCCGTCGGGGTAGCAGCACACGACCCGGTGGAGCACGACCAGGTCGGCGGGGGCCGAGTCGTCACCCGTGACGAAGTCGCCGATCCGGCGCTCGAGGCGGTCGTCGTCGCCGGCCAGCGCCTGCGCTTCCTGCTCGTACTCCGGCGACAGCTCGACGTTGACGGCGCGCACCGCGCCGGCCGCCAGCAGCTCGAGCTGGAGCGCGCCCACCCCGCCGCCCACTTCGAGCACCGTGGCGCCCGGCGCCAGCGGCCCCAGCCATCCGGCCAGGATCGCGGCGGTGCCGCCCAGGCCGCGGCGGCGGTAGCGACGTGCGTCGCGACGGGCGGTGGCCGCGCCGAACACCTTCCCGTAGTCGGCAGGGTGGCAGCACCCGCTCACCGCAGGCTCACAGCCTCGGCGATCGCGGCGTCGAGCTCCGGGTATATGGCGGCGGCCCACAGCGCATGCCCGTTGCGGTTGGGGTGGAAGCCGTCGGCGGCCCACAGGTCGCCGCCCGCCCGCCACGACCCGGAACCGGACCACATGTCCACCTTGCGCACCCGGTCCCGCCCGGCGGCGACCCGGCCGTGTGCGCCGTCTGACCGCCAGCAGCGCCACCGCAGGATCGCATCGAAGGGCGGCAACATCCGCGGGGAGGTGCCCATGTCGCCCACGCCCGCCAGCAACACCACCCGGGAGTGCGCCAGCAGCCGATCCACCACGTCTCCGAGGCGGGCGGCGACCAGGGCGAGCGACGGGGAGCGCAGCACGTCGTTGGCGCCGACGGACACGAAGGCCACGTCCCACTCCCGGTCTGCGACCGTCGGGAGCTGGCTGCGGAGCACGTCGGACACGCGAGCTCCGCCGGCCGCCACCGAGGTCAGGCGGACGTGGTAGCGATCCGTGAGCTTCGGCATGAGCTGGCGGACCCAGATCTCGTCGGGATCGGCCAGCCCGCTGCCCGTGCAGGTGCTGTCCCCGACGATGAGCAGGTCGACGGCAGGCTGCGCCGGATCGCCGAACTCGCCGGACGGATCGAGATCATCGAACCAGGGGTAGCCGTTGCGGGCACGCACGAACTGCACCGCGGTCGCCGCTGCGCCCATCGCGGCCAGCCCTGCCGCAAACCTCGATGGCCTCGCCGTCACCCTCCCTGTCTACCAGAGCGAGGGACTAGTCATAGCTCTCCCGCCGCAATGATCTTCCAGCGTCGGGGCGCCGGCGCCGATCTCTCAATAGACGCCACAGGAGGCCAAACCCATCATGAAGCCCGCCGCCGACACCGACCTTCGCTCCCAACTGGAGCAGCTGCTCCGCCGCCTCGGGCTCTTGCCCCCGCAGCCCGAGGTCGTGATCGCCCGGGTCCCGCGGCGGCGAGCCCCGTGGCCGCCGCCGCGCTAGCCCACCAAGCCTCGAGGGCGTTCGGCCGGAGTCCCGGGCCCCGGCCGATTCGCGTCTCGGGCCCTCCCGCGCCGAAATAGGTCTTGACATAGCTCCGTCGGTGCACCACATTTGCGAGCAAACCGGGCCGCCAGGCGGCCCACAGACCCACGTCGACGCGGCCAGGTCGCCGCGCGAGGAGAGGACGGGCAGTTGGGCAGGAAGAATGCGCGGGCCATCCGGCCGGCGAGCCGCAAGGTGGGCAGGAAGACCAAGCCCAGGCGGGCAGCCCGCGGCGGATAGTCCCCAGCTCGAGATCCAGCACCCGCGCGAGCGCTACGAGCGTCGGACGAGGCACACCTCCCAGCGGGGCCGGCCGCAGAGGCCGGCTCGTACCGAAAGGAGACCCTATGGGTCGCATCAAGCGACTGGGGTTGACCGCGCTCGTGGCGGCGTTGATGGTGGCAGCGATCGCACCGATCGCAGAAAGTCGGTCGGTCACCCGCACCAAAGGCACCGGCTGGTGGTTCGACATCAGCTGGACGGAGAACGACCCGGACAACCTGCTCGGCCTGCCGGGCAACGTCCACGTCGGCTTCATGTTCGGGTACGACGACCAGTGGGGCCGGTACATGTTCGGCAACATCACCGACTGGGAGTGCGACCCGGGCGAGACGCCCGGCGGCCACGGCTTCGCCGCGGTGGTGGTCGAGGACACGGCCAAGGCAGCAGAGCGTGCCGCCGAGAACACGGTCGACGAGCAGGTCGACTCGGGTGTCAGCAGGATCGACGCCGACGCAGTGGTCGGAGCGGTGCGAGCCGAGGTGTCGGCCATCCAGGACGCCGCGCTCGAGCACGAGTTCCCGCCGACCTGCGACTTCGTGCAAGAGCGGTCACTGGACGGCAGCGAGCTCAAGGTGACCGTCGACCACGTCGGCGGCAAGGTCACGATCACCGGCCCCCTGATCGTCACCGGCGGCCACGGTGGCGGTGGCCCGGTGCTCGGGCGGCCCCTCGCCAACATCACGATCACCGGCGGGACGTGGGAGAAGTACGACTGGTCGAGCAAGTACTGGGGCGACGGCTACAGGTATGCGGACGCCCGCACCGGCACCAACTGGTGGGGTGGCAAGGTGTCCGGCTCGATCGGCGCCATGGGCTTCGACGACGACCCGGACGACGTGTCGTTCTCGTACTACACCGGCTTCAGCTTCAAGACGGTCGAGCGGATCCGCTAACGGCCTGTCGGCCCGTGACCCACGAGGGGCCCCGCCCGCCGGGGTCCCTCGGCGCGTGCCGCTATCCCGTGCCGCCGTGGACCCGGCTGCCGTAGCCGGCCCACTCCTTGTCGCGCAGCACGTACTTCTGGATCTTGCCGGTGGACGTCTTGGGCAGCTCTGCTACGAAGTCGATGCGGTCCGGGGCCTTGTAACGGGCGATCCGGTCCTGGACGTGGGCGATGATCGCCGCCTCCGTCGCGTCCGCGCCGGGCTTCAGCAGCACGAAGGCCTTCGGCCGCTCGCCCCACTTCTCGTGCGGGACCGCCACCACTGCGCACTCCAACACCGCCGGGTGGCTGGCGATGGCCTGCTCCACCTCGATCGTCGAGATGTTCTCGCCGCCGGAGATGATGATGTCCTTGGCCCGGTCCCGCAGCTCGATGTATCCGTCGGGGTGCCACACGGCCACGTCGCCGGAGTGGAACCAGCCGCCCCGGAACGCGTCGGCGGTGGCGTCCGGGTCGGCGAAGTAGCCCTTCATCACGTTGTTGCCGCGCATCACCACTTCGCCCATCGTGGCGCCATCCCGGGGCACGTCGTCCATCTCGGCGTCGACGACGCGGATGGGGTCGGCGACGACGTAGGCGACGCCCTGGCGGGCGAGGAACCGGGCACGCCCCTCTGCGTCCGCGTCGCCCAGGGCCTCCTGGACCTCGCACACCGTATGGGGGCCATAGGTCTCGGTGAGGCCGTACACGTGCACGAGGCGGGCGCCGAGGCCCTCCATCGCGGCGATGATCGTCGGGCTGGGCGGCGCCCCGGCAGTGGTGACCGTGATAGGCCGGGGGAACGGAGCGGCTTCCGGGGCATTCGCAAGAGAGATCAGCACCGTGGGGGCGGCGTTGAGGTGGGTGACGCCCTCGCTGCGGATCAGCTCCCAGATGCGCGCCGGGTCCACCGCTCGCAGGCACACGTGGCGGCCGCCGATTGCCGTGACGCCCCACGTGGTGCACCAGCCGTTGCAGTGGAACATCGGCAGCGTCCACAGGTAGACCGTCGCGGCGGAGTGGTGGCTGTGAACCAGCTCGGCGAGCGCGTTGAGGTACGCCCCGCGATGCGTGTACATGACCCCCTTGGGCTGGCCCGTCGTGCCCGACGTGTAGTTGATCGAGATCACCCGCTCTTCGTCGTCCACTCGCCACGGCAGCGGCTCGTCGCTGCCCCGCGCCAGGAGCTCGTCGTAGGCGGTGGCGTCCAGCGGCGAGGGCACGCCTGCATCGTCGAGGGTGACGATCTCCTCGACACTCCGCAGCTCGCCGGCGAGTGGGGCGACCTTGGGGGCCAGCTCGGTGTCGACGACCAGCAGCCGCGCCCCGGAGTGGTCGAGGATGGTGCGGATCTCCTCGGACGACAGCCGGGTGTTGATCGCGACGAGCACCGCGCGGGCGAGCGGCACGCCGAAGTGGGCGACGAGCATCTCGGGCACGTTCGGCAGCAGGTAGGCGACCCGGTCGCCGGGCTCTATGCCGGTCGCCTGCAGCGCCCGGGCGAGGCGGGTGGCGTGGCGGGCGGCGTCGGCGTAGGTGAGGCGCCGGTCGCCGTGGACGATCGCCTCCTTGGCGGCGAAGACCTCGGCGGCCCGCTCCAGGTAGAGAAGCGGCGTCAGCTCGGTGCGGTAGACGGCGCCCGGCTCAGCCACCGGTGCTCCACTGCGGCGGCCGCTTGTCGAGGAACGCCGCCATGCCCTCCTGGGCGTCGGGGGTGGCGGCGTTCGCCGCCATGACGGGCTTGGTCACCCGGTACGCCTCGTGCTCGTGTAGCTCGGCCTGGGCGTAGAACGCCCGCTTGCCGATGCCGATGGTCTCCGCCGAGAAGGCGAGGATGCGCTTGGCCAGGTCCTGCACCGCCGCCTCGAGCTGATCGGCGGGCACCGCCTGGTTCACCAGGCCCCACTCGACT
>JBFJZV010000164.1:0-7931 GCA_041621915.1 Acidimicrobiia bacterium | reverse complement strand
GATGCAGGCGAACCAGGTCCACCTGGCGATCGTCGTGGACGAGTTCGGCGGCACGGCCGGCCTGGTGACGATCGAGGACATCATCGAGGAGCTGGTCGGCGAGATCGTCGACGAGTACGACGTCGAGGAGCCGATGGTGACGCCGCTCGACGCCGGCGGCTACCTGATCGACGCCAGGCTGCACGTCGACGAGTTGGAGGAGCTGCTCGGGCTCGACGTGGCCGACGACGGCTGGGACACCGTCGGCGGCCTGGTGCTGGGCCTGGCGGGGCGGGTGCCCCGCGAGGGCGAGTCGTTCGACCTGGAGGACTTCGTGCTGACGGCCGACCGCGTGCAGGGCCGCCGGGTAGCCCGCGTCCGCATCGCACCGCGATGAAGTCGGGCTTCGCCGCAGTGGTGGGCCGGCCCAACGTCGGCAAGTCGACGCTGCTCAACGCGCTCGTGGGGCAGAAGGTGGCGATCACCTCGACGCGCCCCCAGACCACCCGCAACGTCCTGCGGGGGGTGGTGAACCTGCCGGCTCTCGACGCTCAGCTCGTGCTGGTCGACACCCCTGGTCACCATCGTCCTCGCACGGCGCTCGGTCAACGGTTGAACCGCCTCGTGTACGGGTCGCTGGGAGATGCCGACGCGGCGATCTTCGTGCTGGACGCCACCGAGCCTATCGGCCCCGGTGACCGGATGATCGCCGAGCGCCTGCTGGGCGGCGAGGTGGCCACGGTGGTGGCGGTGAACAAGGTCGACGCGGCGAGCCGCGACGAGGTGGGGACGATGCTCGCCGAAGCGGGGGAGTGGGACTTCGCCGCCTACGTGCCGATCAGCGCGACGCAGGGGGCCGGGCTGTCCGAGTTGGTGGAGGAGGTCGTGGCGCTGCTGCCCGAGGGGCCGGCGTTCTTCCCGACCGATGCGGTCAGCGACCAGCCGGAGGACCTGCTCATCGCCGAGATCGTGCGGGAGAAGTTCCTGGAGCGGCTGCGGGACGAGCTGCCGCACTCGCTGGCCGTGGTCGTCGACGACCGGGAGACCCGCGACAACGGCACCGAGTACATCGGCGTCAAGCTCTACGTCGAGCGGGACTCGCAGAAGGGCATCGTCATAGGCCGGGGCGGCGAGCTGCTGGCGACGGCGGGCGCCGAGGCCCGCAAGGAGCTGGAAGCCCTCCTCGACACCAAGGTCTACCTCGACCTGCGAGTCCGCGTAGAAAAGGACTGGCAGCGCCGGGAGGGACTGTTGGACCGGCTGGGGTTCTGACGCGCTCTCCCGGCGGGCGGCCCGGGGATGGGACCCGGGTCGCACTGCGATGAGCCGTCGGGCGAAGAGCCGGGGGTAGCGCCGGGAGGGGCTGCGACTGTTGGACCGGCTGGGGTTTTGACGCGCCCTCCCGGCGGGCGGGATTCTTCCCCCGCTGGCGGGGGAAGTACCCCGAGGCGGAGCCTCGAGGGGATGGGGGTGCGAGTGTTCGGACCGCGCCAACGCGGGTCTAGACGAGGCCGGGCCTGGCGACGCAGCATCGGGCGCCCCGGCCGCGGGTTGCACCCCCGAACATCGGCGCCCCCCTCGTCTCGGACCTACGGGCCGAGACACTCCCCCCGCAAGCGAGGGGAGAACCCCGCCACCCCGGCGCTCAGCGGTCGCTGTACCCGCTGATCTCTGCCGCCAGGTCGGTGTCCTTTTCCGTCAGCGCTCCCGCCGAGTGCGTCGACAGCGCCAGGGTCACCTTGTTCCACCGTACGTCGATGTCGGGATGGTGGTCGGCCTTCTCGGCGGCGATCGCCACCCTGGTGACGAACGCCATCGCCTCGCTGAAGTCCTTGAACTTGAACGTTCGCGAGATCGTCTCGCCGTCTAGCTCCCAGCCCGGGTAGGACGCCAGGAACTCGTTGCGCTGCTGCTCGTTGCGGCGAGTCGCCATGGGCCAAGCCTACGCCTTGGCCAGCTCGGGCGCTCCCAAGCTCTCGTCGACGGCGACGTCGATCGCCAGCACCTCGTCGGCGATCCAGTCGCGGTACTGCGCGACGACGTCGGTCACCTCGGCCGGCAGCCGCACCTTCACGCGGTCCGTCAGCTCGAGGCCCGCCTGCTTGCGGAGCTCGTTCAGCGCCCGGACGAGGTCGAGCGCCCGGCCCTCGAGCAGCAGCTCGTCGTCGAGCTCGGGATCGAGCGCCACGCTCAGCCCGCCGTCATGGGCGACCGCCCAGCCCTCCAGCGCCACCCGCTCGGTACGGATCAGCTCGTCGGGTGACAGCTCGAAGCCGGCGGCGACCACCACGCCGTCCCGCTCCTCGTAGTCGCCTGCCGCCAGCGCCGTGGCCACCTTCTTCACGTCGACGCCGAGCCGCGGCCCGAGCACCGGGAAGTTCGGCTTCAAGGTCACCTCGACGTCGGGGTCCTCGTCGAAGGCGACCTCCTTCACCCGCAGCTCCTCCCGCACGACGTCGGCGTGGCTGCGGGCGGCGTCCCCGCCCCGGACGATGGCCCGCCGCAGGGGCTGGCGCAGCTTGAGGTTCGCCTCGGCCCGGGCCCGGCGGCCCGCCTCGACCACCTGGCGGGTGACCGCCATCTCCTCCAGCAGCGCGGTCTCGTCGGCTTCCGCGTCTACCTCCGGCCAGCCGGCCAGGTGGATGCTCGCCGGGGCGTCCGGGCAGGGTCGGGCAACGAGGTTCTGCCACAGGTGCTCGGTCAGGAACGGCATCACCGGTGCGATCAGCCGTAGCGCCTGCACGATCCCGACCCACAGCGTCCGCAGGGCCGCCTCGTCGTAGTCGTAGAAGCGGCGCCGGTTGCGCCGGATGTACCAGTTGGAGAGGTCGTCGAGGTAGGCCTCGAAGGCGGTCACCAGCCGGTCGGTGCGCCACTGCTCCAGCGCCGCGGTGCCGGCGGCGAGCGCCTGCCTCACCCGGGCCAGCAGCCAGCGGTCGATCTCCCGCAGCTCCACGCCGGACGATTCGAGCCCGCCGTCGAGATCGGCATAGGTGGGCGTGAACGACTCGATGTTGCCGTAGTCGACCAGGAACCTGGCCGAGTTCCACAGCGTCAGCAGCCGCCGGCGCACCTCGTGCGCCTTGCCGTACCCGAACAGCAGGTTGCGGTCGGGCGGGTGCTCGCAGTACTGCCAGCGCATCACGTCGGCGCCCATCCGCTCGAACGCCTCCTCGGCGCTGATCAGGTTGCCCCACGAGCCGTGCATCTCCCGGCCGTCCTCGGCCAGCATCTTCTCGTACCCGAGCACCGACCGGAACGGCGCCTTGCCGACCATCGCCACCGACATGAAGAGCTGGCTGTAGAACCACAGCCGCACCTGCTCCCGCATCTCCGACACCCAGTCGGCCGGGAACCACTCCTCCCAGTACGCGTGGTCGGGCAGGTCGGCGGTGGTCAGCCCGTCCGCGGCCCCGGTGGCGTAGCCCTTGTCGACGTACTCGGGGTGCTGCCAGCCGAGGGTCGCCAGCGGCACGATGCCGGCGTCGAGCCACACGTCGCCCACCTCGGGCACCCGGCGCAGCTCGTCGTTGCCGCAGTGGTCACAGCGGATGGTCACCCGGTCGATCCACGGCCGGTGCAGCTCCTCGAGCCGGTCCATACCACCGGTCGCCTTCTCGGCCAGCTCCCGCTTCGACCCGACCACGGTCAGCTCGCCGCACTCGCACGGGTAGAAGGGCAGCGGCAGTCCGTAGAAGCGGCGGCGGGAGATGTTCCAGTCGCCCATGTTGGTGAGCCAGTCGTCCATCAGCTTGCCCATGTACTCGGGCGTCCATGCGATGGTGGCGTTGGCGTCGAGCAGCGGCTGGCGGATGTCCGCGACGTCGATGTGCCAGTCGTCGGCGATGCGGAAGATCAGCGGCGTGTCGCAGCGCCAGCAATGCGGGTACGCATGCGGGTACTCGCCCGCCTCCAGCAGCAGGTGGCGGTCGGCGAGGTCGTCGATGATGCGGGGCCGCGCCTCCTCGGTCGTGAGGCCGGCCAGCCACCCGTACTGGGGGTAGAAGCGGCCGGTCTCGTCGATCGGCGCCAGCACCTCGAGGCCCTCGGCCTTGCCCAGCTCGAAGTCCTCGGGGCCGGCGCCGGGGGCGATGTGGACGATGCCGCTGCCCTGGTCCAGCGTGACGCCGTCCTCCCACGACACCACCCGGTGCTCGATCCCCGCCGCCGGGTCGAGGTGGTCGTACGGCCCCCGGTAGCGCCAACCCACCAGCTCGGTGCCGGGCAGGCGCTCCTCGAACTCGTCGTCGGGGAAGCGCTCCACCGCGACCCACTGGCCGTTGTGCCGGCGGCCGTACTCGTATTCGGGGTGCACCGCGGCGGCGACGTTGGCGGGCAGCGTCCACGGCGTCGTGGTCCACACGACCAACGACTCGCCGTCCCGGTCCGCCAGCGGCAGCAGCACCCACAGCGACGGGTCGACCTTCTCCTGGTACACGCCCGACATGGTCAGCTCGTGCTGGGACATCGACGTGCCGCAGCGGGGGCACCACTGCGTCGAGCGATGGCCCAGGTACAGCCAGCCGCGCTCGTGGATGATCTGGAGGAACCGCCAGATGTACTCGATGTTGGTGTCGGAGAACGTCAGGTAGTCGGCGCCCCAATCCATCCAGTAGCCCAGCCGGCGCGAGCCGCGGGTCAACTCGCTGATCGACCACGCCACCTTCTCGCGGCACTTGCGGGCGAAGGCCTCCAGGCCGTACTCCTCGATCTCCTGCTTGGAGTTCAAGCCGAGCTCCTGCTCGACGCCCACCTCGATCCACAGCCCCTGGCAGTCGTAGCCGTTCTGGTGGCGCTGGTGGTAGCCGCGCAGCGCCTTGTAGCGCTGGAACACGTCCTTCAGGGTGCGGCCCCAGGCCGTGTGCACGCCCAGCGTCTTGTTAGCGGTGACCGGGCCGTCGATGAAGCTGAACGGCGGCCCACCCAGGTTCTGGCGGCGCAGCGCCTCGAAGGTGCCCTCCCGCTCCCACCACGCCAGGATCTCGCGTTCCAGCGCGTCGTGGTCGGGCACGGCGGGCAGCGGCTCGAACGCCTTGGGCTGGCTCATGGGGAACGGATGGTACCGGTACGCTTCCGGGATGGGCCTCGCCCACGACCAAGGCATCGTGCTGCGGAGCTTCCCGTTCGGGGAGGCCGACCGTGTCGTCGTGCTGCTCAGCCCCAGCCACGGCAAGCGCCGCACCGTGGCCAAGGGCGTGCGCAAGACGAAGAGCCGCTTCGGCGGCCGGCTGGAGCCGTTCACCCACGTCGACCTGGTGCTGTACGAGGGCCGGAACCTCGACACGATCACCCAGGTGTCGGTGATCGAGGCGTTCCCGCATCTGCGGGACGACCTCGACAAGGTCGTGGCGGCGGGCACCATGGTGGAGGTCGCCGACGCGGTGGCACAGGAGCGGGAGGCGTCGGTGCGGCTCTTCCTGTTGCTGCAGCGAGGGTTGCGGGCGATCGACCGGGCGCCGCTCCATCCCGACGTCGTCACCGCGTATCTGGTGAAGGCCGCCGAAGTGCTCGGCCTGGCGCCGGCGCTCGACCACTGCGCAGGGTGCGGCACCCGCACCGGGCTGGTGCGCTTCAGCTTCGCCGACGGCGGCGCCCAGTGCGAGGAGTGCCGCAGCCGGGGCGCCTACGCGTTGCGGGACGGCCTCACTGCGTACCTGGCCCGCCTCATGGCCGCCGAACTCGGGGCGCTGCCGGAGCCCGAGCCCGGCATGACGCGGGAGGCGATGGGCGTCGCCCGCCGCTTCGTGGAGTTCCACCTGGAGCGGCGGCTCGTGAGCCCCGCCGTGCTCGATGTCTGAGCCGCCGCAGCTCGATCCCGAGCGCATCCCCGTCCATGTGGCGATCATCATGGACGGCAACGGACGCTGGGCCAACGCCCGCGGCCTCGACCGCACCGCCGGCCACGCCGCCGGCGAGCATGCGCTGTTCGACGTCGTCGAGGGGGCGCTCGAGCTGGGCATCGGCTGGCTGACCGTCTATGCGTTCTCCACCGAGAACTGGTCCCGCTCCGAGGAAGAGGTCGAGTTCCTCATGCAGTTCAACGAGTCGCTGCTGCTGCGCCGCCGCGACGAGGTGAACGACCTCGGAGTGCGGGTGCACTTCATCGGGCTGAAAGGCGACCCGCGGGTGCCCGAGCGGGTGCAGCGCCGCATGACCGAGACCCAGGCCATGACGGCCGGCAACACGAAGATGCGGCTGGTGTTCGCGTTCGACTACGGGGGACGCCAGGAGATCGCCGACGCCGCCCGCCGGCTCGCCGCGGAGGCGGTCGCCGGGGAGATCGGACCGGAGGACGTCGACGTGGAGGCTCTGACGGCCCGGATGTACCTGCCGGAGATGCCCGACCCCGACCTGGTGATCCGCACGAGCGGCGAGCAGCGCATCAGCAACTTCCTGCTGTGGCAGTCCGCCTACGCCGAGTACGTGTTCACCGAGGTGCTGTGGCCCGATTTCGATCGCGCCCAACTGGCGCGGGCGGTGGCCGAGTACCAGCAGCGGCGGAGGCGGTTCGGGCGGGCCTAGAGGTGCTGTTGCAGGAAGCCGACCACGTGCTCGAATGCTGCCTCCGACCGCGCGCGCACCTTCCTCCGCTTGCGCCGATGCGCGGAGGTGAGCGTGGAGTGGCCGAAGCCCGGGAGCCAGTGGACCGGGTCGGCGCCCGGCAAGGCCGCGATGGCCTCGACCCGAGCCGCCGGGCACTGCATGTCGAACCTGAACCGCAGCGGCGCCACGTGGGCTTGGCCACTGGCCAGCGCGGCTGCGACGTCGTTGCGGTTCTGCTCGCTGAGCCCGAGGTCGCGTTCTCGTGACTTCGGGAACACCGTGGCGGGCGAAGCCCATGGCATTGCGGGCTGGGCGGCGACGGCGGCCGCCACTTCTGGTTGGGCGATCGCGGCCAAGGCGATGTTGCCGGTGAGGCACATGCCCACGACGCCGACCTTGGCGTCGTTGCCGCGGGATGCGCGGTCTTGGGCGATGTGGAGGGCCTGCGCGCGTACCCACGATGCCACGGGGCTCGTCACGCCGGTCGCCCAGCCGATGAACTCCTTGCGCACGCAGATCTGTCGGGCTCCGGCGATGACGCCTTCCTGGTCCCAGAACTTCGGGGCGTGCACCTCGAATCCGGCGTTCACGAACTGCAGCGCCAGCGCTTTGAGCGGATCCGTGAAGCCGTCGAGCTCGTGCAGGAGGATCATCGGCTTGCCCGTGCCGCCCCGGTACACGTCGTACGCGAGGTTGCCGTGCTTCACCACAGGGTCGCTCGCGAACGTCGATGCGAACCGGCCCGCCACGTCGGTCACTGCGCCTCCTGCAGGTGCTCGTGGAGGAAGTCGGCGGCGATCGAGATCGCCTCGTCGGAGCCCAGGTGGTTGCGGGTCTGCTTGCGGTACATCGCCGTGAGGGTGGCGTGGCCCTCCCCGCGCAGCGCCGGGGTGGTGGTCCCCGGCAGCTCGGCGAGGGCGCACAGCCGCACCTCGGGGCTGACCTTGTCGCCACAGAATCGCAGGCCGAGGATCGGCGTCTCCGATCCCCGCACGGCGGTCAGCTCGGCGGGGCTGAGCCCCAGGTCCTGCTTGCGGGACTTGGTGGTGAACGGCCACACGCCGAACGCGAACGGCAGCGAGGGCTGGGCGGCGACCGCAGCCCCGACCTTGTCCTCCGTGACGGCGGCCAGCGCAATCCCGCCGGTCAGGCACATGCCGACGACCCCGACCCGGTCGGTGTGCTCCACCTTGGCGACGTGGCGGGCCAGCGCCCGCACCCAATCGGCGACCGGGCTCGCCTTGCCTGTCGCCCAGGAGTAGAACTCCCGCCGGATGCAGACCTTGGCGAAGCCGACCGCGGACCCGGCCATCTCGGGCAGCCACGGCTTTCCGAAGAAGCGCGGCAGGTAGACCCGGAAGCCCCGCCGGAACGCCAGCCGCTCGGCGAGCCGCATGACCGGCGGCCGG
>JBFJZV010000163.1:0-7961 GCA_041621915.1 Acidimicrobiia bacterium | reverse complement strand
GTGCAGCGACTGGCCCGGTTCGCCGCGGAGGTCCCCGGCGAGCTGGCCGAGTTCGAGATCAACCCGCTGGTGCTGACGCCCCACCCGGTGGCCCTCGACGCGGTGCTGCGGCTGGGCGATCCGCTACCGGTGCCCGTGGCGCCCCGTCCGCTCACCAAGCTGGCGCGGCTGCTGGAGCCCGAGTCGATCGCGGTCGTCGGCGTGTCGCGGGGGATGAACGCCGGCCGAATGATCCTGCGCAACGTGCTCCGGGCCGGGTTCCCGCCGGAGCGGCTGACGGTGGTCAAGCCGGGCACCGACGCCGTCGATGGTGTCCGCTGCGTGCCGGACCTGGAGTCGCTCGACGGCCCCGTCGACCTGCTGGTGGTCAGCGTCGCCGCCGCGCAAGTGCCGGACCTGATGGAGCTCGTGGTGAAGCTGGGGTGCGCCGAGTCGGTGATCCTCATCCCGGGCGGGTTAGGGGAGCGGCCCGGCACCGAAGCGGCCGCCGGGCGGGTGCGGGCCGCGTTGGACGTGGCGCGGCGCACGCCGGAGCGGGGGCCGGTGGTGACCGGCGGCAACTGCCTCGGGGTGCGCTCCCGCCCCGGCCGGTACGACACATTCTTCATCCCTCCGGGCAAGCTGAGCCCGGGTGCTCGGCGGGCGGCGCCGGTGGCGGTGGTGGCGCAGAGCGGTGCCTTCATCCTGTCGGCCTTCGACCGGCTCCCGTGGCTGGCGCCGCGGTACGCGGTGTCGGTCGGCAACCAGCTCGACCTGAGCGTGGGGGACTACCTCGAGCACTTCGCCGGCACCGACGTCGAGGTGGTCGGCTGCTACGTCGAGGGGTTCCGCCCCGGCGACGGCACCCGGTTCCTCGACGCGGTGAAGCGGATGCGCCGGCAGGGTCGAGGCGTGGTGCTGTACCGGGCGGGCCGCACCGCGGCCGGGGTGGGGGCGGCGGCCTCCCATACGGCGGCCATCGCCGGCGACTACGCCGTCACCCGGGCGCTCGCCTCGGACGCTGGTGCGCTGGTGGCCGAGACGTTGGCCGACTTCACGGACCTGCTGATGCTGGCGGTGCTGCTGCGCCGGTGCCGCGTGGCCGGGCTGCGGCTCGGGGCGGTGTCGAACGCCGGCTTCGAGACGGTGGCGATGGCCGACCACGCCGGCCCGCTCCGCCTCGCCCGGTTCGACCCGGCGACCGTCGCCCGGCTCGACGGTGTGCTCGCCCGGGCCGGCCTGGCCGGGCTCGCGGAGGCCCGCAACCCGCTGGACGTGACTCCGGTGGCGGGCGATGCCGTATTCGCCGCGGCGGCCGCCGCCGTGCTCGACGCCCCGGCGGTCGACGTCGGGCTGGTGGGCTGCGTCCCGTTCACCGGCGCGCTGCAGACGCTCGGGGCTGTCGCGGCGTACGACGAGGACGTCGCCGCTCCCGGGTCGGTGGCGTCCCGGCTGGCCGCGCTGCCGACCGGGAAGGGCTGGGCGGCCGTGGTCGACGGTGGCGACGCCTACGACCCGATGGTGCGGGTCCTGCTGGAGCGGGGCGTGCCGGTGTTCCGCCAGGCTGACCGCGCCGTGCGCCTGCTGGGCCGCTACGCCGCCTGGCGGGTCGGCGGGCCGGGGTAACGGCTCACGGCCGCCACGACCGGTGCGGCGCCCTCTGTACGCGATACCTCGCAAGGAGTACGTTGTCACGGCACCATCGAGGGAGGCTCATGACGACGCTCACAACCGACCTGCGGAACTTCGTGGGCGGCGAATTTCGTGACCCAGCTGACGGCACGTCGGCGACCATCGTCAACCCGGCGACCGGCGAGCCGATCGCGGAGGCTCCGGTGTCGGGCGCCGCCGATGTCGATGCCGCCTGCCACGTCGCCGCCGAGGCGTTCGAGACGTGGCGGGACGTGACGCCCGCCGATCGCAGCCGGGCGTTGCTGCGCATCGCCGACGCGCTCGAACAAAGGGCCGAGGAGTTCGCCCGCCTGGAGGTGGAGAACACCGGGAAGCCGTACGGGTTGACGCTGTCCGAGGAGCTGCCGCCGGCGGCGGATCAGCTGCGCTTCTTCGCCGGGGCGGCCCGGCTGCTGGAGGGGCGGGCAGCCGGCGAGTACATGGAGGGCCACACGTCGTTCATCAGGCGGGAGCCGATTGGCGTGTGCGGCCAGGTGACGCCGTGGAATTACCCGCTCATGATGGCGGTGTGGAAGATCGCTCCGGCGCTGGCGGCCGGCAACACGGTGGTGCTGAAGCCGTCGGACACCACGCCGCTGTCCACGCTGCGGCTGGCCGAGCTGGCTGCCGAGTTCCTCCCGCCGGGCGTGTTCAACGTGGTGCTGGGCGACCGCGATACGGGGCGGGCGTTGGTGGCCCATCCGATCCCGCAGCTCGTGTCGGTCACCGGCAGCATCCGGGCTGGCAAGGAGGTGGCCGCCAGCGCCGCCGACCAGCTCAAGCGGGTGCACCTTGAGCTGGGCGGCAAGGCGCCGGTCGTGGTGTTCGACGACGCCGACGCAGAGGCGGCCGCCGAGGGCATCGCGGGCGCCGGCTACTTCAACGCCGGCCAGGACTGCACGGCGGCCACCCGGGTGCTGGCCGGCCCCGGCGTCCATGACGACCTGGTGGGAGCGCTCGTGCGCCAGGCCCAGGCCACCAAGACCGGCGACCCGTACGACGAGGACACGTACTACGGGCCGCTCAACAACCCCGACCAGCTCGACCGGGTGTCCGGCTTCCTCGACCGCGCTCCGGACCACGCCGAGGTGCTCACCGGCGCCCGGCGTCCCGACGGGCCCGGATGGTTCTACGAGCCCACCGTGGTTGCCGGCCTCGAACAGGACGACGAGATGTCGCAGGACGAGATCTTCGGCCCGGTGGTCACCGTGCAGCGCTTCGACGACGAGGACCAGGCGGTGCGGTGGGCCAACGGCGTGAAGTACGGGCTGGCGTCCAGCGTGTGGACCCGCGACCACGGCCGGGCGATGCGCATGGCCAAGCGGCTCGACTACGGCTGCGTGTGGATCAACACCCACATCCCGCTCGTCGCAGAGATGCCGCACGGCGGCTTCAAGCAGTCCGGCGCCGGCAAGGACCTGTCGCTCTACAGCCTGGAGGAGTACACCCGCGTCAAGCACGTGATGTCGAACATCGGGGCCTGACCGGCCCGCTACTCGGCTTCGCTGCGGCTCAGCCGGGCGGCCACGATGATCGGCACCGCAGTGAGCAGGATCACCGCGATCGCCACCACGTTGGTGACGGGCCTCGACCGCGGCCGAAACAGCGACGAGAAGATCCAGATCGGCAGCGTCTGCTGTTGGCCGGCCGTGAACGTCGTCACGATGATCTCGTCGAAGCTCAACGCGAACGCCAGCAGCCCGCCCGCCAGCAGCGCCGTCGCCAGGTTGGGCAGCGTCACGTAGCGGAACGTCTGCCAGCCGGTAGCCCCCAGGTCCATCGACGCCTCGGTGAGCGACGGCGACAGGCGCCGGAAGCGGGCGATCACGTTGTTGTACACGATGACCACCGTGAACGTGGCGTGGCTCAGCACGATCGTCCAGAAGCTGAACGGCACGTCGAGGATGGCGATCGACGACCGCAGCGCGATTCCGGTGACGATGCCGGGCAGTGCGATCGGCAGCAGCACCAGAAACGAGATCGCCTCCCGCCCGAAGAACCTGGTGCGGTAGACGCCGGCGGCCAGCAGGCTGCCCAGTACCAACGCGATCACCGTGGTGATGCCCGCCACCTGCAGCGATAGCCGCAGCGCCCGCCAGATGGCGGGGTTGTCGGCCGCCTCGCGGAACCAGTCGATCGTGAAGCCCGGCGGGGGGAACGTGAACGCCGCCGACTCGGTGGTGAACGCGTAGAGGAAGATGATCCCGATCGGCACGTAGAGGAACACCACCACCGCCGCTGCCGCCGCCTTCAGCCCCAGGTTGCGGCCCATCACAGCGCCTCGAAGGCCCCGGCCCGCCGGGCGACGAGCAGGTAGCCGGCCATGATCACCATCGGCACAACCGAGAACGCGGCCGCCAGCGGCAGGTTGCCGGCGGTGCCCTGGTGCACGAGCACCGCAGGCCCGATGAAGAAGCTGGAGTCGCCGATGATCGCGGGGATGATGAAGTCGCCCAGCGTCAGCGAGAACGTGAAGATCGAGCCGGCCACCAACCCGGGTAGCGCGAGCGGCAGGATCACCTGGCGGAAGGTGGTCCGCGGCCGCGCTCCGAGATCGGACGACGCATCGGTGAGCGACCGGGGCACCCGCTCCAGTGCGGCCGCCAGGGGCAGGATCATGAACGGCAGCCAGGTGTAGACGAACACGAGCCACATGCCGATGAGGCTCTGCGCCAGCGACGTCCCGCCGATCACGTCGAGGTCCAGCACCCAGGCCAGCGCCGCCTCCAGGCCGAGCCGGTCGACGAACCAGGAGAAGATTCCTTCTTTGGCGAGGATCAGCTTCCACGAGATCACCCGCACCAGGTAGCTCGACCACAGGGGCGTCAGCACCGCCACGGTGAGGAAGGTGCGCATCCGGGGCGAGGCGAAGCGGGCCATGTAGTAGGCCAGCGGGAACGCCACGACCGCGCAGGCGACCGTCACGGCCAGCGCCATGACGACGGTCCGGACGATGATGTCGACGTTGGCCGGTTCCAGGAGCTCGCGGTACGTCTCGAGGCCGACCTCCTCGACCACCGTGCCAGTGAACTCCTCCAGCCGGTACAAGCTCTGCAGCAGCAGGGCCAGCAGCGACCCGCCGTAGATGACACCGAGCAGTACCAGCCCGGGGGTGAGCAGCACGGCGAGGCGGGCCCGCGGGTGGCGGAAGAAGAATGTGGAGACCGTCCGGGTGGTCATCGGCGAGGTGGCCGGGGTGGGGCCGCCGGTGGCCCCACCCCTCCTATCGAGTCGGCCTACCGGCCGCCGATCACGGCCACGTAGTTGGTGACCCATTCGTGGTAGGGCACGCACTCCTTCCCGGCGCCAGGCTCGAAGCAGTCAGCCTGCGGCGTCTTCCAGAAGGCGATCTTGTCGAAGTCGCCGAGGCCGTTGTTCTCGCACCCGTCGGGGCCGAGCAGGTCGTTGTCCTCGCACGCCTCCAGCATCGACGGCACCGACCCGAACCAAGCCGCCAGGTCGCCTTGCAGGTCGTTGTTCAGCGACCATTCGAGCCACATATAGGCGCAGTTCGGATGGGGGGCGTTGACGTGCATCATCGTGGTGTCGGCCCAGCCGGTCGCCCCCTCCTGGGGGATGACGCTGGAGATGGGGTGGCCGTCGAGCTGCAAGATGTTGCGCTGGAACGGCCATGACGTCGACGCCACGACGCCCTCGCTGACGAAGTCATCGATCTGGATGAACGCGTCGTGCCAGTAGCGGGCGACCAGGCCGCGCTGCTGGCGGGCCAGGTCGAGCGTCGCCTCGAACTGCTCCCGGTTGAGCGCGTATGGGTCCTCGATGCCCAGCTCCGGCTGGTGCGCCTTCAGGTACAGGGCCGCCGACGCCAGCGCGATCGGGCCGTCGTAGGCCTCGACCCGCCCTTGGTTCGGCTGGCCGTCGGGCAGGTCCATCGGCTCGTAGACGACGTTCCAGCTGTCGGGCGGGGTGGGGAACGTCTCCGTGTTGTACATCAGCACGTCCGAGCCCCATTGGTAGGGGACGCCGTAGTGCTCGGGCGTCCCGTCTTCATCCACGTCCACGGTGTGCCACGGGGCGTCTTGCAGCCGGGGGTCGACCTTCGAGTAGCTGGGGATCAGGTCGAGGTTGACCGGCTGCACCGTCCCGCCGAAGATCAGGCGCAGGCTGGCGTCTCCCGACGCGGTGACGAGGTCGAAGCCGGAGCCCTCCTGCATCAGCGCCACCATCTCGTCGGAGGTGGCCGCGGTCTTGTTCTCGACCTTGCACCCGGTCTCCGCCTCGAAGCCGGTGACCCAGTCGAAGTTGGGGTCGGTCTCACCGCGCTCGATGTAGCCGGCCCAGGAGATGATGTTCACCTGGCCCTCGCCTTCGCCGACCTCGTCGAGGACGTCACCTCCTTCGTCAGAGTCGCCGCAGGCGGCGGCCACCACCGCGAGGATCGATAACAGCACGACCACGTGTCGCCAAGCGTGTCGCATGCGCGCCTCCTTCACCCCGAACCTTCCACGGTGCGGTTGTGCTGGGGATCCCAGACGAGCCGCACCTTCTTGCCTGCGACGTGGATGGCCTCCATCGACGAGGTGTGCAGGTTCTGCTGCACCACGACGAGGCGGCCTCCGGCGTCGAGTTCTACGAGGAACCTGGTGAACGCCCCGAGGTACACCGTATCGGAGACGGTGCCAGTCGCCGTGCAGGACCCGGGCGGCGCAGAGTCGTCCGGCGCGGCGATGCGGATCTTCTCGGGGCGGATCGTGAACGCGCGCGGCTGGCCGGTGACGGCGGCTGCGGCCGGGCCGGCGAGCACGTTGGAGACGCCGACGAACCCGGCCACGAACTCGGTGGCCGGCCGCTCGTAGACGGTGGCGGGCGAGCCGACCTGCTCGATGCGGCCCCCGTGGAGCACCGCCATCCGGTCGCTCATCGTCAGCGCCTCCTCCTGGTCGTGGGTGACGTAGACGAACGTGAGGCCCACTCGCTGCTGCAGTGCCTTCAGCTCGATCTGCATCTGCTGACGGAGCTTCAGGTCGAGGGCGCCGAGCGGCTCGTCCAACAGCAGCACGCTCGGCTCGTTGATGAGCGCCCGGGCGAGGGCGACCCGCTGCCGCTGACCGCCGGACAGCTCGCGAGGCTTGCGGCCGGCCAGGCCTTCGAGCCGTACGAGGGCCAGGGTCTCGTGGACCCGCGGGTCTCGGTCGCGGCGGGGAACGCGCTTCACCTTGAGGGCGTAGCCGACGTTCTCGGCGACGGTCATGTGGGGGAACAGGGCGTAGTCCTGGAAGACCGTGTTGACGTCGCGGTCGTAGGGCGGCACCCGGGTGACGTCGCGTCCGTGCAGGTGGATCATGCCGGACGTGGGGAACTCGAAGCCGGCGATCATCCGGAGGCAGGTGGTCTTTCCCGAACCGGACGGGCCGAGCAGCGAGAAGAACTCGCCGGCATGGATGTCGAGGTCGACGGCGTCGGCGGCCACCACGTCGCCGAAGCGCTTGGTGACCGCGTCAAAGGTCACCGCTCCCGACCGATTCCCCTCGCCGGTCGGGGTTGGGGCGGATGCATGCGCTGGCGCTCCGACCAAGCAACTACCTCCGCTTGTGGCCGGACTGGCCCTGCTGGCGGCGATTGTATGCGTTGGGAACCGGTTCGGATATAGGCCTTTTCCGCCGGATCAGCCGCCGGAACGCCACGGTGAGGCTGAGCAGCCTCACCGGAGTTCATCGGCGGGCGACGACTGGGCCGGCACGCGCCGTACGAATCGCGTATAGTCGGGTGCGCCGGGGAGGCGCGGGGAAGGGGATCGAGATGGCGCGTACTGCTGTTTGGGCTATTTCGCGCCGGCTGGTCGCACTCCTCGTGGCCGGACTCGTCGCCCTCACGGTGCTGGTCGCGCCGCGCCCGGCGGGCGCCGCGGACCCCTTCGTGCCCGACAACGACGTCGAACGGGCCGCGCTCGGCCTCTTCAACCTGGCGGCGGTCCTCGACGCCCTCGGTTTCCAGGAAGAGCTGGGCCAGCCGTTGCCGTTCTCGATCACCAGCGCCACGGAGCTGCTCAGCCTCGACTCGATCTTCGGCGATTCGCTCGGGGCTGCGATCGCCACCGGGGGTGGGGCGCTCGGCTCCCCGGGTGACCTCGAGACGCTCATCGAATCCGCGGACGACGCGGTAGTCGACGGCGTGACGCTGGACTTCTCCGGTGTCTCCGTCGACCAGAGCGGAGGCAAGGTCACGGTGGTGCTCCCGGTCACCCTCACCCGGAACGACGTGGCGGTGCCCGTTGCGTACACCGATGGCGAGACCATCCTCATCGACGGACGCACCGCCGTTCCCACCGTTGCGATCGAGGCAGACCTCTC
>JBFJZV010000162.1:0-8050 GCA_041621915.1 Acidimicrobiia bacterium | reverse complement strand
CGCCGCGGAGGAGGACGTCCAGCTCCTGCCGGACTTCATCACCGACCGGCTCGCCAGCTACGCCCGGCACGTACCGGGCTACACGCTGTTCACCGTGATCATCGGGTACAACCCGCTCACCGGCCGGGACGTCGAGCGCAACGCGATGAACCTGGTCGAGGGGCTCATGGGGCTGGTCCCGTTCGGCACCTTCATCTTCGACAAGCTGCGCGAGCTGGGGGTGCTGGAGCAGGCGTTCGCCTGGGTCCAGCGGCAGCTCTCCACGTTCAACCTGACGCTGTCGCGCCTGGAGCGGACGATCGAAGAGGCCTGGGACGACATGGACTTCGTCCGTCTCGACCCCTTCGACTACAACCTCGGCGTGCTCCAGCGGCACTTCGGGGCGTTGGTCGACGACGTCACCTCGTTCGCCTCCTCGGTCGTCGACAAGCTCATCGAGCTCATCAAGGAGGCGCTGATCGGCGTCGCCGAGGGGTTCCTCGCCGAGAGCCCGGCCTGGGACCTGGTGAAGAAGGTGCTGCACCACGATCCCCTGCGGGACGAGCCCGTCGAAGCCACGACCGTGGAGATCCTCGAGGACTTCCTGAGGCTCATCGGCAAGGAGACCGAGCTCGAGCAGATGCGGGAGAAGGGCACGCTCCAGGAGACCGCCGACTGGATCGACACCCAGATCGGGACGTTCCTGGGGCTGCTGTCGGACCTGCGCAACCTCTTCACGGCGGCGTGGGACGCCATCCAGCCCGAGAACCTGCCCGACATCATGACCAACCTGCGATCGCTGGCCGGCCAGGCGGGCGACCTGCTGCAGCGGCTGTTCGACTTCGCGGCGACGGTGGCGCTCAAGGTGCTCGAGCTGGTGAAGAACGCTCTGCTCGCGGCTCTGGAGACCTTCGTGGACGAGGTGCCGGGCTGGCACCTGCTGACGGTGATCCTCGGCCGCAACCCCATCACCGGCGAGGTGGTCCCCCGCACCGCGGTCAACATCATCAAGGGCTTCATCAGCCTGCTGCCCGGCGGCAACCAGATCTTCCAGCAGCTCCAGGAGACCGGGGTCGTATCTGAGGCCGGGGCACGCATCGAAGGCGCGCTCGCCGACCTCGGCATCAGCTGGGAGTTCGTCGTCGGGCTGTTCACGGGCATCTGGGAATCGCTGTCGATCGACGACCTCGTCGACCCGATCGGCGCGTTCACCCGCATCCGCGACCAGTTCGGCGAGCCGATCTCCCGGCTCTTCGCCTTCATCCGGGTGGTGGTCGAGGAGGTCTTCAAGCTGATCCTGGCGCTGATGAACTTCCCGACCGACATCCTCGGCCGGATCATCGCCAACGCCATGCAGGCGTTCGAGGACATCAAGCGCGACCCCATCGGCTTCCTCAAGAACATGCTGGCGGCGGTCAAGCTGGGGCTGTCGAACTTCTTCGACAACTTCCTCGCCCACCTCGTCAACGGGCTCGTGGACTGGTTGTTCAAGGGGCTGCGGGACGCCGGCATCGAGCCGCCCGAAGACCTGTCGCTCGGCTCGATCCTGGAGCTGGTGCTCGACGTCCTCGGCATCTCGATGGACCGCATCTGGGAGAAGCTCGCCGAGCGGTTCGGCCAGGAGCGGATCGACCAGATCCGGGGCGCCGTCGACCGGCTGGTGGGGATCTGGAACTTCATCAAGGACGTGCAGGAACGCGGGGTCGCCGCGATCTGGGAGTACATCGAGGGTCAGATCAGCAACTTGTGGAACATGGTCCTCGAGGCGGCCACCAACTGGATCATGGAGAAGATCGTCAGCCGGGTGACCGCCAAGCTGCTCAGCATGCTCGACCCCACCGGGATCATGGCGGTGATCAACGGCTTCATCGCGTTCTTCAACGCCGTGCAGTCGGCGATCGAGTACATCCGCGAGATCCTCGAGATCGTCGACAGCTACGTGGCGACGCTCGCCGCGGTGGCGGCCGGCGACATCGAGCCCGGCGCGGCGCGCATGGAGGGCGGCCTGGCGGCGGCGATCCCGGTGGCGATCGGGTTCCTCGCCAACCAGGTGGGCCTCGGCAACATCGGCGAGAAGATCCAGGAGATCGTCGCCGGGATCCGGGAGACGGTCGACAACGCCCTCGACTGGCTGCTCGACCGCCTGGAGGAGGCGATCCAGGGCGTGATGCGGCTCATCGGCATGGGCGGGGAGGAGGACGAGGCTGCCGGCCCAGCTGCGCCGATCACGATCCACGAGGAGTTCACCGCCGGGGGCGCGGACCACGACATCACCAACCGAGAGGGCTCCGACGAGCTCGTGATGTCGTCGACCACGGCGACGCCGCTCAGCGCCCACCCCGACGCCGACGTGCGGGCCGCCTACGCCAAGTACCTCGCGGACACGGCGGCAGCCACCAGCGCTAGTGGCAAGCGCCAGGCCGCGAACCGCAACCTTCGCATCATCGTCACCAAGGTGAAGGCGGCGGGCGGCCAAACCGCTCCGGGCGCCAGCGCACCCGGCATCGGGACGATCGACCTGCACAAGAACCAGCAGAGCAGGCTGCGTACGAGCGGGATCGACGTGTGGTTCCTGGAGTCGGAGCACGTCATCCCTCGCGCGTTCGTCAACGAGGCCTTCCGCGCAGCCGCCCAGGCCGGGGTACCTGCCGGCCGCGCCGACTACAGGAACATGCACACGTTGCTCATCTACAAGGGCGCCGCTGACCTCAAGACGGACGGGTCGTTCGGGGACGCCGCCGAGATCAACAACTTCAAGGCCGACATCCGGGAGCTGGCGGCCGTGGGCTTGCACCCGGCGGCCCCGATCGACGTGCGCGCAGAGATGGGAAGAGCGGTCTTCAGCTTGATGTCGGCCTATGCGTCAGACTCCAAAGAGCGGACCAAGCTGGCCATCCGCGCCGAGAACCGGACCAACGGGGCGGCCCGAGGCCCGGCCGGCTCGCCCGAACCGCCCCTCCCCGGCGACGCCGCAGTGGACACCGCATACGACCGCCAACGCAGCGACATCAACGCCCAGCTGGAGCGCCAGCTCAACGAGTTCCTAGCCCGGCGGGCTCGATCCGGGCCGTGAGAGAGAGGGCATACGCATGATCTGGACCACGGAGAACCGCGGCCGATTCTTCGATCTCGACGAGGAGCCGTCGCTCGCCCCGGGCGACCTCGTGCTGCTCGGCCCGAAGGGGCGCCGCATCTCCGTCGAGGCCGGGGCCGCTTCCGATCGCGAGATACCTGCAGACGAGGCACTGGCAGCGCGGGTGCAGCGCCTACGAGAAGCAGCCGGACTCGTCGGCGAGAGACTTACCGAGGTCGCCGCTCACCCGAGGGGAGGGGAGGAATTGGCCGAGGCCATTCAAGACCTGTCGGCTCGAACGCTCGCCGACGTGAGGCGCCGGTTGGCGAGGCGCAGAGCGCCCCGTCGCCGAGGCAACCCTTTCGGAGACGGGAACGGGTTCGCCGTCGAACTGCGCCACGACGGCCAGCTCGCGCTGGCGGCGCTACCGCCGGGCGGGGTGGCGAGCGGGTACTCGCTGCGGCTTGACCTGCCCGCGAGCGACGCAGAGAGCGGGCAATGAGCGGGCCGAGCGCATACCTCCGACATCGGCAGTGGGAACCGGCCGACCCTGCCGCCGCCCAGTCGGCATCCGCCAACAATGTAGGCGTTCGCCTGCACGGCGATGGTGATCTCGCGGGCGCCGTCGCCGCGTACGAGACCGCTCTCGAACTCGCGCCCGATGACCCGGCGCCCCTCAACAACATGGGCCTGGCCCTCGCTCAGATGGGCGAGCGGGAACGCGCCACCGAGCTGCTCGACCGCTGTGTCGCGGCAGCGCCGGGTTGGTCCACCGCGCTGGTCAACCTCGGGCGTGTTCGGTTGGAAGGCGGCGACGCCTTCGGCTGCCGTGAAGCCATGGCTGCGGCGGCGGCTGCCGACCCGGCGAACCCCCTCGCCCTAGAAGGCGTTGCGCGTGCGTCGCTGGCGACCGGCGACTACGCCGCCGCAGAGGCGGCGGCGTTCGATGCGATCCACCTCGCCCCGCACACCGCCCGCCTTCACGCGCTGCGGGGCGCGGCGCTGGCGAGCCTCGACCGATTCGACGAGGCCGCGGCCGAGCTGAGATTGGCGGCCCGTATGGCGCCCGACGACGCAACGGCCTGGACCGAGCTGGGAGTGGTGTCCCTCCTCCGCGAGGACCTCGGCTCGGCGGCGGAGGCGCTACGCAAAGCCGTGACGCTCGATCCGGGCAACACCCGGGCGCGCCGCCATCTAGCCGTCCTGGCGGCTGCGAAGGGCGCGCTCGAAGACGCGGCGGCCGAGCTGGAACAGGTGCTCGACGCCGGCGGACTCTATGCGGACGCGCTCGTCGATCTCGGGGTGGTGCGCGTCGCCATGGGTCACCGCGAGGCGGGAGCGCTTGCGTTGGAGGCTGCGCTCGCGGCCGATCCCACTCATGCTCGCGCCGCCGAGTGCCTGGCCAGGCTGGACGAGCAATGACCGGGCCGCTCGTCTCCTGCCTCATGCCGACGTATGACCGGCGGCGGTTCGTGCCGCTGGCGGTGGAGTACTTCCTGCGCCAGGACTACGAGCAGAAGGAACTCGTCGTGCTCGACGACGGCACCGACCCGGTCGCCGACCTGATGCCCCCCGACCCGCGGGTCCGCTACGTGCGACTGGACCGCCGCACCACGCTGGGCACCAAGCGCAACCTCGCCTGCGAGGAGGCCCGCGGCGAGGTGCTGGTCCACTGGGACGACGACGACTGGTCGGCGCCCCACCGGCTCACCTACCAGGTGGGGGCCCTGGTCGACCGGGACGCGGAGGCATGCGGGCTGCGCCGGCTGCTCTTCTACGACCCGGCCCGGGATCGCGGCTGGCGCTACGAGTACCCGCCGGCGGACAGGCGCCCGTGGGTGGCCGGCGGCACGCTCTGCTACCGCAGGGAGCTGTGGCGGCGCCACCGCTTCCCCGATCTCCGCCACGGCGAAGACACCCGATTCTTGTGGGCCGCCCGCCCCCGCCGCCTGGCGGCGCTGGAGGACGAGCGCATCTATGTGGCGATCGTGCATCGGGCCAACACGAGCCGCAAGAACACGGCCAGTCGCCGCTGGCGAGACCTGCCGGGCCGGGAGCTGCGAGCCGTGCTCGGCGCCGACGCCGGCCGCTACGGCCCCTCCGGGCCCCGGCCGATGCCCGCGATCGCCCCGGCAGCCGAACCGCCGCCCGCCCCCGAGCCGCACGTGACGGTATCGATCCCCTATCACGGCTGCCCGGGTCACGTCGCCCAAGCCGTCGACAGCATCCTCGCCCAGACGCACCGCAACCTCACGGTCGTCGTCGTCAACGACGCCGACGACCCGCCACCGTGGCCTGCCCTCGCCCACCTCGACGATCCCCGGCTGGTGCGCTTCGACCTGGATACCAATCAAGGGCGCTATTTCGCCGACGAAGTCGTCCTGCGGGCCACGACCAGCCCGTGGTTCCTGATCCAGGACGCCGACGACTGGAGCGAGCCCGATCGGATCGCCCGGCTCCTCGCCGCCGCCGAGGCCGAGGAGGCGGATGCCGCCATCTCCTTCTCGGTGTTCCACGACGCCCGCCGCCGCGGCCGCAGCCGGGTGATGCGGTGGCGCAAGCTCCGGGAGCCGATGGGGGCCGACCTCGTGCACCGGGCCGACTTCCACGGCCTCTACCGCACCGAGGCCGTCCGCAGGATCGGAGGCTGGTACGCCGGGTTCCGGATCGGCTACGACACCGCCATCCTCAACTTCCTCATCATGACCGGGCGGATCGCCCGGGTCGACCGGCCGCTGTACCACCGGCGGCTGCGGCCCGGCTCGCTGACGTCCTCGCCGGCGACGGGGCACGGCAGCCCGGCCCGGCGGGCGGTCGCAGGCGACCTGCGGCAGCTTCACGCCGAGGCCTTTCGGGCCTACCGGACCAGCGACGACCGGGCCGCCGTCGCCACCGCGATCGAACGGCTGGTCGGCGAGCGGCGGCCAACCGGCGCCGCCCTCGACGCGTCGGCCGAGCGGCTGCGCACCGCCCTGGCGGACGTAGCCCGGCCGCGCCCGGTGGTCGTCGCGGCGCCGCGGGCACCCGACGTGTACGACCTGGTCCGGCGGGACGGCGTCCCGTGGGGCGCCTGGGTCTTCGGGAAGTCGGCGGCGATCGAGGTGACCGAGCACCTCCGCCGCAGGCGCCCGCGGCGGATCCTCGAAGCGGGCAGCGGGACGTCGACCCTGGTGCTGGCCGCCCACGCCGCCGCCGATGGCGCCGAGGTCGTGAGCCTGGAGCACGACGTCGAGTACCACCGTCGCACTGCGCGGCTGCTGGAACGGCACGGGCTGCGCGACGCCGTCGACCTCCGGCTGGCGCCGCTGCGCCCCCGGCGCTGGCCGGGCGGCACGTTCCCGTGGTATGACACGACCCTCGCCGGCCGCTTCGACTTCTTCATGGTCGACGGCCCACCGGAGAAGCACGGGCGGGAGGGGGCCCTGTTCGCATACGCCGCGCACCGCTCGCGGAACTGGGAGGCCTGGCTGTTCGACGGGCGGCGCGCGCACGAGCGCCGGTGCCTCCAGCTGTGGCAGCGCCACTTCCGCTTCGACGCGCAGCTCATGCCGCTCGACGAGTCGGGCGTGTGGGTGATCCGGCCCCGCCGCCGGGCGGCCGGCGATCCGACCGAGCCGCCGCCGGCCGGGCTGGGCATCGCCATCCTCACCGGCGACCGCCTCCCGCTACTCCGTTCCACACTCGACGCGTTCCAGTTGGCGTGGCCGAAGCTGCTCGACGCCAGCTACGTGATGATGCTCATCAACGGGCCCGACCGGGCCACCCTGGAGCACGCCGGCGGCCTCGACTTCGTGGACGACCTCGTCGCATACCCCAACGGCGTGCTGACCATCGGGGCGGCGACCAGCTACCTGATGGCGGCGATGCTCGGCCGCCCGGGCGTGTCCCACGTGCTCAACCTCCAGGACGACTGGGAGGCGTGCAGCCTCGACGCCGCGGGGTTGCGGCGCGCCCAGGAGGTCCTCGACGGCGACCCCGGGATCGGACAGGTGCGGCTGCGGCACCGCAGCGACGCCGTCCTGGGCCGGCACATGGTGACCGGCCGCCCCATGGCGTGGCGGGAGGCCGACGGCTACCTCGATGCAGTGGCACATTTCACGCTCAACCCCAGCCTGGTGCGGGAGGCGGACCTGCCGAAGATCTTCCCGGCGCAGAGCGAGGCGGACGCCCAACGCCGCTTCCACGACGCCGGGCTGCGGGTGGCGCAGCTCTCGCCCGGGCTGTTCCGCCATACGGGCCAGACGCAGAGCCGGAAGGCGGCGCTGGGGCGGCGCCGCTGACGCGCCGGCAGGTACCATCGCCCGTCCCGCCATCCCGGAGCCCTTTATGCCACTCGACCCCGGCCAGGTCGCCCCCGACTTCACCCTCGTCGACCAGTACCGCAAGAGGGTGTCCCTCTCCGACCTCGCCGGCCGGCCAGCCCTGATCGTGTTCATCCCCTACCCCTTCACCGGAGTGTGCCGCCAGGAGCTGTGCGAGCTGCGGGACAATCTCGCCGCGCTGGGCGACCTCGACGCCAACGTTGTGGCGATCACGTGCGACACCCAGCCCGCCAACTCCCACTGGGCAAAGGAGGAGAAGTTCACCTTCCCCGTGCTCTCCGACTTCTGGCCGCACGGAGAGGTCGCCCGCGCCTACGACACGTTCAACGACACGTTCGGCTACGCGGAGCGCACGACGTACGTCCTCGACCCCGACGGCGTCATCACGCACGTCTTCCGCAGCGACTCACTGGGCACGCCGAGAGACTTCGAGGAGTACACGAGGGCGCTGGCCGAGGCACCCGAGGGCTGACCGGCGCCCAAGGGGTTGGCACCAGCTCGCCCCGAGACGCCGCACGAGGTTGGCACCAGGCTCGGCCTGCGGCCGAGCCACCACGAAGGACCAGCAGGAGCGGCAGCCGCCGCCGAGAGGGCCCCAGGACGACGCACCGCAACCCGCCCGCCCGGGCCGAACAGCCCACGCTCAGCCGCGACGCGGCGCGGGGTTGGCACCAGG
>JBFJZV010000161.1:0-8087 GCA_041621915.1 Acidimicrobiia bacterium | reverse complement strand
TCGGCTACAGGCCAGCATACGCGATCGGCCCGCGGCCGGCAGGCCGCTCCCGAGGAAGCCCCTACTCGTCGTCCGGCAGGGGGAGCAGCTCGATGCGGTCGCGGTCGGCGTGGATCCGTGGCTGGTCGCCGCGGAGGTCGATCACCGCGTCGCCGTTTTGGATGGCCTGGGTCTCGGCGGCGTGGAGCACGTCGAGGATCTCGTGCTCGACGAGCTCCTCCCGCTCCAGCAACGCGTCACGCAGCGCTTCGATCAGGTATCGGTGGGTCACCAGCAGCCGGGTCACCTCGGCCTTGGCATCGTCCAGGATCTTGTCGACGGCGACCCGGCCGTGCTTGTCGGCCAGCACCTTGGCGACCAGGTTCCCGCCGAACGGGCCCGACTCCAGCGCCCGGAACGACACCAGCGAGCCCCCGAGCCCGAACGAGCCCACCATGTCGGCGGCCACCTGGGTGGCGGCGGCCAGGTCGCCGGCGGGGCCGGTGCCCGACTCGCCGAACATCAGCTCCTCGGCGACGAGCCCGCCGAGGGCAATCTGGATGAGCGAGCGCATCTCCGACTCGCGGCGGGTGAACCGCTCCTCCTCGTCGCGGTGGGCCAGCATGCCCAGCGCTTCCCGCCGCTTGATGATGGACAGCACCTCGAGCCGGCGGGCCTTGCCGACCAGGTACGCCACCGTGGCGTGGCCGGACTCGTGGACGGCGATGGTCTCACGCTCGTCGACGGGGTAGTCGGTGGGCTGGGCGAGCCCGATCTCGACCTCCATGCGGGCCCGGCGCAGGTCGGCGTAGGTCTGGGCCGACCTGCCGTCCTTGAGCGCCACTAGCAGCCCCTCGTCGAACAGGCGCTCGAGTGACGCCGGGGAGTAGCCCATCGTCGAGGCCGCGATGTCGTCGCGGGTCTGCGGGTCGTCGAGATCCGCGGTGTGCGCCTTGCGGTCGAGGAAGTAGTCGATCAGCTCGCGGCGGGCGGACTTGCCCGGGACGTCGAAGTGCAGCGTCCGGTCGAACCGCCCGGGCCGCAGCAGGGCGGGGTCGAGGGAGTCTGCCCGGTTGGTCGCCGCGATCAGCAGGAGGTTGGCAAACGGCGGGGCGGTGGTCTGCAGCTGGCGGTGCATGGGGAGGAACCGGTTGATCATGCCCTTCATCCAGTTGCGGAACCGGATGGCGCGGGGGTTCTCGTCGAAGCTCTGCATTTGGACCAGCAACTCGTTGACGATCCCCCCGGTGCCCGATGAGATCGTCGGGGAGACCACGAGCCCGTCGCCCGCGTCGCCGGCGGCGTGCGCGGCCACTTCCGGCGAGAAATTCATGCCGCCGCGCTTGGTGGCGATGGCGTCGATCTCCTCGATGAACCCGATCGCGCCGCCCTCGCGCCGGGCCACCTTGCGGAGCTGGCGGAAGTAGGTGCGGATCTTGCGGGCCGTCATCCCGTACCACATCGACTGGAACGACGTCGACGAGACGAAGAGGAACGGGACGCCGGCTTCCTTGGCCATCGCCTTGGCGAGGTGGGTCTTGCCGGTGCCCGGCGGGCCCTCGAACAGCACGCCGCGCCGCGGCCTGCCGCCCATCTCGTTCTGGAAGCGCTTGTGGTTGAGGAACACGTCGAGCGTGTGCCGCACCTCGGTCACGACAGGACCGAGGCCGACGACGTCGGAGAAGCCGACCTCGATCTGCTCGGGGAGGTAGATGGTGTGCGGGGAGCGCGCATTGCCGATCATCGGCGCCACGATCACGACGGCGAGCAGGCCGAAGATCAGCAGCATCGGCAGCCAGAACACGAAGTCCGGGCCGAGCTGTGGCAGGCCAGGCGACACAGGGTTGCCCGAGAGGGCGCGCACCCACAGCCAGCCGGCGAGGGGGGCGAGCACCAGTGCCAGCTTGATGAGCCGGCGGCGGCGTTGCGCTTCCCTGGTGGCCCTCACGTCGATCGTCACGCGTTGCTCCTCTCGGTCCTGGGCCGCCGACGATAGTTGACCGACCGCCGTACTGTCCACAACGGGGGGTGGTCATTGTACCACGGAAAGTAGTGACTAGTTTCCTGTCACTGCCACCCGGTACGGTCGGGATCGTGATCTGGTGTGCTGGATGCGGGCCCGGCGGGCCGGTGCGGTCGATCTGCGATGGCTGCCGCCGCCGCTTGGTCGCCGCGCCGGACCGCCGCCTTCCCGGCGGGCTGCTGGTGCGGGGGGCGTGGCGGCACGACGGACCCGCGCGGCGCCTGATGCTGCTCCTGAAGTACCGGGGGCTCGGCGGCGTGGCACCGTGGCTGGCCGCCGCGATGGCCGCCCGGCTGCCGGCAGGGGCGGCGGTGCTCGTACCGGTGCCGCGTGCTCGGCTGCGACTGTGGCGGCACGGGATCGACCCCGCCGCCGAGCTCGCCCGGTCGCTGGCCGCCGCCACGGGTCTGCCCGTCTGCCGGGCTCTGCGTCCCGGGTGGTGGTGGCCGCGGCATGCCGGCGCCGGCCGGGCCGGCCGCACGCCACCTCGCTTCCGGGCTGCGCGCCGGGTCGCAGGAGCAGTCCTCGTCGACGACGTGCTCACCACCGGAGCCACCCTCGAAGCCGCCGCCAGGGCCATGGGTCCCGGCGTGATCGGGGCTGTCACGGCCACCGTCCGGGGTGTAAGGTGACCGTGTGCCCTCATTGAGGGAAGCCCTCACCGGTGGTGCGCCGTTGCCACCCAGGACGCGGCCAGGACGCCCGCGGCATCGCATCGCACCGTCACCGTTCGCCCAGGCGGCCCCGCCGCCCCACCCCCACAGAAGGGAGCATCCGTGGATATTCGCGTGCACGGCAAGCACATGCACGTCGGGACCGAGCTGCGCGAGCTCGCAGAGCGCAAAGTCGACCACGCAGGCCGTATCTTCGGAGAAGGCGCCGTGGCTGACGTGGAGTTCTCGGCCCATCAGAACCCGCGGGTTGCGAACGGGAAGTACCGCGTGGAGATCACCGCCCCGGTGGCCGGGCAGATGGTGCGGGTCGAGGCGTCGGCGCACGACGAGCGGGCAGCGCTGGACCTGGCCTCGGAGAAGTTCGAGCGGATGCTGCGCAGGCTCAAGGAACGGTTGATCCAGCGTTCCCGGCGCGGCACCCACAAACGACTCAATGACGCATCGGCCACCACCGAAGAAGAAGACAGCAGTGGGCCCGACGAAATCGTGCGGGTCAAGCAGTTCGCGATGAAGCCGATGATGCCTGAGGAGGCCGCGCTGCAGATGGACATGCTGGGTCACAACTTCTTCTTCTTCCTCAACGGGGAAAGCGACCGCTACAGCGTGCTCTATCGCCGCAGGGACGGATTCCTTGGGCTGATAGAGCCCGAATGACCCGAGTACTCGTAGTCGACGACGTCGCTCTCTTCCGCACCGGTCTGGCGGCCGCGCTTGCGGAGGCGGGCTTCGAGGTGGTGGGCGAAGCCGAGGACGCCGAACAGGCGGTCGCCGAGGCCGAGCACCTCCAGCCCGACGTGGTGGTCCTGGACGTCCTCATGCCCGGCCTGTCCGGCTTGGAGGTGGTCGAGAAGCTGCTGGCCGTCTCCCCCGAGAGCCGCGTGGTGCTCCTCACCGCCAGCGAGTCCGAGGAGGACCTGCTGCGCGGCGTCCGCTCCGGCGTGCGCGGGTACCTCAACAAGGATGCTCCGTTCCACGTGCTCAGCCAGGCGATCAAGGACGTGGCCCGCGGCGGCGCCGCGATCACCCCGATGATGGGCGGCAAGCTGTTCGACGTCGTCCGCCAGCTCCTCCGCCACCAGGATCTGCTGTCATCCCGTCAGCCGAGCCTCACCGGCCGCGAGGTGGAGGTGCTGTCCCACGTCGCCCAAGGGCGCACCAGTCGCGAGATCGGCGACCGGCTGTACATCTCCGAGAACACGGTGAAGAACCACGTTCGCAACATCCTCGACAAGCTAGGCGTGCACAGCCGCAACGAGGCGGTCCTGTACGCGATCCGCGAGAACCTCATCACGGTATGACCGCGAAGCCCGCTGTCGCTGGGCCGTCGACCCCCGGCGGCGAGGAGGTTGCCGAGGACCTCGGCCGGGCCGCGGCGATCGAAGCGATCGACGCGCTGGGGGCGGCGTTCGGCACGTACCTCCTCTACCCGAACCCTGAGGGGCAGCTCATCTACCAGCGGTCGGTCGAGCGTCTCGCCGAGCTCGGCTACTGGCCGCTCCCGATCGGCATCGGGGCCGGGTTCTTCCACTATGAGGACGAGCGGATCTCGATCGAGCGGGACGGGGCGGAGCGGCTCGCCAAGCTACTGTTCGTGCACGACATCGGCGAGATCCGCCTGAACTCGGCGGTCCCGGTCGAGGACCTGGCGGTGGTGTTCGAGATCCTCACCAGCGACGAGGAGATGGTGCAGGACGGTGGCGGCGCCCATGTGCTGGTCGAGATGTCCGGCCTCGCGTCGATCCGGCTCGTGCACCGCTTCGCGACGCTGGAGCCGGAGGACGAGGTCGAGCCCGACCGGGACGACCGCGTGGACCGGCTGCTCGAGCTCGCCGCCGACCCGGAGCGTTTCGCCGCCGTGCTCGTGGAGGAAGCCGGCAACGACCCGCTGCGGCTGGCGGAGCGCTTCGTCTCGTGGTACCTCGAGATCTACGAGCGCCTGGATGGCAACGACGTGGCCGGGCGCGAGGAGGTCGTGCGGGCCTTCGTGGAGGCGTTCTTCTACTTGCCGCAAGCCTTCCAGGTGCCGCTCGTCGCCCGGTTCCTGGAATCGAAGGACGACAAGCCCTGCCAGAACTTCCTCGACCAGTTCTCCGGCCACGAGCTGGCCGGCGTCGCTCCGCAGCTCGACGGGGACAGCCGGGAGCGGCTGATGTCGTATGCCCGCGTCGCGCTCGACACCGCCGACGGGCGCCCCGAAGAGCTGCTCGCGCTGCTTCAGTCCGCCTCTGAGGTCAAAGAGGCCCGCATGGCGGTGGCGCGGCGGGTCGAGCAGCTCATCCGCCACGACGCCGGCGACGTCGTGAGCGGGGAGTGGCTGGACAGCCTGCACGAGCAGCGCCCCGACGCCCGCGAAGACTTCGCCACGGCGCTCGGGGTCCTGCGGGAGCTGTTCGGGCTCGAGCACGTCGGCGATCGGTTCCGCCGCCTGCTGCGGATCTGGGCGGGCCGGGTGGCGATGTGCATCCGCACCGGCGATCTCGCCGCCGCCAACCGCTGGGTCGAGGGTGTGCTCACCGATCCTCCGGTGGGCCCGGAGCGCCGGGTGCAGCTCGAGAAGGCGCTGGCCGAGATGGCGACGCCCAAGTTGCTCGAGATCCTCGTCGGCCACCTGGAGGAGGAGGGAGGGCCGAACAACGAAGCGGCGCTCCGCCTGCTCGAGACGTGGGGCCGGCCGGTTGCCGACAAGCTCGTCGAGCGGCTGGCCGAGGAGGAGAACCCGAACCGCCGTCGGATGCTGATCGACGTGCTCGGCTCCATCGCCCGGATCGACCCCGAGCCGCTGCTCTCCTTCTTGGGCGACTCCCGCTGGTACGTCGTTCGCAACCTGGCGATGATCCTGGGCAAGAGCGGTCGCCCCGAGGTGGCCGGCCGGGTCAAGTCGCTGATGCGCCACGACGACCACCGGGTGCGGGTCGAGGCGTTGCGGGCGCTGCCGCCGCTCCTGGGCGACGCCAGCGTGACCAACACGCTCGCCGGCTTGTCCGACGCCCACCCGCGGGTCCGCCAAGCCAGCCTGGCGCTGCTGCGCAACTCTGAGCACCCCCGCGTCGACGACGCGCTGTTGGACGCGTTCGCCGCGTCGGACGACGCTGAGGAGCTCGACCGCCTCACCGACGTGCTCATGCGACGGGGCTCCCCCAAGGTGCTGGCCGGCCTCGCCGGGCACGCCAACCGCCGGGTGACGCTGTCCGCCGGGGGCCGGCTGCGCCGCGACGCCGCCCGCCGGGCGCTGGAGCGGCCGCGATGAGCGACATCAGCGCCCACGGCCTACTCGCCGCGGTCCGCCGCGCCGTGCGCGACGTCGGCCTCTACCCGGCCGGCCACCCCACCACCGTCGAGACGCTGGACGCCTGCGCCGCCGCCGCCGAGGACGTGGCAGTGGGAGCGGGGGAGGTCGTGCTGACCCTCGTCGGCGACGCGCTGTACCTCGACCGCAACCTGCTGGGCCACGCCTCGCTGGAGTACAACGGCCTGATGCGGGAGATGCAGCAGCGGGGCATCGACTCGATCACGTTCATCGTGCCCGTCATGCCCGCCGACGTGGGGGACCTGGCGGCGTTCATCGCCGGCGTCTCCGACGACGTGCCGGCCGGCAGCACCGTGCGGCTCAACGAGCGGCCGCTGACGCTGACCGAGCTGCCCAGCCCGGAGCTCGCCGGCCTCCGCAGCTCGTACGCCGGCTCGCTGGACGTGCTGCGCGCCATCGGCGTGGCGGTGCGCAGCGACGTCGACTTCGGGATGGGGGCGGTCGCCGACGCGGTCGAGAGCCTGCTGGGCCAGACGCTGGAGCAGCCCGGTGCTTCGCTGCTCCTGTCGACCGTCAAGAGCCACGACGAATACACCTTCTATCACTCGGTCAACACGTGCATCCTGTCGTTGGCGATGGGCCGCCTCGTCGGCCTCGACGAGGAACGGCTGCGGGTGCTCGGCGCCGGGGCGCTGCTCCACGACATCGGCAAGATCGGCGTGCCGCAGGGGGTGCTCCGCAACCCGGGCCGGCTGCAGGGCCACGACTGGGAGCTGATCAAGCGCCACCCGCAGGAGGGGGCGCAGTCGATCCTTGCCGCGTCGGGCGCGGGCCAGGAGGTCGCTTCGGCGATCGCCTTCGAACACCACGCCCGCTTCGACGGGTCGGGCTACCCGAAGCTCGGGCACTCCGACGGTCACGGCCACGGCCACAACGGCCACGAGCACAAGCCGCGGTCTGGCCGCGACCTGCACTTCTTCAGTCGGCTGGTCTCGATCAGCGACACCTATGACGCGATCACCACCCGCCGCTCCTACCGACGGGCGGAGACGCCGACCCGGGCGCTCAACGTGATCCTCAACGGGGCCGCCACGTCGTACGACCCCGACTTCGTCAAGGCGTTCATCCACCTGATGGGCGTGTACCCGCCCGGCTCGCTGTTGCAGCTACGCGGCGGCGAGGTGGTGATGGTCATCGGCCAGGAGGACGGCGACCCGCACCGCCCGAAAGTGGCGCTGGTGAAGGACCGGATGGGATCGGCCATCCCCGAACCGGAGCCGATCGACTTCGCCCCGGACCAGGTGGTCGACCAACTCCTCCCCGACCGCGTCGGCATCGACCCCGCCAGCCTCTTGGAACTAGCGGTGGTGGACGCCGCGTAGGACCCGCGGCACACGGCTCATCACCCACGCACGACGCGGTACGTGGTTGGCGCTTGGCGGCGGCTGCGCCGCCGCCCCCACGTAGGTCCAGCAGGAGCGGCAGCCGTCGCCGGGAGGGCCCACCACGCGCCCGTGCAGGACGACTGCCCGGGCCGGCGGCAATGTGAGCGGCAATCCCATGTAGCTTCCACGTCCACCCCGATACACTGGTTGCCATGTCCGTCTTCCAACGCATTCTGCGCGCCGGCGAGGGCAAGTCGATGAAGGAACTGGAAGCCCTGGTGGGCAGGGTGAACGCGGCAGAGCCGGCCGTCCAGGGCCTCACCGACGAGCAGCTACGCGCCAAGACCGACGAGTTCCGCAGCCGCCTCGCCGGCGGCGAGTCGCTCGACGACATCGAGGTCGAGGCGTTCGCAGTGGTGCGGGAAGCGGCGCAGCGAGTGCTGGGCCAGCGCCACTTCGACGTGCAGGTGATCGGCGCCGGCGCGCTGCACCGGGGGATGATCGCCGAGATGAAGACCGGCGAGGGCAAGACCCTGGTGTCCACGATGCCGGCCTACCTCAATGCGCTGGCCGGCAACGGCGTCCACATGGTGACGGTCAACGACTACCTGGCGGCCCGCGATGCGGAGTGGATGGGCGGTATCCACCGCTTCCTCGGGCTCACCGTGTCGATGATCCAGGCCGGCATGCCGCCGGGCGATCGCAAGCCTGCCTACGACTCCGACATCACGTACGGCACCAACAACGAGTTCGGCTTCGACTACCTGCGCGACAACATG
>JBFJZV010000160.1:0-8134 GCA_041621915.1 Acidimicrobiia bacterium | reverse complement strand
GGACACCAGCCCGATCGCGCGCCGCAGGTCGGCCAGCCGCAGCTCCTGGACGTCGACGCCGTCGAGGCGGATGGCGCCCTCGTCGACGTCGTACAGCCGCAGCAGCAGCTTGACGACCGTGGTCTTCCCGGCGCCGGTGGCCCCCACCACCGCGGTGGTCTCGCCGGCCGGCATCGCCAGGTCCACGCCGCGCAGCACCGGGAAGCCCGCCAGGTAGGAGAAGGTGACGGCGTCGAAGCGGAGGTCGCCGGCGACCCCGGCCGTATCGAGGCTGCGGGGCCCGTCGACGACCGCCGGCCGCACGTCCAACAGGTCGAGGATGCGCCGGGTCGACGCCATGGCCCGCTGGTACAGGTCGAAGGTCTCGCCGAGGTCGGTGAGCGGCCACAACAGCCGCTGGGTGAGGAAGACCATCACCGCGTACCCGCCGACCGACAGCGAGCCGCGGTCGACCAGCACCCCGCCGTAGACGAGGGTGGCGGTGAACCCGAGCACGATCGCCATGCGGATCAGCGGGGAGAACGCGGAGCTGAGCCGTATCGCCAGGCGGTTGGCCGAGCGGTACGCGTCGCTCTCGGCGGTGATGCGGGCCGCCTCCCGCTCCTCGGCGGTGAAGCTCTTGATGGTGGCCATGCCGCCGAGGTGCCCCGACAGCTCGGCGTTCAGCAGTCCGGCCTGCTCCCGCACCGCGGCGTAGCGGGGAGCGATGCGCTGCTGGAAGCGGAACGAGAACCACAGGATCAACGGGATCGGCAGGAACGCCAGCCAGGCCACCGCCGGCGCCAGCCAGAAGAACGCCACCCCGATCAGCACCACCGTGGTCGCCACTTGGATGAGCTTGTTGGCGCCGGTGTCGAGGAACCGCTCGAGCTGGTTGACATCGTCGTTCAGGACCGCCATCAGGTCGCCGGTGCGTCGCTCCTCCAGGTACGCCATCTCGAGCGTCTGCACGTGGCGATAGGCGTCGATGCGCAGGTCGTGCTGCATGTTCTGGGCGATGTTGCGCCACAGCACCGCATGGATGTACTCGAACACCGACTCGCCTATCCACACGACCAGCGTGATCGCGGCCAGCACCCAGAGCTGCGACGTCACCGACGCGAAGCCGAATCCGGCCAGGAACGAATCCTGCCGCTGGACCACGATGTCGACCGCCAGGCCGATCAGCAGCGGCGGCGCGATGTCGAGCGCCTTGTTCAGCACCGACGCCGAAGTTGCCAGCACCAGGCGGCGGCGGTAACCGGCGGCGTAGCGGAGCAGGCGGCGGAGGGGTGCGTCGCGGGAGGCCATCGGCGCCCGAGGCTACCGTCGCTGCGTCATGGCCAGCCCTGCTGAGAAGCGCAACGCCCGCACCATCCTCGGCCGCCTGGCCAGACGCTATCCCGACATCGGCACGGCGCTCGACTACGAGGACCCCTGGCAGCTGCTCGTCGCCACGGTGATCTCGGCGCAGACCACGGACGAGAACGTCAACCGGGTCACCCCTGAGTTGTTCGAGCGGTACCCCACCGCGGCGGCCCTCGCCGAGGCCGACCCGGAGGAGGTCGAGAAGATCCTCTACTCCACCGGCTTCTTCCGCCAGAAGACGGCATCAGCTATCGCGCTGTCGCAGGACCTGGTGGACCGCTACGGCGGCGAGGTGCCCCGCGACCTCGACGAGCTGACGACGCTGCGGGGCGTCGGGCGCAAGACCGCCAGCGTGGTGCTCGCCGAGGTGTGGGGCGACCCTGCGATCGCGGTCGACACCCACGTGAAGCGGCTGTCCCGCCGCCTGGGGCTCACGGACGACACCGATCCCGCGAAGATCGAGGCGCGCCTCATGGACCTGCTGCCGCGGCACCGCTGGTCGGGCGTGTCGATGCGGTTCATCCAGTTCGGGCGAGACGTCTGCACTGCTCGCCGCCCCGAGTGCTGGCATTGCGAGCTCGCCGACCGGTGCCCGTACCCGGACAAGACGCCGCCCCCGGAGTGACCGCCCGCGCCGTCGACCGCGAGATCGCGAGGCTGGCGCTCCCGGCCCTCGGCGCACTGGCGGCCGACCCGCTCGTGTCGCTGGTCGACACCGCGTTCGTGGGACGTCTCGGCGCCGACGAGCTGGGGGCGCTGGGCGTGGCGTCGGCGCTCTTCGCGGTGGCGTTCTTCGTGTTCAACTTCCTCGCGTACGGCACCACCCCACTCGTGGCGCAGGCGGTCGGGCGCGGCGACCGGGACGACGCCGGCCGCACCGTCGTCGCTGCCCTGCTCACCGCGAGCGTGCTGGGGGTCCTGGTCCTGGCCGTGCTGGAAGCCGCCGCGGTGCCGCTGCTCGACGTGATGGGCGCCGAGGGCGGCGTCGCCGCCGAGGCGCTCACGTACCTGCGGATCCGAGCGCTGGCCGCCCCTGCGGTGCTGGTGGTGCTGGCCGGGCACGGGGCGTTCCGCGGGTACCAGGACACCCGCACGCCGATGGTGGTGACGCTGGGGCTCAGCGGCCTGAACCTGGCGCTCGACCCGCTGCTGATCTTCGGGCTTGGCTGGGGCGTGGCCGGCGCCGCGTGGGCGACGGTGGCCGCCCAATGGCTGGGAGCGGCCGCCTTCGGGTGGCTGCTGCTGGTGCGGCGCCGGGACGAGCTGGGCATCCGTCTCCGGCTGCCACGCTTCGCACGGGTCCGCCGCTTCCTCGCAGTGGGCGGCGACCTCGTGGTGCGCACGGCCGCACTCGTGGCGACCCTGACGCTGGCCACCGCCGTCGCGACCCGGGTCGGGACGGTGGCGGTGGCCGCCCATCAGGTCGCGTTCCAGCTCTGGGTGTTCCTGGCGCTGGTCGTCGACGCCCTCGCCATCACCGCCCAGGCGCTCGCCGGCCGCCACCTGGGAGCGGGTGCTCCCGCCGCGGCCCGTGCCATGGCCCGGCGGCTGCTCGGCTGGGGACTGGTCGGCGGCGCCGCCCTGGCGATCCTCATGGCGGCGCTCGCCCCGGTGCTGCCCGGTTGGTTCACCGACGACGCCGCAGTGCTCGCCCAGGTGCGGGACGTCTACGTGTTCGTGGTGCTCCTACAGCCGGTGGGCGCGTTCGTGTTCGTCCTCGACGGGGTGCTGATGGGCGCCGCCGCGTTCCGCTACCTGGCCGGCTCCACGGTGGCGGCGGGCCTCGCCGCGTCGGCGGTGCTGCTGGCGGTGGTGCCGCAGGGGTGGGGTCTGGCCGGGGTGTGGTGGGGCATCGCCGCGATGGTCACGGTGCGGGCGGCGGCGCAGGCGTGGTGGTGGCGGTCGCCGAGGACGGCGCTGGCCGCCGGGTGACCAGGTCCCGGCCCCGGGTCTCCGGCAGCGGCAGCACCAGGAAGGCGGCGACGATCACCCCGAGGCTCAGCATCACGATCGTCGTCGACAATCCGATCGAGTCGATCACCAGCCCGCCGACGATGAAGGCGAGGATGCCGCCGGCGATCGCCGCGTTGTTGATCCACGCGATGGCGGTGGCCCGCAGCCCGGTGGGGAAGAGCTCCGCCCGGTGGGCCGACAGCGCCGGTGACACCGCCGAGGCGCCGAACGCGGACAGGAACATCGCCGGGCCCAGGATCCATCCGCTGTCGAACACGTAAAAGCCGACGCCGCCGACCAGGCCGACCAGCAGCGCCAGGATCTCGGTGGGGCGCCGACCCACGATGTCGGAGAGCCGGCCGCCGACCAGCACGCCGATGGTGCCGAGGCCGCTGAAGACGATCAGCAGCATGCGCGCCGGGCCGGTCTCCCAGGCGAGGTCATCGATGAGCCGCTCCATGGCGAACTTGATCGCCGGCGCGGAGAACAGCGAGATGAAGAACGCCATGCCCGCCAAGGGCAGCAGGTAACGGGCGTGGCCCCGCCGGAACACCGCTCCCAACGGGGGGCGGCGCGGCACCGGGACGAACGCGCGCGACTCGCGCAGGAACATCCGCAGCAACGGCACGCAGACCAGCATCAACCCGCTGAGGCCGAACAGGATCCGCCAGGCGCCGTCGGACAGGTCGGCGAGCGGGAGGATGAGCAGGCTCAGCCCGCCGCCCATCGCCCCCGACAGCGTGAAGATGCCGAGCCCGTAGCCGCGCAGCGCCGGGTTCAGCTCCTCGGCGAGGATCACGATCGCCAGCGCGCTGGTCGCCACCGCACCGATGCGCGCCATCGACTGGAACGCCACGAACGTCGGCACACCTGGCAGCAACGCAGTCGCCAGGTTGGCGAACGGCAGCAGCGAGAACGCGACGAGGAACGGTACGCGGCGGCCCCGCCGGTCGCCGATCGTCGAGAAGGCCAGCGCCAGCAGCGATGCGGTGCGGGTCGCGGCCACCACCCAGCTCATCTGGCCCTCGGTCAGCTCCATCGACTTGCGGGCGAACGGGAACGTGTGGGTGAGCAGGCTGCCGGCGTACCCGGCGGCGATGCCGGCGATCACCATCAGCGTCAGCACCCTGCGGTCGGCCAGGGACAGTCGTACGGGTGGTTTGAGGAAGATTGGGAGGGCCATGGAGAAGGCGCGCCGCGTCGGCGCGCAGGGGTCGGGATCGACAGGTTAGCGGTGGAGGGCGGGGAACACCTGGCCACCCGATACCGTTGCTACCGAGAACCCCCCACCCGAAAGGACCCACTGAGTGGGTGACCTCGTCACCGGGGCCGACCCGGCCAGCCTGATCGTCGCGTTCGCGTTCGGCGCGCTGTCCTTCGTCTCGCCGTGCGTTCTGCCGCTGCTGCCCGGCTACCTGTCGATGATGTCCGGCTACTCGGCCGCCGAGCTGAATCGTGGGGAGGTGTCGACCACCCGGATGGTGCGGGTGACGCTGCTGTTCATCGCCGGGTTCACCGCGGTGTTCGTGGTCCTGGGGGCGGGGGCGACTTCGCTGGGCAGGTTCTTCCTCGAGAACCAGAGCGGGGCGGTGCGGATCGCCGGGTGGTTCATCGTGGCGATGGGCATCTTCATCGCCGTCACCGCGCTATGGAACCCCACGTTCCTCATGCCGTTCATGCGGGAGCGCCGGGTGGAGGTGCGGCCGCGGGAGCTGGGGGCGTGGGCGCCGCCGCTGATGGGCGCTGCGTTCGGCTTCGGGTGGACGCCGTGCATCGGGCCGGTGCTGGCAGCGATCTTCACCCTGTCCTTCACGCAGGGCACCGTCGCGCAGGGAATGCTGCTGCTGTTCGCCTACTCGATGGGGCTCGGCATCCCGTTCCTGCTGGCGTCGCTGGCCCTCACCAAGGCGTTCGGCGCGTTCGCCTGGTTCCGCAAGTACCTGCGGCCGATCAACGTCGCCTCCGGCGTCCTGCTGGCGGGGTTCGGGGTCCTCATGGTCACCGACCAGCTCACGGTGCTGTCGCGCTGGATGGTCGAGGTCATGCTCGACGTCCCGGGCCTATCGAGCCTCGCCGAGATCTGACCCCTCGCCGGTACCCTCCGGGGATGGATCTGCGCTCCTGCATCCGCCCCGGGCCCGAGGAGTTCGCCGCCCTTGCCGAGCGGTACGCGGTGGTCCCCGTCTGGGTCGAGCTGCTGGGCGACCGGGAGACGCCGGTGTCGGTGTTCGAGAAGCTCGTCGGCGACGCCCCCGGGTTCCTGCTGGAGTCGGTGGAGGGCGGCGAGACGTGGGCCCGCTGGTCGTTCGCAGGGTGGGACCCGGCCTTTACGCTCACCTCCCTGGCCGGCGCCCCCGCCGTAGACAGCGACGTCGAGCTGCCGGCCGGTGACCCCCTCGCCGTGCTGGAGGCGCTGCTCGCCAGGTACGACACGCCCCCGGACGACGAGCTGCCGCCGCTCCACGCCGGTGCGGTGGGCTACCTGGCCTACGACGCGGTCCGCTATGTGGAGCGGCTGCCCGGCCCCCCTGCCGACGACCGGGGGCTCCCCGAGATGGTGTGGCAGTTCGTTGGCTCGCTCGCCGCCATCGACCGCTTCCGCCAGACCGTCACCCTCATCCGCAACGTGTACCCGGGGGGCAGCTACGACGAGGCCGTCGCCGCCCTGGAGGACGCAGCCGCCCGGCTCGGCCGCCCGCTCGCCTATGGGGTCCGGCCCCGGACCCCTCCGGCCGCCCCCGAACCGCAGGCGAACATGACTCGGGAGCAGTTCGAGGCGGCGGTGCGCACCGCGGTCGACCACGTCCACGCCGGCGACGTCTTCCAGGTGGTGCCATCGTTGCGGCTGGAGGCCCCGGTCGCCGCCGACCCCTTCGCCGCCTATCGAGCGCTGCGGCTGGTGAACCCGTCGCCGTTCATGTTCTTCGTCCGCCACCCCGACGTCACGCTGGTCGGCGCATCGCCGGAGCTGATGACCCGGGTCCGCGACGGCGTCGCCTACAGCCGCCCCATCGCCGGCACCCGGCCCCGTGGCGCCTCGCCGGACGCCGACCGGGCGCTGGAGGAGGAGCTGCTCGCCGACCCCAAGGAGCGGGCCGAGCACGTGATGCTGGTCGACCTGGCCCGCAACGACCTCGGCCGGGTTTGCGAGTTCGGCACGGTGGCCGTGGACGAGCTGATGGTCGTCGAGCGCTACTCGCACGTGATGCACATCGTCTCCGGCGTCTCCGGCAAGCTGCGGCCGGGGACGGGGCCGGTCGAGGTGCTGCGCGCCACGTTCCCGCACGGGACCGTGTCCGGCGCTCCCAAGGTGCGGGCGATGCAGATCATCGACGAGCTGGAGCCGCAGGCGCGCGGCCCATACGCCGGGGCGGTCGGCTACCTCGACCTGCGGGGCAACCTCGACACCTGCATCGCGCTGCGGACGATGGTCGTCGCGGGTGGCACCGCCTGGGTGCAGGCAGGCGCCGGTGTCGTGGCGGACTCCGACCCCGGTCGGGAGTACGAGGAGTGCCTGGCCAAGGCTCGGGCCGTGCTGGAAGCGATCGGCGGCGCCGCCGATGTCTGAGCCGCCGCCCACCTACGGCGACGTCACGGCCGAGTACCTGGCGATCCGCAACGCGGCAGGCCTCGTGGCGGGCCGGCACGAGCTGGTCTGGGCGCGCGGGCCCGACGCGATCACGTTCCTCGACTCGCTGCTGACCCAGGACGTGGCCGCGATGGAGGTCGGCCAGGTGGCGCGGTCCCTGCTGTTGGAGCCGCGCGGCAAGCTGCGGGCGATCCTCTGGCTGCTGCGCGGCGACGACGAGGTCGGCATGGTCGCCGACGCCGGGTACGGCGAGGTCGCAGCCGGCGACCTCACCCGCTTCCGCATGCGCGTCGACGTCACGATCGACCCCGAGCCGATCCCGCTGCTCGACCTGCTGGGCCCCGAGTCGCATCACGCGCTGACGGAGGCCGGTCTGCCCGACCCCGAAGGCTGGGCCCGGGAGGGCGAAGCCGTCGTCGTGCGGGCGGACATGGGTGGGCTGCGCCGCTACTTCTTGGGAGGCGTGGACCCGGCCGCCATCCCGGCGGCGCCCGCCGGGGCACTGGCCGGCACCGCCGTGAGGATCGAAACGGGGGAGCCGCGGATGGGAGTGGACGTCGACGACAAGACCATCCCCCAGGAGTCCGGCCTGGTACCCGCGTCGGTGTCGTTCACGAAGGGCTGTTACCTCGGCCAGGAGCTGGTGGCCCGCATCGATTCCCGGGGTCATGTCAACCGCCACCTGCGGGGCGTCGTGCTCGGCACCAACGTGCTGCCGCCGCCCGGGGCGGCGCTGGTGGCAGGCGGCAAGGAGGTGGGCCGCCTCACGTCGGTGGCCGAGTCCCTCGAGCTGCGTGCGCCGGTGGGCCTGGCACTGATGCGGCGCGAGGTCGGGCCCGGCGACGCAGTCGAGGTGCGGTGGGAGGGGGGAGCCGCCCCCGCCACCGCGGCCGCATTGCCGCTGGATGATTTCACGGCGGGCTAACACTTCTCGAACAGAATCTTCCGAAACTCGGTCGACCGGACCAGGAGGGACCGCGATGACCAGCAGGGGCACGGTGCTCCTGATCGAGGACGAGGCAGAGATCGCCGACCTCGTGCGCCTCTACCTGGAGCGGGAGGGCTTCCGGCTCGTGCACGCCCCGTCCGGCGAGGCCGGGTTGGAGCGGATGCGGGAACGGCCGCCTCGGGTGGTGCTCCTCGACCTGGGGCTGCCCGGCATGGACGGCGCCGAGGTGTGCAAGAGGATCCGGGCCGGCTCCGACGTGCCGGTGATCATGCTCACCGCCCGCGACTCCGAGGTCG
>JBFJZV010000159.1:0-8143 GCA_041621915.1 Acidimicrobiia bacterium | reverse complement strand
CGATTGCGCCCAAAGGGCCCGCCGAACCGGATGCCGACGACGCTCCGAAGCCCGAACCCGAACCACAGCCCGCACCCGAGCCGCAGCCCGAGCCCGAAGCCGAACCACAGCCGGAACCAGAGCCCACCCCGGAGCCCGAGCCCGAGCCGCAGCCACAGCCCGAACCCGCGCCACAGCCGGAACCCGAGCCGGAGCCCGAACCAGAGCCCACCCCGGAACCCGAGCCCGAGCCGCAGCCACAGCCCGAACCCGAACCCGAACCACAGCCCGAGCCCCAGCCCACGCCGCCGCCTCCGCCGCCCCGGTCGCTCGTCGACCGGATCGTCGCGTGGCTGCGCAAGCTCGGGTCCCGGATCGGCGGGAGCTGACCCTACTCCCGTCCTGCGACGACTTCGGCGAGCAGATCGGGGCGGTCGGTGACGATGCCGTCGACGCCCAGGTCGAGGAAGTACATCATCCGGCCGGGGTCGTCCACCGTCCAGACGTGGACCTGCTTGCCGGCGTCGTGGGCTGCCCGCACCAACCGGGCATCGATCACCTCCCTCCCGCGGGCGCGCTCCGGGAGTTGGAGCGCGTCCGCAGGCGTCGCCAACACGCGGCCCAGCCGCGAGGCCAGCCAGCATGCCGCGACCTCGACGGGGCCGGCAGACGTGGCGACGCGGCCGGCGGTCAGCCTGCGGAACGCCCGGATGCGGGCGTCGAAGAACGAGCCGACCAGGATGCGTTCCTCCAGGCCATGGTCCAGCACGAGCCGTGCCAGCAGCGGCACGGTCTCCGGAGCCTTCACGTCCACGTTGACGCGAGCGTCGGGAAAGGAGGCGAGCACCTCTTCGAGCCGCGGGATCCGGATGCCCTCACCGCGGCGCGGGTGGCCGCCGGCGGGGTCGAAGAAGAAGGCCGCATCGAGGCGATCGAGCTCGTCGCTCCGCCACTCTGCGATTGGGCCGAGGCCGTTGGTGACCCGCTCCAGCGTGCGGTCGTGAAAGGCGTACAGCACGCCGTCGGCGCTGGCCCGCACGTCCGTCTCGAGGTACCGGTAACCCAGATCCACCGCGCCTTGGAACGCCGGCATCGTGTTCTCGGGCCACAGCACGCGGCTGCCGCGGTGGGCCAATCGCAGCGGGTGCTCGGCCGCGAGGTACGGTCTCACGCGGCGGGCCCGCCGGCGACGACCCGGCCGTCCTTCAGCACCGCCCACGTGAGGTTCGTGGCGGGCCGGTAGGCCAGGTGGACGTGCGACGGCGCGTCCAGCACCACCAGGTCGGCCCGGGCGCCCGGCCCCACCCAGCCCTTGTCCGGTTCCTCCACGGCCAGGGCCCCGCCGCGGGTGGCCGCCCACACCGCCTCGGCTGGGGTGAGGCCCATCGCCAGGCACGCCAGCGAGATCACCAGGCCCATCCCCTCGGTGTAGGAGGTGCCGGGGTTGAGGTCGGTGGCGAGCGCGACCGTCACGCCGGCGTCCCACAGCAGCCGGGCAGGCGCCTGCCGGCTGCGGAGCGCGTACGAGGCCGCCGGCAGGAGCACTGCGACGGTGCCGGCGGCGGCCAGCGCAGTTGCGTCACCTTGGTCGGCGTGGTCGAGGTGGTCGGCCGACGCGGCCCCGACCGCGGCAGCCAGCGCAGCGCCGCCGCTCCGGCCGAGCTGCTCGGCGTGGACGCGGGCGCCGAGGCCGTGCTCCGCGCCGGCGGCGAGGATGCGGCGAGCCTCGGCGACGGTGAATGCCGGGCCGTCGCAGAACACGTCGCAGTAGCGCGCCAGCGGAGCACACTCGGGCAGCATCTCGTCCACCACCATGTCGACGTACGCGGCCCGGTCGGCGCCGGGGGGCACGACGTGGGCGCCCAGGAACGTCGGCACCAGGTCGGCGTCGACGCGGGCCGCCACCGCCGCGACCACCCGCAGCATCGCATGCTCGGCCGCCGCGTCGAGCCCGTACCCGGACTTCACCTCCACGGTGGTCGTGCCGCCGGCGAGCAGCCGGCCCACCCGGGCCGCGGCGCCGGCCACGAGGTCCTCGAACTCGGCGCCGCGGGTCGCCGCCACCGTCGCGTGGATGCCGCCCCCGGCAGCTGTGATCTCCTCGTACGACGCGCCCGCCAGCCGCTGCGCGAACTCGCCGGATCGCTCGCCGGCGAACACCAGGTGGGTGTGCGCGTCGACGAACCCGGGCACCACCGCTCGGCCGTCGCAGTCCACCTCGGGCAGGTCGCGGTGGGTGGCCGGGATCTCGGGCTGCGGGCCGGCCCACACCACCCGCCGGCCCCGGATGGCGACGGCGGCGCCGTGCACCGCGCCGACCACGTCGGGGGCGCCGGGGGCGTTGGTGACCAGCTCGCCGACGTTCGTGAGCAGCCGGCCCCGCGTCCGGTCAGTCGTTGAGCTCAGCGAGCGCCTCCTCGAGGGCGCGGCGAGCCTCCGCCCGGCCGGCGTGGCTCAACCGCTGCCGGTCGATCGTGAGCTGGAGCCCGTGCTCGTCGAGGTGCACGACCCTGCCCTCGGCCTCCAGGTCGTCGTAGATGCCGACCAGGCGGTAGGTGGTCACCGGGCGGGGGAAGCCCTTGACTGTGACCGACTGCGCCTGCTCGGCGAGCACCCGGTCCTGCACGAGCGCATATGTCGAGTTTGACAGCAGGATCCCCCCGACGTCGGCGCTGGACTCCAGCCGGGAGGCGAGGTTCACCTCCCGGCCGATGATCGTGTAGTCCATCCGGTCCTCGCTGCCGAAGTTGCCCACGGTGCAGTATCCGGTGTTGATGCCGATCCGCAACTCGAACGGCCGCGCCACGCCGTGGCGCCGCCACTCCTGCTGCAATTCCCGCATCCGCCGCTGCATCGCGATCGCCATCCGAACGCAGGCGAAGGCGTCCTCTCGGACGCCCATCGTGGACGGGTCGCCAAAGTAGAGGAGGATCGAGTCGCCGATGAACTTGTCCACGTTGGCGCCGTGCTCGTCGGCGATCTGCGCCATCTCGGTGAGATAGCGGTTGAGCACCTCGGTCAGCTCTTCGGGCTCGAGTTCGTCGGTGATGTCGGTGAAGTTGACGACGTCCGAGAAGAACACGGTCAGCTTCTTGCGCCGCGCCACGATCTCCACACGCTGCTCGCCGCTGAAGATCCCCTCGTAGAGCTGCGGCGACATGTACTTGGCGAGCTGGCCCGACACGTTCGCCAGCGTCTCGTTCTGGGAGCGGACCGTCTGTGCGAGCTGGACCGACTCGACAGTCGCCTGCCAGTTGTTCCACACCGTGACCGCCAGAGATACCGCGGCGCCCACGTACAGCAGAGCTAGCGGCGCCACCCCCAGCACGTCGTGGATCACGGCACTGACGGCACTGGCGAGCAGGATCGGGCCGGAGTAGACGACGCTGGCCCGCGGCATACTGGAGAGCATCGCGGCGCTGCCGAATGCGAGCACCAGCATCATCATCAGCACGAGCGCTTGGTGCTCGAACGTGCCGCGCCGCAACACGAGCGCGATCGTCGCCACCCACGTCAGCGACATCAGGAACGAGTGGATCTCGATGCGGCGGATGTGGCGGCTGCTCACCCGCGCCGGCCGGGGCCGGCCCCGCAGCTTCAGGTAGCTGCGGGCCGCGGGGGCGAGCAGCAGCAGCTCGGCGGCCAGCGAGTAGACGGCGCCGCTGTCGATTGTGGTCCGCCAGCCGGCGACGGCGACCGCGACCACCGCAAGCCCGTTGCCGAACGCAACCACCGGCAGCATGCGGTGAGACTGGACGGCCTGCACGACGCGGATCTCGTCGGCTGTCTCCGGCGCGGGCGAGGCGGCGGCGCCGGCGACGCGCCCCAGGCGACTCAAGGCGGCGGGCCCATCGGCAGGTCCACCCCTCGGGTGGCGGCGACGTCCCGCGCTCGCTCGTACCCCGCGTCGGCGTGCCGCATCACGCCGGTGCCCGGGTCGTTGCGCAGCACCAGCTCCAGCCGGCGCGCCGCGTCGGCGGTACCGTCGGCGACCACCTGGGCACCGGCGTGGATCGACTTGCCGATGCCCACCCCGCCGCCATGGTGCACGGCTACCCACGCCGCACCGGAGGCGGTGTTCAGCAGCGCGTTGAGGATCGGCCAGTCGGCGATGGCGTCGGACCCGTCGGCCATGTCCTCCGTCTCGCGGTAGGGCGAGGCGACCGAACCGGAGTCGAGGTGGTCCCGTCCGATGACGATCGGCGCGGTCACCGCCCCCGACGCCACGAGGTCGTTGAAGGCGAGACCGGCGCGGTCGCGCTCGCCGTAGCCCAGCCAGCAGATACGCGCCGGCAGCCCCTGGAACTCGACGCGCTCGGCCGCCAGCTCCAGCCAGCGGTGCAGCGCGCGGCCGTCCGGGAACAGGTCGGCCACCGCCCGGTCGGTGGCGGCGATGTCGGCCGGGTCGCCTGACAGCGCCACCCACCGGAACGGGCCCTTGCCCTCGCAGAACAGCGGCCGGATGTATGCGGGGACGAAGCCGGGATACGCGAACGCGTCGGCGAAGCCGCCCAAGCGGGCCTCGCCACGCAGGTTGTTGCCGTAGTCGAACACCTCGGCGCCGGCCCGCTGGAAGCCGACCATCGCCTCGCAGTGGCGTGCCATGGCCGCCCGCGCCTCTTCGACGTACCGCTGGGGGTCCTTCGCCCGCAGCCGGGACGCCTCGTCCAGGTCGTGCCCGTCGGGCACGTACCCGTTCAGCGGGTCGTGCGCCGAGGTCTGGTCGGTCACGATGTCCGCCTCGACGCCGCGTCGCAGCAGCTCCGGGAAGACGGTGGCGGCGTTTCCCTCGACCCCGACCGACAGCGGGCGCCCCTCCCGCTTGGCGGTAGCGGCCATCTCCACCGCCTCGTCGAGCGAACCGGCGGCCGCGTCGAGGTACCCGGTGTCGAGCCGCCGCCGGATGCGGGCCGGGTCGACGTCGACGACGAGCGCTACTCCGTCGTTCATCGTGATCGCCAGCGGCTGGGCGCCGCCCATCCCGCCCAGCCCGGCGGTGAGCGTCAGCGTCCCCCGCAGCGTGCCGCCGAAACGCTGGTCGGCGATCGCCGCGAACGTGGCGAACGTGCCCTGGAGTATCCCCTGGGTGCCGATGTAGATCCACGATCCTGCGGTCATCTGGCCGTACATCGTGAGCCCGGCCGCTTCCAGATCCCAGAAGCGTTCCCACGTCGCCCACTCCGGCACCAGGAGGCTATTGGCGATGAGCACCCGCGGCGCCAGCTCGTGGGTGGGGAACACCCCCACCGGCTTGCCGGACGCCACGAGCAGCGTCTCGTCCGGGCCCAGCCGTCGCAGCGTGGCGACGATCGCGTCGAACGCAGCCCAGCTCCGGGCGGCGCGGCCGGTGCCTCCGTAGACGACCAGCTCGTCGGGCTCCTCGGCGACCTCGGGGTCGAGGTTGTTCATCAGGCAGCGCAGCGCTGCCTCCTGGAGCCAGCCGCGGCAGGTCAGCTCGGAGCCGCGCGGCGCCCGCACGGGGCGGGGACCGGACATGGGCACCTCCTCCCAGGCAAGGCTAAACGGCGGCGACCCGCCCTGCCGGGCGGGTCGCGTCGTTCGTGCTTGGAGGCGCTCGCTACGAGCTGCTGCCGCCCCCGCCGCCGTTGTCGTCGCCCTTGCCTCGCACGTCGTCGATCTTGTCCTCTACGAAGTCCTTGGCGTCGCCGGCCGCTTCCTTGGTCTTGTCCCAAGCCTTCTCAGCCGCGCCGCCCGCCTTCTCGGCGGCGTCGCCCGCCGTGTCCTTGGCGCGCGAGAACCAGCCCTTCACCGTGTCCATGAAACTCATCGTTTCGCTCCCTCCGGTCGTGTGGTGAGAGCGAATAGTAAACGGCGGCGGTCCAGCCGGCGCCGCGGCTACTGCGCGGCGGAGTCGCCCCACCGGGGCGGGGTAGCGTCGGCCTGCACGTTGACGGCCTCCGGGTCGCGCGCGTAGAGGAGGTGGAGCAGCGCCTGCCCATACGCGTCCGGCGCGCGCTCGGCGGAGAACCCGATCGTCATGTCGTCGAGGTCCAGGTCGCACCGGAAGCCGCCGTCGGTGCGGGTGAGGCTGACGAATCGGTCACCGATCAGGTCGCGCAGCTGCTCTTCGCTCGGGAGCCACACCACGTCCTGGCTGAAGATGTAGTCGAGGGACCACTCGACGGCACCGTTGAACATGATCGTGGCGTGACCCGCGACCTTTTCCACGTCGATCGTGAGGTCGGCGATGACGAAGACCTGCTCATCGAGGTCGCGATCGGGGATCATGAAGCGGTCGTGCAGGCCCGGCGTCCACTGCAGGCCTTGCATGCGGAGCTGGCGAGCGAGGTCGAAGGAGATCATGGAAACAGCATAGCGTAGCCGAATGGCTCCTGCTACGACTACTCAGAGCGCGCAGTGCGCAACGCGCCCCGGACTGCGGCCAGCACGGCGGCGATGGCGTGCTCGTTGCTGCCGCCAACGATGAGGTCTGCGTGCCGCTTGCTGGGCTCCACGAACTCCAGGTGCATCGGCCGGACGGTCTCCTCGTACTGGGCGAGCACGGATTGGAGCGTCCTGCCCCGCTCCTCCATGTCGCGTTCCAGCCGGCGCATGAGCCGCACGTCGGCCTCGGTGTCGACGAACACCGAAAGGTCGAGCTGCTCCCGCAGCTCCCCGTCGGCGAGCAGCAGGATCCCGTCGAGCACCACCAGCGGGCAAGGCGGGACGGTGACCGTGCTGTCCGTGCGCGTGTGGGTTGCGAAGTCGTAGACGGGGATCTCGACCGTCCGGCCGGTGCGCAGCTCAGCGAGGTGCTCCACGAGCAGCTCGGTCTCCAGGGAGTCCGGATGGTCGAAATTGACCTTGTGGCGGGCCTCCAACGGCAGGTGGCCGAGATGGCGGTAGTACGCGTCGTGCTGCACGTAGGCGCAGCGGTCGGTGCCGATCGCGGACACCACTGCCCGGGCGACCGTGGTCTTGCCGGACCCGCTGCCGCCGGCGATGCCGACGACGACGGGGTCGGGAGGCTGCCTCATCCGGCGCCAACCTATTGCATCGCGGGCGCGCTCGCCAGTGGGGGGTCACTGCGGGCGCGCTCGCCAGTAGGGGGGGATCACTGGCGAGCGAGTCGCCCCCGCTCACCCCCTCCAGCGCGAGGGGGGGGATCGCGCCTCCCTGCCGGTGGCAGGGCAGCGGAGGGGGCGGGGGGCGGGGCATATGTGTGCGGACACCCAGAGGGGGGAGGTGGGCACCCGCCTGCCCTGGCGGAGGAGCGTAGCAGGGTTTTGGAACGTTACAAAAATCGGGCGGGAATGACCATCACCCGCAGGCGTTGGCAGAGGGGCCGGAGCGAAGACGAGGAGCATCATGGCTGCCGACCAGCGAGGACACGTGCGCATCGAGGACGGATCGAAGCGCATCCGCACCTACCTGGGGGGCGAGCTGATCGCCGACACGACCCGGGTGAAGCTCGTCTGGGAGAAGCCCTACTACCCCACCTACTACTTCCCGGAGGCGGACGTCCGCACCGAGCTGCTGGAGCCCTCCGACCACGTCACGCGGTCCCCGAGCCGCGGCGATGCCCACCACTTCGCCGTCAAGGGAGGCGCCCGGCGGGCCGAGCACGCTGCTTACCGCCACCCTGAGTCGCCCGTCGAGGAGCTGCGGGGACTGGTGGCGTTCCGGTGGGAAGCCATGGACCACTGGTTCGAGGAGGACGAGGAGGTGTTCGTCCACGCCCGCGACCCCTACACGCGCATCGACGTGCTCCGCAGCTCCCGCCGGGTGCAGGTGGCGATCGGCGGAGTGACGATCGCCGACAGCCACTCGCCGACGCTGCTGTTCGAGACCGGCCTGCCCACCCGCTACTACCTCCCGAAGACCGACGTCCGCCTCGACCTGCTCACCCCGACCGACACGAAGACGTACTGCCCCTACAAGGGCGAGGCCGAGTACTGGAGCGTGGATGCCGGCGGCGGGACCCACGAGGACATCGTGTGGTCGTACCGCTACCCGGTGCACGAGAGCGCCGGCATCGCCGGCCTCGTCTGCTTCTACAACGAGAAGGTCGACCTCACCGTCGACGGCGAGCCCCAGGAGCGCCCTCGCACCGTGTTCTCGTAGGCTGCTGCCCCATGCGGTACCGGCGGCTGGGCAAGACGGGCTACGAGGTCTCGGCCGTGGGGTTCGGGGCGTGGGCGAT
>JBFJZV010000158.1:0-8216 GCA_041621915.1 Acidimicrobiia bacterium | reverse complement strand
GCCGGCGCCCGGCTCGGCAAGGGCGGCGGCTACAGCGACCTCGAGTTCGCGCTCGCCGCCGAGGCCCGCCTGGTGGGGGAGTGGACCGTCATCGCCACCACGGTGCATCCGGCGCAGGTGGTGGAGAAGGGCCGCATCCCGATGACGGCGCACGACTTCCCCGTCGACCTCGTGGTCACCCCCGACGAGGTCGTCGCGACGGCCGGAGGGCACCGCCGGCCGGCCGGGATCGTCTGGGACCACCTCGATCCGGACCGCATCGCGGCCATCCCGACCCTGCAGCGGCTGCGGCCCCCGTGACCCTGCCAAGATCCCCGCATGGAGTCACTGCAAGGCAAGCTGCTGATCGCCTCGCCGAGCCTGCTCGACCCCAACTTCACGCGGGCGGTGGTGCTGCTGTGCCAGCACGACGCCGATGGTGCGCTCGGCCTGATCCTCAACCGGCCCACCGACGCTGCGGTCGCTGAGTTCCTGCCGGATTGGGCCGCCCACCTCTCGCTCCCCGACGTCGTGTTCGAGGGCGGTCCGGTGCAGCGCGAGGCGGCTGTGGCGCTGGCGCGCCTCGATGGCCAACCGCCCGCCGATGGGTGGGTGGCGGTGGGCGGCGGCCTCGGCCTGCTCGATATCAGCGTCCCGCCGTGGGACGTGCCCGGCCGGGTCGAGGCGCTGCGGGTGTTCAGCGGCTACGCCGGCTGGGGCGGCGGCCAGCTCGAGGGTGAGCTGCGCACCGACGACTGGTTCGTGGTCCCCTCCGAGCCGGGGGACGCCTTCGCCCCGGAGCCGGAGCCGCTGTGGCGCACGGTGCTGGCCCGCCAGCCGGGCCGGCTGCGGCTGCTCGCCCACTTCCCCGACGACCCGACGCTCAACTGACGTAGGCTCGGGCGAGGCATGGCCGAGACGTTCACCGCCGAGCTCCAGCTGCACGGCCGCACCGCAACGTTCTTCTCGGTGCCGGCGGAGGTGGTGGCGGCCCTGTCGGACCACAAGCGAGTCCCGGTGACGGTCACGGTCAATGGCTACACCTATCGCAGCACCGTGGCGCCGATGGGCGGCGAGTACCTGCTGCCGCTCAACCGCAGGAACCGGGAGGCGGCCGGCGCCGTAGCCGGCGACCGCATGGAGGTCACCCTGGCCCTCGACACCGAGCCCCGGGTCGTGGAGCCGCCGCCCGAGCTCGCCGCAGCGCTGGCCGGGGCCGTCGACGCCGCAGCGGCCTTCGACGCCTTGTCGTACTTGCACCAGCGCGAATACGCCGAGTGGGTCGCGGACGCCAAGCGACCCGAGACGCGCCTCCGCCGCGCCGCCAAGGCCGTCGACATGCTCCGGGAGGGCCGGACTCGCTCTTAGGAGCCCGGGCGCAGGCGGGCGGCCACGACCAGCCCGGCGGCGATCAGCAGCGGTCCGGCCGCCGCCAGGGTGCTCCACCAATGCCGCCCCACCTCGACGGCACCGCCGGCGAGCTGCGTGGAGACCATGGCGACGTCGACGGCCGCGAGCGCTACGAAGCAGCACGCCAGGACGTAGAGCCCGGTCCGGGACATGCGCCGAGGCTACCCCCGATAGGGTCGGCCGCATGGCGCACACCCGGTCGTGGTGGGGTTGGGGTTGGGAGGACGAAGCGCTCGACGACGCCGCCGTGACGGAGCTGGGGGACACCCTGGCGAGCCGGCTGGGGATCACGGCGGGGCCGATGCTGGCGCCGCCCCCGCTGCCCGAGTTGCCGCCGCCCCGGCTTCGGCCGCCGCCTGCGCTGGAGCACCTGTGCTCGGCCGACCCGGCCGACCGGGCCGGTCATGCGTTCGGCAAGGCCTACCGCGACGTCGCCCGGGCGCTGCGGGGCGCCGTCCCGCACCCGCCCGACCTGGTGGTCCGCCCCGGCTCCGAAGACGACGTGGTCGCAGTGCTCGACTGGTGCGCGGCGGCGGGGGTCGCCGCCGTGCCGTACGGTGGCGGGTCGTCAGTGGTCGGCGGTGTCGAACCCGACGTGGGCGACGGGTTCGCCGGGGCGGTGAGCGTCGACCTCGCTCGGCTGGCCCGGGTCGCCGACGTCGACGCCGTCTCCCGCGCCGCCCGTATCGAGGCAGGCGCCACGGGTCCCGGCCTCGAAGCCCAGCTCGGGCGGCACGGCCTCACGCTGCGCCATTACCCGCAGTCGTTCGAGTTCTCGACCCTCGGCGGGTGGATCGCCACCCGCTCGGCGGGTCACTACGCCACCGGGCCCACCCACATCGAAGACCACGTCGAGGCCGTGCGGATGGTGACGCCGGCCGGCCTGCTGGCGACGCGGCGCCTACCCGCTTCCGGTGCCGGGCCCGACCCGAACCGCACGGTGGCCGGCTCGGAGGGGACGCTGGGTGTGATCACGGCGGCGTGGGTGCGGGTGCGTCCTCGGCCGCAACACCGCGCTGCCGGTGCGGTGCACTTCGCCGACCGGGCGTCCGCCGTCGCTGCGGTGCGAGCCGTCGCCCAGTCCGGCCTCCAACCGGCGACGTGCCGGCTGCTCGACGCCGGCGAAGCCGCGCTGTTCGCCGGGGTGCGCGACGGCAGCCACGTGATGCTGCTGGGCTTCGAATCGGCCGAGGTGGCGGTCGACGGCGCCTTCGCCCAGGCTCGCGCCTTGTTCGGCGGGGACGACGCCGCCGCCGGCGAGACCGCACGGAGGTGGCGGGAGGGTTTCCTGCGGGCGCCGTACCTGCGGGACGGCCTGGCCCGGCTGGGGCTGATCCTGGAGACCTTCGAGACCGCCTGCACCTGGGACCGGCTCGACGAGGTCCACCAGGCGGTGACCGGCGCGGCGCTGGCTGCCGTGCAGCGGGTCGCCGGCGGCGGGGTGGTCACCAGCCGCTTCACCCACGCGTACCCGGACGGCGTGGCGCCCTACTACACGGTGATCGCCCCGGGCCGGCCCGGCGCCGAGGTGGCGATGTGGGACGAGATCAAGGCCGAGGCGTCGGCGGCGATCCTGGCCGCGGGCGGCACGATCACCCACCACCATGCGGTGGGCCGGGTGCATCGCGCCGCGTTCGCCGCCGAGGCGCCGCCGCCGTGGCTGGCCGCGCTACGTGCGGCCAAGGAGGCCCTCGACCCGGCCGGCATCATGAACCCGGGGGCGCTGCTCTAGCTCCGTCGAAGATGGCGCGGACGGCGTCGATGGTGTCGGCTTCGGCGGCCGACTTGTCGTGGCGGTAGCCCTTGACACGGGCGAAGCGCAGCGCCATCCCGCCGGGGTAGCGAGACGACGCCTGGATACCGTCGAATGCGATCTCCACCACCTGCTCCGGCCGCACGTGCACCACGTGACCGCGCCGGCGGGTCTCCAGCTCCAGGAACCGCTGCGTCTGCCACTCGAGCATGGCATCGGTCATGCCTTTGAACGTCTTGCCGAGCATCACGAAGCCGCCGCCGGCCGGGTCGCGGGCGCCGAGGTGCAGGTTGCTCAGCCACCCCTCCCGCCGCCCCGACCCCCACTCCACGGCGATGACGACGAGGTCGAGGGTGTGGGCCTGCTTGACCTTGATCCATGCCGCGCCGCGGCGGCCCGCCTCGTACGGCGCGTCGAGCGCCTTGGCCATCACGCCTTCGTGGCCGGCGGCCAGCGCTTCGGCGAAGAAGGCCTCGGCAGCGGCGGGGTCGGCGGTGACCAGGCGGGGGATGCGCAGGGGCGCCGGCACGGCCCGGTCGAGCGCCGGTAGCCGGGCGCGGGCCGGCTCGTCGATGAGGTCGTCGCCGTCGAGGTGGAGGATGTCGAAGAAGGCCGTGACCAGCCCGCCTCCCTCCCCGCCGAACCGCGTCATCGTCTCCTGGAACGGGAGGGGGCGACCGCCGCCGGTGAGGCCGATGGCCTCCCCATCGAGGATGACGCCGCGCACGGGCAGCGAGCGGGCCGCCTTCACGACGTCGGGCACGGCTCCGGTGATGTCCTTGAGGCTGCGGGTGAAGACGCGCACCTCGTCGCCGCGGCGGTGCACCTGTACCCGGGCGCCGTCGAGCTTCCACTCCCACAGCGCCTCCCCTGCGCCGAGCCGGACGTGGGCGGCGGCGACGTCGTCGGCGGTCTGGGCGAGCATCGGCTTCACCGGGTTGAACACGGTGAGGCCGAAGCGGCGCAGCCCGGCGCGTCCGTCGGCCACCGTGGCGGCGGCCACCGTGCCCAGGTCGCCGGACAGCATCACGGCCCGCCGCACGGTGGGCGCCGGGATGTCGCCGGCCCTCGCCAGCGCTTCCACCATGACGCCCTCCAATGCGCCCTGGCGGAGGTTGCCCGACAACAACTGGCGGAGGAACTGCTGCTCGGCTTCGGTGGCAGCGGCGAACAAGTCGTGCAACGCCTGCGTCTTGGCGGCCTGCGAGCCCGGCCCCGCCGTGGCTGCGATCCCGTCGAACGCCTCGTCGACGTCCCTGAGCCGCACCGTGGCCTCGGTGGCGGGCGGAGCGTCGAGGTCGCGCAGCGCCGCCCAACCGACCCCGATGCGGCCCTGCGGGAGCTCGCCGGCGAGGTAGGCCACTGCGATGGGGGCCTCTTCCGGCGTCAGCTCGGCGACCAGGCCGGCGAGCAGCTCGATCTTGCCCAGCCGGGCCGAGGTGGAGGCGACCGCTTCGGAGGTCTCGGCGACGCGAGCTAGCAGCATGGCCGGCGGTACGCTATCGAAACCGATGCCCACGCTGATCGACCTCAGCCACACGATCCACGACGGCATGGTGACCTACCCCGGGCTGCCGCCGCCCCGGGTGGGCGATCACCTGACGTTCGAGGCGTCGCGGGAGCACTACGCCGGCGGCGTGGAGTTCCACATCGGCCGCATCGAGATGGTCGCCAACACCGGCACCTATCTCGACGCCCCCGCCCACCGCTGGCGGGGCGGCGTGGACGTCGCCGGGCTTCCCCTGGCGTCGCTGGCCGACCTGGCGGGGGTGGTGGTCGACGCCACCGGGTGGACCGAGCGGGCGCTGCCGGCGTCGCTGCTGCCCGACGGTGAGCTCGCCGGCCATGCGGTGCTGTTCCTCACCGGGTGGGATCTGAAGTGGCGCACCGACGCGTACTTCGACGGCCACCCGTACCTGTCGGCGGGCCTCGTGGACCGCCTGGTGGCCGCCGCCCCGGCGCTGGTGGGGATCGACAGCCTCAACATCGACAGTACCGGCGACGGCGACCGGCCGGCCCACAGCCGCCTGCTCGCCGCCGGCATCCCGATCGTGGAGCACCTGTGTGGGCTGCGGGAGATCGACCCTGAGCGACCGTTCCGGTTCTCGGCCGTGCCGGCCAAGGTCAGGGGGCTGGGCACCTTCCCGGTGCGGGCCTGGGCGGTGCAGCCGTGAGCCGCTGGGACCGCTTCATGACCTGGTTCCTGTCCCGCCGCAACCTGTTCGGGATGGGAGTCGCCGCCTCCGCCGCGTTGCCCGGCCTGCTGCTGGGCCCGTGGTGGTGGCCACTCCTGGCAGCGGCTGGGTACGGCCTGGGCGTGCTGGTCGCCGGGCCGCCGCCGACGGCGCTGGACCTGTCCGTCGAAGCGGAGGCCCGCAACATCCGCCGGGCGCTCGACCGGATCGTCGGCCAGGCGCGCCGCGAGACCGACGCGCAGGTGACGAACGCCCTGGAGCGGCTGCGCGCCGAGGCGCTGCCGCTGATCGCGGCGCTCGAACGGGAGCCGGGCGGCGGGCCGCATCTCACCGTGCTGGGCCAGATGGCGTTCGAGTACCTGCCGCAGACGCTGACGAGCTACCTCCGGGTGCCGGCTGCGTACCGGCGCGTCCGGCGCGGCGGTCGCTCCGCCCGGTCGGTCCTGCTGGAACAGCTCGAGCTGCTGCGGTCGCAGCTCGACGCGATGGAGCACGACGTGGTGCTCAGGGACCTGGAGGCGCTGGCCCGCCACGGTGAGTTCCTGCGCACCCGCTTCACCGACCCGCTCACCTGGTAGCCGGCCCGGGGCGCGTCAGCGGCGGTCGAAGCGCGCCGCCAGGTAGTCGAACTCGGCGGTGGCGTCGTAGGGCAGGCCCCGGTAGCTCTCGAACTCGCCCTCCACCACCAGCCTGCCGTCCGCATTGCGGGCGAGGGGCCACGCCAGCCGGAAGGCGGGCTGGTCGGGCCTGCCGACCGACGGGTGGTTCCAGCCACCGAACACCCTGGCGTCGGCGCGCGCCACCCACTCCGGGAGGTCGAACACCGCGCGCAGCAGCAGATAGACGCGGGAGAGCTGGCGGGTGCCGTCGGCGGCGCTGCCGTGGGCGGTCTCGAAGGCCCGGATCGCCGCCCGCAGCTGGAAGTTCGACACGTCACCGGCCCGGGCGGCTGCCGCGGCGAGGGCCCGGGTCTTGGGCTCGTCGTAGCGGCCGTCCGTCCACGGCGGCACCGAGGCGATGATGCCGGCGGCCTCGCCGTCCAGCACGGGCGGGGGCTCCGGCGGCGGCGCAGGATCGTCGCGCCCGGGGACCATGACGACGTTGGGCTCGGGCGGCGGGTCCTCGCAGCAGTTCCAGGCCACCGCCAGGTCGTGGTACGAGGCACCGAGGCTCGTGAAGAACTTCGGCCGGGTGGTGGTGGAAGGCAGCCGCCCCGCCCGGGTGTCGGGGTTGAAGGCGACCATGTCCGGGGGGAGGGCGACGTCCTCGAAGAAGCGGACCGTGCCCAGCACGTCGATGGAGCCGTCCTGGTTGGCGTGGTTGGCTTCGACGTACGCGTCGTCGAATGCGACCTCGTCCCGCAGCCGGGCCGTGAAGATCCGCTGGCGTGGCAGCACCTCCCAGGCCACCCAGTAGGTCGCCTGCGACGTGGCGCCGCCGGCGGCGCCGTCGCACCCGGCCAGGTCGCGGTGCTCGTCGACCTGCTGCACGACGTAGCCGCCCCGGCCCGACGGCCGGGCGAGCCGGAACGTGACCCGCCAGTCGGCGCCGCCGCACTGCGTCACCACCGCGCCCGGGAGGGGGGCGACGGTGACCCCGTTCGTGAAGAAGCGCAGCGCCCGATCGACGAGCCGGCGCACGGCGCGCAGCCGCAGCCGGATCGCCCGCCGGACGCTGCGCAGCAGCCGACGTACCACGGATGGCCCCCTTTCCAGCCCTCGTCCTGGGGGAGAGCGTACCTACTTGGGCGGCAGCGAGGCTGCGAAGTCGAGGCCGCGGCTCACCCAGACGGCGAGGTCGGCGTCGTCGTCGAAGCCCTCAGGGGCGACGAACAGCCAGCCCTGCATCGGCCGGCCGGTGAAGTCCATGATCCGGGCGCCCGGCTCGCTGACCAGCTCGTCGTGGCGCTCCTTGCCGACCCGCACGCACAGCTCCTCGCCGACGATCCCCACCGACATGTTGCCGTGCAGCAGAAACGACAGCCCGCCGAACATCGGCTTCTCGGTGATCCCCGGCGTGTCGCCGAGGTGATCGCGGATGCGCTCGGCGAGCCCTTCGTCGTACGCCATGGTGGCTGGAGGCTACCCGCGTGTATCAACGGCCACCCCGTCGCGTCTCAGTTGGCAGACCTGATTGGGGGAATCATGGTGGACGCACAGCGCGCCCGGCTGCGGCGCGCGACCCGGGGAATCGCCGTGGTGAGCATCGCGGCCATGCTGGTGGTCACGGCGCTGGCGGCGCCGGCTACGTGCTGGCTGCGTTCCTCGTCGCCGCGCTGAGCGGCATCACCACCGGGTGAGCTACCCCGGTGGCCAGGTGATCCGAGGGGGCGGGCGGTTCGGATCGACGTCGTAGCGGGCGATGGCATCCTTGACCACCGCGGCGGCCACCGTGCCCTCCTCGGCCAGCGCGGACAGCACCGCCACCACCACGTGGCCGGTGTCGGTCTCGAAGAAGCGGCGTAGCCGCTCGCGGGTGTCGGACCGGCCGAACCCGTCGGTGCCCAGCGGCAGGAAGCGGCCCGGCACCCAGCGGCCCACCTGGTCGGGCACCGCCTTCATGTAGTCGGTCACTGCGACGTACGGGCCGGGAGCCCCCTCGAGCAGCCGGGTGACGAGCGGCGTGCGCCGCTCCTCGCCGGGGTGGAGCAGGTTCCACCGCTCGACGTCCATCGCCTCCTCGCGCAGCTTCTTGTACGACGTCGCCGACCACAGCTCGACTCCGACCCCGTAGTGCTCGGCAAGCTCGGCCTGCGCCTCGCGGGCCGCCGCCTGGGCCGTGCCGCTGAACAGCAAGGTGGCGTGGCGGTCGGGCCCCTCCGGCGCCTCGGCCCAGCGGTAGAGGCCCGCCACGATGCCCTCGTCCACGCCGTCGGGTTT
>JBFJZV010000157.1:0-8244 GCA_041621915.1 Acidimicrobiia bacterium | reverse complement strand
CTGGGTGGCGCTCATGGTCGCCTTGGCACTCGCCGGTGGCCTGGCGGCGCTGGACCTGCGCGGGGAACGTACGCCTGAGGTGCGACTCGACGACGGCGCGGCGGCGGCCGGGCTGCCGGACGACCTGGGCGACCTGGACGGTGACCGAGTAGTGGTCGTCGACGCCGTACGAGCCGAGGCCGAGCTCGTGACCCTGCTCGCCATCGACTCGCGGTCGGTGCAGTTCGGGGACTCGCCGTCGGTCGAGCAAAGCTCGCTCGCCGATCTCGAGTTCGACGGTGAGCCCGCCTCGACAACATGCACGGGCGGGAAGCAGATCGTCGTTGCGATCGATCGCCGGGTGCAGCAGGCCGCCCTGCTGAGGTGCGACAAGGTGCCCGACGCTGCCACGCTCCCCGTGGAGGGCGACGGCGATACGCTCAGCGGCACGCCAACCGGCGGTGGCGACGTGTACCGGCTTCGCCGCCCGCACCAGGAGCCGTTGCTGCTTGCCATGGACGCCGTCGTGGTCGGTATCGGCGAGCTGGTAGAGCCGGAAGAGGCGACGACGGTGGTGCTGGTCGCCCCGGAGGGCGACCCGAAGGTGTCGGGCCCGGAAACCATCGACACGAGCAAGGGGCAGGTCGTCGTGGTGCCTGGCGAAGGCACGCCGCTGGTACTGCCGCAGGACGCCGCGCCGGATGCCGGCGGCGGTCCCAGCGAACTCGCCGCGCGCGTCGAGTCCGGCGCCGGGACACTGGTCGACCGCGGGTTGGCCGAGATCGCCGGGGCGGAGTCGACGACGACGCTCGGGGTCGTGGGCTGGATCGTGCTCGCGTTGCTGGCGCTGATCGGCTACCGGAGATTGGAGATCGTCAACGGTCGCAGGCTTGCGGGTCCGGTGACGGTGAAGGCCATCGAGGGGGCTGCGAGCAAGGAGAAGGCGCAGGCGCTGCTGGCCCACACGATCGCCCGCGACATCCGCAACCCCGCCACGGTGCCGGGAGCGCTGTCGGCGACCGACCTCGGATCGGTGGCCACGACCCTCGCCGGGGAGGAAAAAGGCAAGCCGGTGCAGGCGATCTTGACGGCGATCCAGAAGATCTCCTTCCCGGCCGGGGGCTACAACGTGGAGGCGCTCCATCGCGGCCCGGCGGCCAAGCAAGACGGCGACAAGGCCAAGGATGCAGACGCCAAGACCAAGGACGCCGGCGACAGTTCCAAGAACGCCGGCACCAAATCCATCGACGCCGGCGACAAGGGCAAGGCGGGCGAGGACGGGTCGGGAGCTCCGAAGCACCTGACCTCGGTGACGCTCAGCGACGCGCGCACGGGGCAGGTGGTCGCGGTCGGGGCGCTCCCCGGCGAGTCCGAGCACGAGTCGATCGAGAACGCCGGGTACTTCGTCGCCCGCGTCCTGCTCGACCAGAGCAAGACGCAACCCACCTGGGCGCGTTGGAAGTCGGCGGACGGGCGCGCCTTGGCCGAGTTCCACCGAGCCGGGGCGCCCGTCGCCGGGCGCAGCGAGAAGGCGCGTCTCGAGAAGGTCGATGCCGACATCGAGCGCCTCGAGCGCGCCCGGGCCGCCAGCCCCGGCAATGCGCTGGTAAGGATCGAGCTGGCTCACCGGTACGACATCAAGGACCGCAAGCTCGACGCGCTGCAGGAGCACCTGGCGGTGCGTGCTCGGCATCCCCACCAATGGCTGGCCGGCTACCGGCTCGCCGTGTCGCTGGACTTCGTCGCCGGCAAGCTCGAGTCCGTGTGGTTCTCACCGAATGTCAAGACGACGCGCCGCCAGGACCTCGTGGACCAGTTCCACGCATGCGGCGCTCTCGACCGCCTGCTCGCCGACTCCGGCTTCGAGGCCGACGTGCTCGACGTCACGACCGTGGAGGAGCTACGGGAGCGCGTCTCCAGGGGCCAGCCGATGGCTCTCGACCGTCGCCTGGCTCGCTTCGCGTTCCTGCACCTCGCGAAACTCGAACTGCGCCACGTACGGTCCAACCTCGACCTCCCCACGCTGCTGTGGAACAGCCTGAACCAGTCGGAGCGCAGCCACTGGCAGCCGCTGCGCGGCGACCGGGCGGCTCGGCTGCGCGAGGTGGGCAGGGTGGAGGTGGCGCAGCAGAAGATCGAGGCGAGCCTCGCGCTCGCCCGTGTCGACAGAGCGCCGAGCCCGTACGCGGCGGTCGAGGAGCGGCGGCGCGCTGTCGACGTAGCGCCCGTCGTGGACAGGCTCGTGACACGGGACGACAGTGGCTGGGTGGCCCGCTACAACGCAGCTTGCTTCTACGCGACCCTCGTCGCGATCGACACGAAGGTCATCGCGCTAGCGACACCCGAGCAGGCGACGATCGAGCACGAGCGAGGCGCGCACGTCCGAACCGCCATACGCCTCTTGCGCCTCGCGGTCAACGACCCGCACTGCGAGCTGCGCCAGCCGCCGGTGTGGATCGACAAGGACCCCGACCTCGAGCCGCTTCGCGACGTCGCCGAGTTCGAACGCTGGAAGACCGAGGTCATGTTGGCGACCGACGAGGAGAAGTGAGTGGCGAACGACCACACCACCATGCGAATCGAGGCGCTCTCCAAACAACTCACCGGCGAGCTGTCCAAACGGCTGGCGCATAGAACGCTCCTCGGAGCGGAGCCCAAGCCTTGGGAGCAGGCGGCGGCCGACTTCTGGGGCATCCAGGAGCGCGAGGAACAGGACTTCACGCCCGGCATCAAGCTGCGGGTGCGGAAGGTCCAGCCGTTCGTGGTGCTCCGCAAGACGTTCGAGGTCGCTCCGGCCAGTGTCGTCGACGGCAACGATCCCTGGCCGGACACCGGGTGCAGGGCCATCGCCGACGCCGCGGCCGCCGCGGAGGTCCGGGCGATCTTCTATCAGCAGGCGACCGAGGGGCTGGAACCGAACCTCGGCGGCATCGACGGGATACTCGGCAATCCCGTATCCGGCCACCCGGACAACCACGCGAGTCAGCCGGTCGGCGAATCGGTAGGCGATCCAGTCGACGTGCATCTGAGAGCTGCTGTCGAGAAGGCGGTCCAAACGATCGGCAACGCCGGCATCGACGGCCCGTTCGCCGTGCTGCTCCCGACCGATGGCGAATGGAGCCCACCCACCGCTGCCACTGACGTCAAAGCGATCACGGACATCGCAGCCAAGGGCATCCACCGTCTCCCGGGGCTCGACCACGGCTGCGTCGTCAGCACAACGAGCGGCAACTACGAGTTCCACTATGGCGGCGGCTGGCGGGTGCGCCATCTTCGGAGCGCTCCGGAGCACGAGCTCGTGGTCGAGGAGGCGCTGGCGTTCCGCGTCGTCGAGCGAAAGGCAGCGGTGCGGCTTGTGAAGCTGAGCAGCTGAGCCCGGCTCAGCCGGCGAGGGCGCCCGCCAGCTCGTCCAGGCGGTCGCGCACCAGGCGGTGGTACACCCACTTGCCGCGGCGCTCCCGCGTGGTGAAGCCGGCTTCGTGCAGCACTTTGAGGTGGTGGCTGACGGTCGGCTGGGTCAGGCCGAGCGGCTCCGTCAGGTCGCAGACGCACGTTTCGTCGGTGGCGGCGAGGATGTTGAGCAGGCGGAGGCGGGCCGGGTCGGCGACGACCTTCAGCAGGGCGGCCAGGCGCTCGGCCTCGGCGGCGTCGAGGTCGGCGCCCACCAGCGGGGGGCAGCACTCCTCGAGCAGGGCGACGGGCTTCTTCACAGAAGACATATTGACAGACATCGATGCGTATGGCAACATATCGACCGTCATCGATATTACGGAGGTTCCCGCCATGTCCCGCGTGCAGCTCGCCATCAACGTCGACGACGTCGACACCGCCGTCGACTTCTACTCCAAGCTCTTCGACGCCGCCCCCGCCAAGCGGCGCGACGGGTACGCCAACTTCGCCATCGACTCCCCGCCGCTGAAGCTGGTCCTCATCGAGAAGAAGGGCGCCGGCGGCTCGCTCAACCACCTCGGCGTGGAGGTCGACTCGACCGACGTCGTCGTGGAGGCCGGCGACCGCCTGGAGGCGGCCGGGCTCGTCACCAAGGCCGAAGAGGGCGTCACCTGCTGCTACGCCACCCAGGACAAGGTGTGGGTCACCGACCCCGACGGCGCCCAGTGGGAGGTCTACACCGTGCTCGCCGACGCCGATGTCATGCACGTCGCCGAGCCGGCCGCCACAGCGTGCTGCGGGGACGGGGCGACCGCCTGCTGCTGACCGGTAGCCTCGAGCCGGGGCAGTGGGGATGGTCGTTCGCCGAGCTGACCGCGTCGTGGCAAACGGCCGAACAGTCCGGGAGCGGCGCACCTGTGGGCCGCCGCCCCCGGCCGGTGGTTGGCGAGGCCCAGGTGCTCGTCGACGGCTTCGCCGCCGCCGGGGGGTTCCCGAGGCTGGCGGGCCGCCTCGCCGCTCTGGAAAGCGGCCGGAGCCGCCCGCGCAATGCTCCTCCTCAACGAACTGCGGGGCCGGGCGTGGTCGAGCGGCTCGCCGGAGCGGTGCTGTGATGGTGAGGCCTGCGGACGGTACGAACGGCACTAGCTGATCGCGGGCTGCGGCGCGTACACTCGGCGTCGGTAAAGGGGGAAACATGACTGCACCACCCGCGCTGCCTTCGCCTACGCCGGGCCCGCTCGCCACCGCCCGCAAGTGGGGCGTCTTGTGGATGGTGCTCGGGATCGCCATCGTCGCCGTCGCGATCAGCGCCATCTCTCGCGGCCTGGGCTGGTCGTTCGTGCTCGGCGTCATCGGGCTGGGTGCGGCCGCGCTCGGCCTGAGGAAGGCCAACGACGTGGTGCGCGACCGATGCGCCGGCGCGGCGGTTCGCTGCCTCGTCGCCGGGGTCGTCGGCGTGGCGGCCGGGATCGGCGTCGTCGTGCTGGCCTTCGTCTCCGACTCGCCCGCGATCGGGGCCCTGGGCGTGGGGGTCGTGATCCTGGGCCTGCTGCCGCTCAGCAGCGCTCTGTACCACCTCGGCCACTCCGGCTCCGCCTGGTGGGTGGGCGGCGGGGTCGGACTCGCCGCCGCCGCCGTGGCGGTCCATGCGCTCGGGCTGCTGCCATTGGCCGTGACGGTCGTGGCCGGCGCCGCCGGCTTCCTGATATTCCGCATAGGCATCCGCCCGTTCTGCGCCCCTGAGCCGCCCGACGAGGCGCGGTCGTGGCGGTGCGCGGTGGCCGGGGGGGTGCTGATCCTGCTGGGCGCCGTCGCCATCGGCGCGGCGGCGGGGCTCGGCGTGGCACTGGCGGCACCCGGCGCGGTGGCGATCCTGTTCGGCTTCGTCACGGTCAGCATCGCCTGGCCCGAGGCCGAGCTGCGCCCGCTGAGCCGGGGAGGCGCCCGGCTGGTCGGCGCCGTCGCGCTGCTCGTGGCGGTGCCGCTGCTCGTGGCCTCCAGCCTGCCGTTCTGGGCCTGGCTGGTCGCCGGGCTCTTCGGCGCCGCCCTCGGCGCATCGCTCGTGTTCCGCGGCGAGGGCTTCCTGCTCGTGGCGCTGGTGGGAATCACCGTGGTGTGGGTGCTCATCCCCCGCGTCGACGACGCCCCGCTCCAGCCACCCGACGTCGACGCCAACGAGCGCATCCTGGGCCTCGGCGACTCCTACAGCTCCGGCGAGGGGGCGCCGGAGTTCTTCGCGGGCACCAACGACGAGGGCTCCAACGAGTGCCGCCGCACCTCGACCGCCTTCGCTTACCTCGTGGCGGCGGAGATGGGCATGGGGCTCGACTTCTACGCCTGCTCCGCTGCGAAGGCCGCCGAGATCTGGGAGGTGGGCCAGCAGGAGAACTCGCCGGACGACGTCGCCGGCAAGCTGCCCCAGCTCGACAACCTGCCGGAGGACGAGCAGTCGATTGCGCAGATCAAGGCGGTGCTCCTCACCATCGGTGGCAACGACGCGCTGTTCGGCGACATCACCGGATGCGCCTTCCCCGGCTCGTGCGCCGAGTTTCGCCTGCCGTGGCTCACCAACCTGGCCCAGCAGGGCCCCACCATCGAGCAGGCTCTCCGGAAGATCAAGGAGAAGGTGGGCGACGACACGCCCGTCGTGGTCCTGCCGTACTCGGTGAGCGTGACCGAGGAGGGATGCGGCTGGTCGCCGATCGACGAGGCCGAGCATGCCTTCATGTTCGAGTTCACCACCACGCTCGCCGAGCAGGTGCGCATCGCCGCCTTCAACGCCGGCGTCAACTTCTTCGAGCCGGCCCTGTTCGCCTACGAGGGCGCCCGGGTGTGCCAGGGCGACGGCCACGAGGACGCCGCCGTGAACGTCCTCAACCTCCACCCCGTGCAGGGCAACATCGTGGACCGGCTCAACCCGGCCAACTGGTTCCACGGCAGCATCCACCCCAAGCCGGAGGGCCACCGGCTCACGGCGGCCCTGCTCGTGCCCTACCTCGAGGAGCTGCTGGCCTCGGACGGGCCGAAGAACCCGCCGACCCGCCAGCCGCCCGAGCCCACCGCCGACGCAGAGGAGCTGCCCGAGCGCGCCGCCTACCGGCTTCCCGACGTCCTGCTGAGGCCCGCCCCCGTCAACACTTCGGCGCTGCCGGTGGAACTCACCTGCCCGGTGGGCGAGGTGTCGCCGTTCGGCAGCCGCATGCTCCGGCTTGGCCCGGTCGACCTCGATCCGGGCGACAAGAAGGAGGAGTTCGTCGAGGAGCAACCGTTCGCGCTGGACGCCGACCCGGACGCTCCCGTGTGCTACACGGCGCCGGACGGGAGCTGGGTCAACGTGACCGGCCCGCCCGGTGACTCGGTCGTGACGATCACCGAGCAGCGCGTGCTGGAGCGGCCCGAGGACGCCGCCGACGTGCCACTAGCCGACCGTGAGGTGCTGGTGCTGCCGGTGGAGCCGAAGGCGCGCCCCGGGGCGGACCCCGAGGCCGAGCAGCTCCAGCAGTTCGTTTACCGGCGGGCCACCGACGGGACGTGGCGGGTTTTGGAGGTGGAGTTCTGCAGCCTCGACCCGGACTGCCCGACCGATGTCAACGCCTGGCGGACGCAGCAGATCGTCACTGCCGCGCAGCGCCTCTCGCCGCTGGCGGCGCTGCTGGTCGTCGGCGGCTGGCTGCTGGCGCTCGGCTTCCGAAAGGCGGCCTGATGGCCCGGGTCGGCACGTTGGCGTGGGGGGACGACACGGGCGGCGTGCTCCGCCTGCGGGACCGGCTGGACCTGGTGCTGGTGCAGGGGCTGCCGGAGCTGGCCCGCCACGGCATCGAGAAGCTCGGCTGGCCCCGGCCGCTACCAGCCGCCGAGCTGCGGCCGATCTACGAAGACCTGGACACGCAGCTCCCCACCGGCGACCTGGCCCGGGAGGCCGAGGCGCTATGCCGGCGGGTCTCCCCGCCCTGGCTGCAGAACCACTGCTTCCGGGTCTATGCCTTCGGGTTGATGCTCGGCGTGAAGCACCCCAAAGTCGACCGCGAGAAGCTGTTCGCGATGGCGATGCTGCACGACCTGGGCCTCACCGAGGCGTACCGCCGGCAGCCGGGCGAGATGGACGCGCCGTGCTTCGCCGTGCGCGGCGCCCGGGCGGCCCGGCCGGTGGCGGGCGACGACGTGGCGAAGGCGGTGGCGCTCCACCTCAACGTCTGGGTGCCCCGGCGGGCCGGGGGGATCGAGGCGCCTCTGCTCCAGGCCGGCACCAACCTCGACGTGGCCGGGATCCGCTACGAGCGCCTCCCGCCCCAGGCCGTCGAAGCGGTCGTCGAGCGCTGGCCGCGCGGGCCGTGGCGGTGGGAGGCGTGGCGGGCGCTCGACCGCGAGGTGGGCGCCCAGCCCGAGTACTGCCGGGCGCGATTCCTGCAGCGGTGGGGGATGCTGCGGCGGCGCATCGCCGGCGCGCCGTTCCCCGACTGATCAGCCGCTGCGGTCGGGCCCGGCCCGCTCCGGGGAGATTCTGATCAGCACCCGCCGCTCGCTGCGCATCGCCTGCCGGTACTCGTCCCAGTCGGGGTGCTCGCCGGCGATGCGCCGGTAGTAGTCCACCAGCGGCTCCAGCGCGTCGGGCAGCGACAGGATCGTGGCGGTGCCGTCGATCTGGATCCACTTGCCGTACCAGCCGTCCGTGAACATGCACAGCGACGCCCGCGGGTCGCGCCGCAGGTTCTTCACCTTGTAGGCGGTCTCCCGGCTGCTGACCTCCCCCCGGCCCTCGTCGTCGACGCCGGCGGCGATCGGCGACATCTGCGGGCTCCCCCCGGAGCGGTAGGTGAGGAGGATGCCCCGGTGGTTGGTGCGCACGAAGTCGAGCGCCTCGGCGATGTCCACGGT